>PATH01000034.1 GCA_002712325.1 Acidimicrobiaceae bacterium | reverse complement strand
TAATTGCTTGGTCAGCTAAGTCCTCGCTTAAGTGGTAATCCTCTTTTCCTATGTGAGGTTGAATAGGCGTAGTTTGGTCATACGCAGCGGGCTCCCACTGGGAAGCTTCACCGCCCAGAATCCCGTAGAATCTATCGAAACCCATGCCAGTGGGCCATCGATCGAAAGGTCCAGCGGGTCCCTTCTCCCATGTAGGTGTAATGTGCCATTTCCCGAAACAGCTCGTTGAGTAACCATGCTCCTTCAATATTTTCGCAACTGTTGCAGACTCAGCAGGTATGACGCTGTCATATCCAGGAAAACTGTTCGCTACCTCGGCAATTCCGCCCATATGAACTGAATGGTGGTTACGCCCTGTAAGTAAGGAAGCTCTGGTAGGTGAGCACAGAGCCGTTGTATGAAATTGATTATAAGAAATTCCAGTTTCGGCTATCTCTGACACTGCTGGCATTTCGATAGGGCCACCAAAGGTAGCAGCGCTTCCAAATCCAACATCGTCAAGCATTATCAGAATTACATTAGGTGCGGAATCTGGAAGTTGTTTCTTTTCTAAGGGTGCTGCTTCCGAATCCTCAATAAACCGCCCTATTTTTCCTTGGAATTTTGGTGAGGTGGAAGGTAAATGTTTCATTGAGTGAGTGAAGGGAGATCAAAATGTGATAGGAACTTAGTTATTTCTTCGCTGGTGTTAGAGGTTGAAATTTTTGAGATCAAACTATCTGACAAGGTTAAGGTGCCGGAAAGCAAATCGGCCCAAGTCTCGATGGATAAGCGTATTGCTAGGTGTGCATCTTTCCCGTCAGTAGGAATAGCAACCTGATTTCGTATCAGCACCCCTGTAGTTTCTCCATTTTCAAATTCCCATCTAAGTTCTTGTTCATAATCTATGGCTAGATTGGGATCTAAGAGAACTCTCAGGGCATGGACAGTTGAAGAAGGGGGATTTGCCATGACAACAGAGCGAGAGAACCTGTGTTTGCGGTGACGTTCAAGGTTCAGTAGCCCCTCTAATTCAAGAGCATATGTGAGGCACCAGTTACGGATATTTGCAGCTGTTGTCTTTTGGGCGACTGTTCGTAAACAATTAGCTAAAAGCTTAGAATCTCTTTCGATAGCATCCTCATTATTGCTTTCGAAACTGAGGTGGTACTCCAATAGAACGCTTGATAGTTCAATGGCCCATCGCAGGTCTCCTTCCGCAAATGCTTCATCAGCGATTGCTTGAGCCTTTTCAACGCCTCCAAAGCCATTTATGAGCTTTTTTGCCCTAGCTGATGGATTCTCTGGAAATAATTTTGCTGGACTCCCATCAAACCAGCCCCGAAGCCCGTTGTGTATTTGCCGTACGTGGTGCTCTGCTAAACCATAGAACTGACGTGTTAGGTAGGACTCTTCTTCAGATGTTGGGAGTTGCACGAATTGTGTTAACTGCTCAAGGTTCATTCCCTTATTAATTCCCCGAACTGTTTGATCCCAAAGAAACTGGATCCGGTCGCGGTATCTAGTGATCTCGGCTTTAGAGCGATCAGTTCCTATTATTGGTGGGCCGTGAGTGCCTATGACTACTTCTGGGGAAAGAGAAAGGATGTAGTCGATACCTGTCAATAGAATACGCGGATCTCGGTACTCTTCGCCTCTGATTGCGAAAACATTGAACAGGACTGGCCAAATCAAATTATTGACACAGACTCCAAGATCAGGAAACCATATTGTTATTGAATCATCTGCATCTGACGGGGCAGGTGACATGTGAACTTCCAATCCAGCAATTTGAACGGTAAGTGGCTTGGTGAATGTTTGGTTTGGCTCAATAAACCCAGGTGTAAATGGAGCGTGTTCTGGGTTTCTGTAGGAGAGACCTAGACCCACGTTGATGACGGAATCAATCCCGGATTCAGGAAGCGCAATGCCAAATTGGTGAATTAAACCTCTTGAAGCGACTGCACTGAGTTCCGTGCCGTAACTTCTTCTGTTCATAGTAATTCGTTCATGACCCCATATAGGAATATCATCTCGCTTTTCGCTTGCGAAAATTGCTTTCGTTCCAGCTACATAGTGGAAATGGGTATAAATAACTGCAGCAATAGGAGCTTGCGTCTCTTTGCGTATCGCAACCAAAGCTTCGGTCATCTCCTCAGTGCACTCACCAGTGTCAATCGCAATCAGACCTTCAGGTCCTTCAATAAATGTTTGGTTTGATAAACCATTTCCAACGAAGCACCAAACACCTTCGGCGACGTTCCATAGCCTTTTATGAAGTCGTCTGGAGTGATCTACTAAGTCAGCATTTCCGATCTGTCCCCTAGCATCTTCGACAGTTTCATTGCTGATCGCAAAACTGTCCTGAAGATATAGTTTCTGGTTGCGTTCCATCACAAATGCTTAACCTAGATTTGCCTCTCGTGCCCTTCCCAATAGGGTTCGCGAAGCGTTCGTTTGAGGATTTTTCCAGTACCTGTCCGAGGCAATTGATCAATGAAATCAACAGATTTAGGTCGCTTATATCCTGCTAATTTGGTGTTACACAATTGCAATATCTCTCGGATGAATTCTACATCTCCTGTGTAGCCATCTGAACACTCGACGATAGCTTTGACTTCCTCTCCAAACTCTTCATTTGGAACACCAATCACCGACACGTCCGCAATGCCATCGTGTTCAGCTATCACAGCCTCAATTTCTGCTGGGTAGATATTCACACCGCCAGAGATAATCATGTCTATTTTTCTATCCGAAAGCCATAAATATCCATCTTCATCAAGGAAACCAATATCACCAGTTGTAAATACCCCAGGCTCAAGGTGAGCTTCCGCTGTCTTCTCCGGAGCTTTATGATATTCAAAATCTGTTCCCATTAAATTCCTAAAATATAATGTCCCCGAGGAGTTGGGTTCAGTCAGTCGGTTACCGTCATCGTCAACAACAAGAACTTCAACAGTCTCTAATGGTTTACCAACAGAACCCCCTTTATTCAACCAATCCTCCGCTTTGATCGTAGAGATAAATGCTCCTTCTGTTGATCCGTAATATTCATGTACCTTAGGGCCAAACCATTCAAGCATTGAACGTTTCCAAGCTGCTGGACAAGGAGCAGCTCCGTGCCAAACAGACTCTAGAGAATCTCCAGTAAACCCCTTCTTGACAGAATCTGGGGCATCAAGCATTCTCTTGAATTGGGTTGGCACTAGATGAATATTAGTTATCTTTTCAGAATCAATAAGTTTTACGGTCTCTGCGCCATCAAACTTATGTCGCATTATGACTGATGATCCGTTGATCATCGGCATGAAGGTAAATGCCCACTGCGCAGAATGATAAACAGGACCAACGAGTAAAGATCTGCCGTTTGCTGGAACATAGCTTGCCATGCTTCCTCCAATAAGCTGCATGACTTCAGTTGGTATAGTTCCTCCACCCGACAACGACCCTCGAACACCTTTAGGTCTTCCCGTTGTCCCAGACGTATAGAACATGGGTCCTCCGAGCAACTGTTGGTCATCCGGTAAATCATCAGTTGAAGAACTTGAAAGGAATTCTTCGTAGTCGGTTAAAGTCTCACTTTCCCCTCCAACTATCAAAGAGAGCTGAACGTTTTGGGACCGAGCATCGGAAAGCGCTTCAATGGCAACATCGGTAAAACGACTTCCCACCAAGAGGACTTTGACATCAGCATCTTCAAGAATATAAGCAAGCTCGTCTGCAACCCAATGCCAATTTACAGGGACATAAGTGACACCAAGATGAGCGGACGCTTGAAAAATTTCAAAACATTCTCTTCTGTTTCCCATCATCATTGCGATTGTGTCTCCGGGGCCGACTCCATGGTCCTTCAGTCCGTTTATTAAGCGACGAACCCGTTCGTCAAATTGGCTCCAAGTAGTCGAGCCAAATTCATCGGCGATAGCTATTTCGCTACCCTTTGTAGAAACAATATCGTCAAGTAATTTAGGCATGTTCCCCCTCGCATATTTGCTAGTTAAAGAGTACCCGCGCTTTTATTTCAAGCACAATGCACGTCAGGTAGTTTTTGACTTACTCAAGAGTTCCCGCATAGCGCTCATCGCTACTTCAGCAGCTTCTTCAATTGGTACGGCCCAAAGGTCAGTTGAAGGCACCTCAAGCCCAATTGGTGCCTGACAATCAAGTTCTTGGATAGCTTCCATCATTGAAGCTAATTGAAATTCACCCTGCCCGGGCGGGACCCTTGTACTTAACGTATCAGTGTAATAGTCGTCAAATGTTTTGTTGAGTGGGCCATCATTCCATTGCGTCGCAAAGATCTTTCCGCTGGGAATTTTTGCTATATCAGAAACTTGATTAGTTGACCTGGTCAAATGCCAACTGTCAAAACAGATGCCACCGTTTTCCCTATCTGCCCTTTCTATTATTTCTACTCCAACATTCAAATTATCTATGTTGGTCATTTCCGGAACGGGTTCAAGTCCAACAAGAAGACCATATTCGGATGCTCGGTCACAAAGGCTCCCAAACCCTTTCGCTGCTTCCTCAATTGTCCCCGTGTAATTTCCGATCACTTGAACGTAGCGACATTGAAATCGTTTCGTGATTTCCCAAACCATGTCTTCTTGCATGAGACACTTTTCAGAAGGAGATGCTGGAGTTGCCCAGCCTCGTAAAGTTTCTATATTCGCTAAAGCCATGTTGTATTGATTTAACGTATGCTCAAGCTCATCTATAAGGTCTGGATTTTCTGTTAACTTCATCCAAGCTCCCAAATGCATTCCAATTCCGCTAAAGCCAGCTGCACTAGCGGCTTTAACTCTTGCAGTCATTGAGTCCTCTGGGCTCCTGCAGAAGTAGTCCCAGACGAAGTCCTCAGGTCCCAGCTCTTTGGCATCCTTAATTGTCATAAAGTTGAAAATTTCTTCAATGATCTCATATGATCTGATCTTTTAAATCTGCGATTACAAGGAGTGCGGTTCAGTTCTGATCAACTAGATTCAGAGAGTTTTCTACAAACATTTTAATTTCCCCTTCAATATTCTTCCTGAAAGGTCCTCGCACTTTAAAACCTGCTGAGGCCACTACGTTAGCGGAGCGGTCATGCGCCCATTCATGTAGACCATTTAGTGACTTATCAGGACTGATTTCATAAGTAACAAAGAGAGCTACATCTTTGTGAGCGATGTCCCGTAGCGTGTTCAGCTTCCCTATTTGACCAGGGCGTGCTCCCAAACCGAAAAGCCCATCAGTCCAAGTTCCTATGACTATTAGGTCTGCGTCAAGTACAAATTGAGCGTCGTAATTAGTGATCGGGAAAACCCCAACTGAGGAACCTTTGCTTTGGAAATTTGCTCCCAAACTTTCAGCTAATTTCTTTGTCCCTCCGCGTAATGACTGATACAGGATTGCTACTTTCAAAGATCTCTCCAATCGTTGAATCAGACAATATCACTTTGTTGAGCATTGCACTAACACGAATTAGTTCTCATAAGGGTACTAATTTGCAAAAACGGAATCTAATCTACTCTCCACTGAGCTTTCACTCGGAGGTTCTTGAGACATGAGACGACTAAGCCAAGAAACTGAAACGTACCCATTTGCGACTGCGCCAACATCATTATCTATAGAAGAAGGGGTTATGCGCTCACCCCATTTCAGATTTAGGTGGAAAGCACCCTCGTGCCCTATTTTCGGCTCAATATCCACTTCTGTCATTTGGCGTATAAGGTCTGTCCCGACACTAGTTTGTGCCCACCCCTTCATCTCAGAAACATCCATATTTGGCACATTAATATTTAATACAGATGCCTCCTTTGGAAGATTCGTACACATTTCCTTTACCGCCAAGGCTGCAATTTCAGCGGCGCTATCCCATTTTTGATTTCGTAGCATTTCCTCTATTCCTTGCCCCATATAACCACCCTCATCCACAGCTTGGCTAACAGCAACTCCAGTGATTCCTCCGTTTCGTGCGGTAAGGCAAGCACCTATCGTTCCAGAGTGGTAAACAGAGCGTCCTACATTAGCGCCGGGATTTATTCCTGAAACTACAAGATCAAATGGGCCTCCGAATGCCCCCAGTCTAGCGAACATAACACAAAGAGCAGGTGGACCAGTTATTGCCCATGCTTCATCTATCCCTTCAACGAATGCTTTATGCAGTTCAGGTTTAATTAAGTGCAATGCCCCAAAGCTAGATGAAGCACCCGAATATTCAGTATCAGGAGCTCCAATAACAACTTCGCCGAACGGAAGCATCGATCTGGCAAGGATATGGAGGCCTATGGAGTCAATTCCATCATCATTTGTTACGAAAATTCTCATACGTTGACCTTAGACGTTCTGCCCACTCCTTTATGTGAATGAAAGATGAATGATGATTTAAAGGTCAGTTAATAAATAAAGAAGCGAAAGCATGATACGAACTGCTCTATTCTGTATCTATGAACCGGAGGTCATTAGATATAGACCGTAATGAACTTTCATTTCGGTATACAAAATCCGGTGGTCCCGGCGGGCAACATTCAAATAAAGTCAATACTCGGGTTGAGTTAACATGGAGTATCACCGACACGGTTTCGTTTTCTGAAATGGACAAGGAACTGCTTGTTCAGCGACTCGGTCCCAAAGTGCGAATAGTGGTATCTCAATACCGTTCTCAAAAGCGGAATAAGGACTTAGCGCTAGAGAAATTGATATCACTTGTGGAGAGAAATCTTAAAACGGAACCCAAGAGAGTTCCGTCAAAGCCAAGCGCATCGAAAAAGAAAAAGCGCGTGGATGACAAAAGAAAACGCGGGAAACTAAAACGTCAGCGTCGTGGTGATGATTATTTTGATTGATTTATAAAAGCAGATTTTTTACAAGACTAGTCCAAAGGTTATTTGCTATATATTTATATGCTTCGTCGTTAGGGTGAAACCGATCCTCAGCCCACATTCCCTCTCCAGTAGGCCAATCCCACGCGTTGAAAAGATGGATACCTCTAATGGGAGCGAGATGGTTGATAGCTGATGAAACCATCGCGCGCTTACCTTTCCGAGGTCGCGATGCTGAAACTTTACTGAGGAAACTTTCGGGCGGCAGAGAATTAACTGTGCGTTTTGCATCGTTCAGAATGCTTTCTTTGTCTCTTCTCCACATAAGGTCGTTACTGCCAATGATTGTGGTAACAAGCGAAGGTTGAAGTTGATAATCATCGATTACCGGAAGCTGTCTTTCGGCTACATCAAGGAAGCGTCCACCGCTCATTGATAGGTTAATCAACCTCCAATCTTTCCCTGTTCTTGTTTTTAAACGTTTAAGAATGATATGGACATAGCTAGTTTGTGGTTCTGAAGAGCCTATACCTTGAGTAAGTGAGTCTCCTAGCGCAATCCAAAGCGGTCCCTCTCCGGACAAGTTGTCCTCATTCCACTGATCCCAATAGACCGCTCTCGGCTCCACAGTGGCGTTGATTGAAGCAACGCCAGTCGAGAAGCGACCCGCAATACTTGAGAGGTCAATAGTTCTCTTCTGTCTTCGCAAATGGGGGAGTTGCATAATGTCGTCAGTGTAGGCTATCGCGTGATACCGAATCTCTCTAAACCCCAACCCCGGATTGCATTCCCTCTCATTAATTTGTATATCTCTTCGTCATTTAAGCCCGCTTTTGTGACAATTGAAGTAGCTACGTCTTTCGTGTGAGGAAATGTAGAGTCGGCGTGTGGGTAATCAACCTCGAAACAGATCTGGTCCATTCCAATCAAATTTCTATTAAGTAACCCGACTTCGTCATCAAAGATGCAACCATAAATATGGTCAGCTATGTATGAGGATGGGCGATTAGGAAGCATGACCCCAAAATCGGACGAATTGTCTCGTTCTTCCCATAGTTTATCCATCCGTTCAATGACATATGGCATCCAGCCCACCTGACCTTCAGCATAAGCAATTCTAAGGTTTGGAAATCTATCAAAGACCCCAGAAAGAATGTAGTCGCAGAATGACCCCATAGCATTTGAAAACGTTATTGTTGAGCTAACAGCAAAGGGGGCGTCTGGGGATGTCGCTGGCATCTTTGAGCTAGACCCTATGTGCATATTTAAAATGGTTTCTGTATCAGCGCAGGCTTGGAAAACAGGGTCCCAATGATTATCAGAAGAATGGATTGATGGCAGTCCAAGAGGGTGCGGGTTTTCTGTAAAAGCTATGGCATGGCTTCCCTTATCTGCACATCTCCTTATTTCTTCAGCAGCGAGCAACGGATCCCAGAGAGGAACAATTGTCATCGGAATCAGGCGTCCTTTTCCTTCGCCAGCGCACCATTCGTCAATCATCCAATCGTTGTAAGCTTTGACACATAACAAAGCAAGTTCTTTATCTTGACGTTCTAAGAAAGCTTGACCGCAGAATCTTGGGAGCACATTAGGGAAATTCACTGACGCTTCTACATGATTTGCGTCCATATCCTCTAGCCGTTCCTTTTGTTTCCAGCAACCGGGTCGAATCTGATCAAAGGTAACGGGTGTTACGTCAAGGCTGTCAAATCCCACTGCAGCTGAGAGTTTTGGAAATGGGTAGACCAAGTCATCGTAGATCCACCAGTCGCATTCCTCTCCATCTTTCACACCTTTTTCGTATGAGAAGATACCGCCTTCAAAATTAAATATCGCTCGATCTCTTTCAACTCTTGGGCCTCTATCTTTGTACTTTGATGGAAGTCTCTCAACCCAAAGGTCAGGAGGTTCAACAACATGATCGTCGACGGAAATAATTTTAGGAATTTCGAGCATTTTTTCTCCTATGAATAGGTTAGCGAATAAATGAGCTTCAGAAAATTTAAAGACTATTCCACATTTTCAGAACTTGAATCAGTGTTTGTTATTTCCTTGAGTAGCGCTTCTAATTCAGAGATGCTTACAACATCATCTAAACGAAGTCGGATTGCAGCTAATTCTCTTGTCAAAAATTCGCTGTCAGAAAGAATACGGTTGTTGACTTCTCTATCTCTCTCGGCAAGCGCTCGGTCACGTGCATCTTGTCTGTGTTGAGCTAAGAGAATGAGAGGCGCTGCGTAGGCAGCTTCAATACTGAAGAGCAAGTTAAGGAGTATGAAAGGGTACTCATCCCATAGCCCTTTAGAGCCTGCTACGGCGTTGAGAGCAATCCAAGCGATAACGACAATTGTCTGGATGATGAGAAATTTTCCTCCGCCCATTCCTCGCGCAATAGCCTCAGACCAACGCCCGACAGTATCTCGGTCGGAGCCCGAACCAAGAGGTCGGCTAACTTTTCCTGGAATTGTTACTGCATCATCTCTTATTTTCATTAGTCCGCTCCTTCAGTCAGGCGGATAATCACATCATCAACTGTTACTACTCCAACAAGTCGACTCATCGCATCAACAACAGCAACGGCTAGTAAGTCGTATCGGGCAAGGATTCCAGCTACTTCCTTTTCTGATGCTTCTGGTTTCAATGTTGGGACGTCCTGATCGATGCAATCACCTACAGTGCATGTTGGAGGCTCTCTTAGCAATCTTGCCAAGGTGACACTTCCTAGATATTTTCCAGTTGGAGCCTGAATCGGTGATTCAGTTATAAATAGACGAACTGAAATCGCCGGTGGTAGATCCGTGTCGCGCAACCTAGCTATAGCATCGGCAACTGTTGATTCAGGAGTTAACACAATTGCTTCAGGTGTCATCATGCCACCTGCCGTATCTTCGTTATATTTGAGCAGTGAACGTATTTGCTGAACAATTTCAGGATCCATTTCAGCAAGTAACATTTCACGCTGGGCAGGATCTAATTCTTTAAGAAGATCTATTTCGTCGTCTATTTCCATTTCCTGAAGAACTTCAATAGCGTCAGCGGTCTCAAGTTTATTAAGTATTAGAGCCTGTTCGGATTCAGGTAACTCCTCGAGTAAGTCAGCTAGCCGGCTTGCCTCAAGGGCTGCAGCTAACTTAGTTCGTCTACCTTCTGGAATTCCCTGAATTACCTCAGCTGCGTCTGCTTTATGGAGCTCACTTAAACGAGCTAAGTCACCTGACACTTGGTCAGAAGTAAAGGTGGGGCCAATGGAAGTCCAATCAGCAACCTCAAGGTTCCGTTTTCGTAATCTCCCTCCTGAAGAAAATGCAACTTTGCTAGTAAGCCACTTACCATCGCTTAATTCGTTTTCAGAGAAACCAACATCGCTGATATTTCCTCTCTCTAAACGGGTGGCGTAGATATCTTTGCTGAGGAGCATTTCTCCGGGGCGTTTTTTGAAGATTCGTAGGTCGAGAGTCCCACCACGCAAATGAAGTCCGTCTCTGTCAACTGCATCAACCCTTGCCTCGTGAACAAAAATCAATCTTCGGTCAACAGACGCAACAAATCCTCGTAGATAGAGTCTATTTTCACTGGCAGCGGGAACAAGCAAAATATCTTGTATTGAACCCAATGTGCTCCCATCTGCGTCGAATAATGACCTTTTGATAAGGCGAGATCCCCACAACGTCTGCTCATCCTCAACTAAAGCCAAGTTTATGTCTTCTTGAAGTTCGTTACTTGTCATGAGGTCCCTCCACACCTAGATTAGAAGAGGATTACATAGCTTTCAGTTATTTAATCCAATCTTGAGAATCATTAACCTGATTCTGAATTATTATTTACCTTTCACTGATCCGAGACTTTCGGTAGCCTATAGCTATGGGCCATTGGGTTACGAGTGAGTATCAGATAATTGCTCATAAAGGTAATTCGTCTGGGTTTCCTGAGAATACAAATGCCGCTATTGAGTCAGCTTTAGAAAATCAATGCAATATGGTTGAAATTGATGTGTCTGTGACGAGCGATGGGTATTCGGTTGCGTTGCATGGTCCAAGTCTTGAAAGTAGTACTTCTGGATCTGGGAGAGTAAACCAGACCTCTCTTCAGGAGCTATCGAAATTTGCTGCTAGAGGACAAGATGGCACGATTACCAATGAAAAGATCCCATTAGTTGAGGACCTATTACGGAGTTTAGGAACGAAGATTAAATGGAATCTGGACCTTAAAGAGGGTGGCATTGAGGATGACCTCACTCAGGTAATTTATGACCTTGGTTTGGAAAATCATATCGTGCTATCCGGTTTGAAGTCTTCAAATGCAAGGCGAACCCTTGCGGGTAACCCAGGCCTACATTTACTGGTGAATTTATCAAAGATTGATCAACTTTTCGTATCAATAAAGTTGATTGGTCCTCTCTATGTTAAGTATCGATTCAGGTCACTAAGTAGAATGTCATCAGTTATCGCCATCAACATGCATTATCGATACGTATCCAAAGCAATAATCAGAGAAATACATAAGTTAGGTCTTGAAGTCTGGGTCTATACGGTTGATGATGCTGACAGATTTAGCAGGCTATTTACGGATGGCGTTGATTCAATCACAACAAACCTCCCATCGGAAATGCGACGTAGCTTTAACTTTTGAGATGAGGTTTATAAAGCCCTATTGAGCTATGCTCTCAGTGCCCTACAAAAGTATAGAGGAGTCATAATGGGAGAATTTGTTAACCTGGAAACTGATACTGAATCAGGGGTAGCAACAATACGTCTTGAGCGACCACCAATGAATGCAATCAGTATGCAGCTAGCTTCTGAGTTGCAGGGAATAGCAGAGGAGTTATCAAGTAATCAAAATATTGGCGCTGTCGTCGTTTGGGGCGGACCAAAAATCTTTGCCGCAGGAGCGGATATAAAAGAGTTTCCAACATTACAAAATAAACAAGAAGCTCATGAATTTTCTTTATTATTGCACAACGCGCTTTTAGCATTAGAAAATCTTCCTCAAATAACTATCAGTGCTGTGAACGGGTATGCATTGGGCGGAGGGTGTGAATTAGCCATGGCAACCGATTTTCGATTCGCTGGTGAAAGCGCAGTTTTTGGGCAACCTGAAGTACTCCTCGGCATCTTGCCGGGGGCTGGGGGAACTCAACGGTTAATGAGACTGATAGGTATTACGAAAGCAAAAGAAATCAACTATTCTGGCCGCCAAGTTAAAGCTGATGAAGCACTGCAAATAGGATTAGTATCAGCTGTATTCCCTGATGACGATTGCTATTCTGAAGCACTAGAAGCGGCCAAAACTTACGCGAAGGGACCTAAGTCCCTACAATTCATAAAAAGAGCGATGATGGACGGGCTTGCCTTGCCGCTTGATGAAGCTTTGAAGCTTGAAGCTGAGGCTTTCGGAGATTGCTTTGAAACTGAAGACAGGTTAATCGGAGTTCAAAGCTTCATTGATAACGGCCCAGGTAAAGCGACCTTCAGCAGAAAGTAGGTTCTGTGGGATTGCATCCTAAACCTCGTGACTTGAATAAGGTCGTCACAGATGACCCAATACAACTGTCATCGAAAGTTATTGATGAGTGTGCCACGACCGAACCGACTAATCGAGTCACAAACAAGCTCAGCGAACTTGGAGATGATATTGCGATTGTTGAATCGTTTAGCCATATGGTGGCTTTTAGGACTGAAGAAGGCCTTGTCCTCTTTGATGCAAGTGGTAAGCAGAGCGGGGTCGCAGTCGTCGACTCGTTACGGGAATGGGATACAGATAGGGTTCATTCCTTAGTTTATACGCATGGTCATCTTGACCATGTAGGAGGGTCAGGGGCGCTGATCGCCGATGCTGAAAATCGGAACTTTCAAATCCCAACTGTTTTCGGGCATGAAAATGTTCCTAAACGATTAGAGAGATACCAACGCACTGATGGATGGAATACGATAATCAACCGAAGGCAGTTTGGAGGAGTTTCTCCCCGGCACGGGATGGGGTTAACAACAAACTCTCCTTCCTTTGTCCCTGATGACACGGCGTGGCCGGATGTTGTATACCAAGACGAAATGAAGTTATCAGTTGGGGGGCTCAACATTGAATTCAATCATGGTAAGGGAGAAACCGATGATCATACCTGGGCATGGGTGCCAAAAGCTAAAACTCTAGTAACTGGAGATCTAGTGCTTTGGGTTTTTCCCAATGCGGGGAACCCACAGAAAGTCCAACGGTACCCTCTTGAATGGGCGAACGCGTTACGGGAAATGATGGCTTATGAAGCAGAGTTACTCGTCCCAGCACATGGTTTGCCAATTAAAGGAACGGAGAGAATTAACAGAGTCCTAGGGGACCTTGCACACGTACTTGAAGCGTTGGTATCTGAAACTTTAGAACTAATGAATGATGGATATCAATTAAATGACATTGTGCATATGGTTAAAGTTGATCCGTCAAAACTTGCTCTTCCTTGGCTTCAGCCACTTTACGACGAACCCGAATTCGTTGTACGAAACATTTGGCGCATGTATGGGGGTTGGTGGGATGCTGATCCGGCATCGTTGAAACCTTCACCAAGAGTAGAACTGGCAAAGGAATTATCCCTTTTAGCTGGTGGTGCTAGACAACTTGCACACCGGGCAAGATCTCTAGCCGAGGAAGGTGACCTGAGATTATCATGTCACTTAATTGAGTTTGCCGCACTAGCGGAGCCTGATAGCAAAGAGGTCCATGGTATACGTGCGGAGATATATCAAATAAGAAGATCTCAAGAGAGCAGCCTGATGAGTAAGGGAATCTTTGCTGCAGCTATGCGTGAATCTCAAAATATTATTGATTAAGAAACTTGATATGAATAGAAACCAAGGAGAAGAGTCGGTAGGTGAAGTACCGGTAAAAGTCCGAATTTTGTTAACGGCTTCATTCTTTTCAGCTCTTGCTACGGTAGGTCAGATCACAATCGTAGGTAAACAGGTTTACGATATGACAGGGAGCGAATTGAATCTTGGTTTACTGGGATTAGCAGAATTTTTACCTGTAGCTTTGCTTTCTCCCTTTACCGGCCCAGTAGCGGATCGTTTTGATAGAAGAAAAGTTTTCAGTCTTGCCTTAGTAGCGCAGGCACTAACTTCTCTATTGCTTTTTCTTTATGTTGCTTCGGATCCTTCTGACGTTTTTCCTATCTTTGCTCTGATTGCACTTTTCGGTGTCGGAAGAGCATTTGCTATGCCTGCTAGTCGGGCATTACCCATTGACTGGGCTCCGGATGATGTCGTAGAGCGAGTAGTTGCTTTAAAGTCAGTAGCTTTCCAAGCCGGAATTATTGTAGGTCCTGCACTTTTTGGCTTCATATTCGTAGCTGGGCCGGCATTTCCTTATTTAGCCGCTGTTATTTCTTACTGTGTTGCGAATCTACTTTTGCTAGCAGTTGGTCCATCTACAATCCGGAGGTTGGGAACGACGGGCGGTAGGCAAGCTTTCAGAGATGCCAAGGAAGGTTTAAGGTTTATCAGAAAAAGTCCCGTTTTGTTTGGGGCGATTTCTCTTGACCTAGTTGCTGTGCTTCTAGGTGGCGCTGTAGCTCTGTTACCTGCCATAGCAGAAAATCGTTTAGGAGTCGGTGCAGTTGGTCTAGGTTGGCTTAGAGCCGCTGTGGGTATTGGGGCAACGCTGGTAGCCATAACACTTTCAATTAAACCTTTGAAAAGGCATATTGGTAAATCTTTGCTGTCGGCAGTGTCAATTTTCGGTTTAGGTACCATAGTTCTCGGGCTAGCTACGAATTTCGTTCTTGCATTTGTTGCACTCATGGTTTTGTCCGGAGCTGATGCAGTGTCAGTTTATATACGTGCCAGCCTTGTTCCGCTAGCAACTCCTGAAGAGATGCGAGGTCGAGTTCTCGCAGTTGAAGGTGTCTTTATTGGGGCATCAAACGAGTTAGGGGCGGTTGAATCAGGCCTGACGGCCGCGGCATTTGGGATAGTCGGAGCTGTTTTATTTGGCGGTTTTGGAACGCTAGTGGCAGTGGTTGTCTGGTGGAAGTTCTTCCCTGCTTTAAGTAATGTAAAAAGCTTTTCGGAAGTTCGACCTCCTCCGAGCTAAATTAGTTTGTGAGAATTTTTTTAAACCAGCTATCGCGCTGAGTAGAGAATAACTCAATGAAATTTGATGGGAACATGGTGAAAGCGTGGGGCGCCCTAGGGTAGACAAGCAGTTCACAGTCGTTCCCTGATGCTTTCCATCGATTAGCCATGAAGAGGGTGTCGTCAAGAAGATGGTCAGCTGTTCCAACACAGAATAATGCATCTGGTAATCCAGTGAGGTCAGCGTACATTGGTGAAATTTGAGGGTTCCTTCGGTCTGCAATGCCTTTGTCGGGAAGGTATTGAGAGGTAAAGAAATTAATGATCTCGGGAGATAGCACGTCAAAGTCATTTGGGGAGGGTCGACTGCCAAGCTGTGACGGAGTTCCACCCCAGTCGTAAATGCCAAAGGTGAGATTAGCGCCAATAAATTCCTGCGTTTCATTAGCGTCGGAAGAATCTCTTGCCTCTATTAATGTCATCAAAGCAAGGTAAGCCCCTGCTGATTCTCCGCCGATAATAATTGACCGTGTTCCGAACTCTTCTGAAGCGTTGCTAACTAACCATTTAGAGACAGAATAACTATCGTTTAGTGCAGCGGGGAATGGGTTCTCAGGTGCTAAACGGTAATCAATTGAGATTACTGCAAGGTTAAAGGTGTCAGCTAAATGCCTGTTTTCGACATCTCCCATAAAGGCTGCACCAGCGACCATACCTCCACCGTGAAAATGTAGATATACGCCTTTGGTCTCTCCTTTGGGTTTCAAAATCCTGCAGGGAACTCCTTCAATTGTTGTATCAACTGCTTCATCATCCAGTTCAAAAGTTGTGGCAGCGAGGGTGTCCCGCATCAGTTGGACGTATTCTAAAGCAGTTAATTTTTCAGTGGCATTGGAGCCCGAGTCTGTGACTTCAGCACCTCCAAGACCAAGTTGGAGTGCATCGCCGTATTCTTCCCAATTCTCAAGCCAAAGTTTCATCTAAGCCCTTCCAACTTTGTTGCAGGTAAAATATCTTTACCAAGGCAATTATAAAACATTAAATGGCACAGGCTAATGGCACAATATAGAAATGGGCAGTCAATCAAATGATAATGGCCGAGATAGCGGCATGAGCGAAAGTGCTATGTGGTCGTTCTTCATTGAGGAACTTGCTGATAGCGAATTACAAAACCTGCATGTTGAAATGCAAAATGAAATTCTACGAAGAGCGATACGATCCGGTAATCACGAATCCATAATCCAGCAAGCTTTCGGAATTGCATTTGATCGGTCGGGCTTAGGGGTTAACCCTTGGATCGAAGGGAAATTTCTTGTGTGCCCAGGAGCGTTAGTATCAAAAAGCGCAGGAAATCATCGGTGCCGTTTCGTGAGTATTGACCAGGAATGGGTTTGGCAGTCAAAACAGTTAATCACAGAAATAAAAAAGCCTTCTCCAGGGAATGATAATGGCTTTAGAGCGATTGCTTTGGTCCCTGTGATCGAGGGTACAGCTGTTGACATCGTTACAGGAAAAATGCAGGGCGGTTTTCATCGGGCCGAAAAAGTTATTTCATTTGAGGTAAAACAGGAGCAACTCGTTGAAGTTAGTCAGCGAGTAATTTCAATTGAAGGAATGCATAGCTGACTGCTAATTAACTTGTCTGAGGCTTTCGAGGTATTCCATGAAATGGAGACCCAGCATCTTGATATTTTTGGTACAGCTCAAAGAATTCCTCTCCGAATGGGTCACCGCCACGCAGGGGCATACTTGCTCGAGCTATTGTAAAGTCCAAAGGAGCTAACTCGATAGCGCTATCAAAATGCTTTTCAGCTTCAACAGGCATATTGTTTCTCCGCAAGTGAGCTGCCAGCCTGAAATGGAGTCTGGCTTGTATCTCTTCATCGGATAAATCATTGACCACAAAACTTGCATCTTCTGGCAAAGCTCCATTTCTAACCCATTCCCGAACTTGCTGCATATGGCCTTCGCGGCTTATTCCAGTTATTTCACTGAAGGTATCAGTACCAAACTCACTAGCTGCAGGTCGTGAGATTCGTCCCTCCTCATCAATCCATATGACGGAAGGGACATTGCTAATTGCGAATAACTCAGTGAGAATATGATCCTTATCCATGAGGACCGGGTAAGTCGTTCCTTTTGCTAATTCAGTAATCGAATCTAAATTCTCGTCAATGGCGACAGCAATTACAGTAAATCCTTCTTCCTGTAACTCTTCATGAAGTTCCTGCCAGCCTGGCAGGTCAAATGCGCAACCTCACCAGCTAGAGAATGCAACGAGAAGCCGTTTTTTCCCTGCCCAGTCGGAGAATGCTCTATCTACTCCTTCGATATCTGGAAGTTCAAAATCTGGCGCAATCTTATCTCTTAGAGCGGAGGAGCGAAGAGCAGATGGTTGCCCGATAGTTATAGTTCTCGACTCTTGAGAAACAAGAGTAGGATGTCCAGTCAAATGTGCTACCTGTCGGAGGTTATAGCGATCTTGGTTTTTGATACTCTGGTCTTCGTTGACAGGGATACAAGCATCATCTTTGCATAAGCCCTCTGGTTTTATCTCCCAACCAAGAACACTTTTAACTTCTGTTGGAGCTACGAATGGATCCCCATTAGCCCAGTGCCCAGAAACTGAGGTTACAGAATTAGCGAGAATAGTTATTTCAGAATCCTTTTCCATGTCAGCCTCTAAGTCTTTCTGGTGTGATCGCATACAATGAATGAGCGCCACTTACGGTAGCGGGAAGCAACCCTGAAACCTGAGGAAGTAATTGCTCGGCGAAGAAGATGGCTGTTTCTATTTTTGCGTGTAAGAACTCCGAGTCGTTGCCTTCCTCAATTTGTTTTTTTGCTTGCATGGCAGATTTTGCTAGGAGCCATCCGCCAACAGTGGTCCCGAACATTCTTAGGTAGGGAGTAGCACCAGCCAGTCCATCATCAGTACTTGCCCCCCCTTTCTCAATAAGCCACTCCGTTGCTGCCTGCATATCTTGAACAGCATCCTCTAAAGGTTTTCCGATTGATTCTAGGTTTGATGCGCGTAACTCAGAGACTGTTTCATTAATTTCTAGAAGGAGTTCACGGACGACATCACCGTTTCTCATTGATAGTTTACGGCCGACCAGGTCGATGGCCTGTATACCATTGGTTCCTTCGTAAATACCAGCTATTCGTATATCTCTGTAGTGTTGTGCTGCTCCGGTTTCTTCAACGAACCCCATACCCCCATGGATTTGAATACCTAAGCTAGTGAGTTCGTTTCCAAGGTCAGTGCACCAACTTTTTGATAGTGGGGTTAGGAGATCAGTTAATTCGTTACCACGCGTTCTCTCGTCTGCGTCAGGGTGATGGTGAGCTATGTCAATGGATTTAGCATTTAGATATATCATGCACCTCATTGCCTCGATATATGCTTTCATCGTCATCAACATACGTCGGACATCTGGGTGGTCAATGATGGCAACTGATTCTCCCTTGGGAGTCTCTGCCCTTCTACCCTGCATTCTCTCGAGAGCATACTCAAGGGCTTGTTGATAAGCGCGATCTGCTACAGCAAGTCCTTCTAATCCAACTGCCAATCTGGCTTGGTTCATCATAGTGAACATAGAGCGCATTCCGGAATTTTCTTCTCCAACGATGTACCCCGTTGCACCACCATTATCTCCAAACTGAAGAACACAGGTAGGCGATGCATGGATTCCTAGTTTATGTTCTATGGACAGGCATTTGATGTCGTTCTCTTCACCAATACTCCCATCGTTGTTGATGATAAATTTTGGAACGATAAATAGGCTAATTCCCTTTGTCCCAGGAGGAGCATCTGGTGTTCTTGCTAGAACCAGATGAATTATATTCTCTGTTAAATCGTGCTCGCCCCATGTGATGTATATTTTTTGGCCACTAATCTTGTAGGTCCCATCCGCTTGCAATTCTGCTTTGGTAGTGAGTGCCCCAACGTCCGATCCTGCCTGAGGTTCTGTTAGATTCATTGTCCCTGCCCATTCGCCAGTAATCAGTTTGGGTAACCATGTGAGTTTCTGCTCTTGGCTTCCGTGTGCGGATAAGGCATGGATTGAACCTTGAGTGAGCATCGGGTTGAGTGATAGGGCCATGTTTGCAGCAGTAAGCATTTCGGTGACTGCTATACCTACTAACCATGGGAACCCACCGCCTCCGTATTCGGGGTCAAAACTTATCGCACCCCATCCCGCGTCAACATACTGAGCGTATGCTTCACGAAATCCAGTAGGTGTTGAGACACTACCGTCGTCGTTAAGTGAACTGCCTTCAAGGTCTCCAGTTCGGTTAGTGGGTGAAATTACTTCATTAAAAAAACGACTTGCTTCGTCAAGAAGGGAATCAAGTGCTTCTAGACCTACTTCATTGAAAGCTGGTAGTTCAGATAAAGATTCAACGCCAACAACTTCCTTAAGTGCAAACTTCATATCATCAAGAGGGGGAGAATATTCGCTCATTCCTGTCTTTCTTTTCGATTCTGGTCTTATTCTATGATGCTATGTAGACCTCGGTATACCCAACTTGTTTCTAATAATTATTTCTCGTTTTAATGAGTTGACTAATTTAGTGGGAAAGGATCAACAGTTTTGAACGTAAGCTACTTATATGCATATTCAGTATGATTTTGGTTCTTTCCATCAAGTGAAGGTTTATGATCAGGATCATTTTCTAGGATTTCTTTCCTTAACTGTAGTAGAACCTAAAGCTCAGGAAAATGTTAATTGGGTTGGTCAGATACGAGGCTCTGACTATTTAGTTTGGGGCCTAAACCACAGAAAGGTCCGGTTGAAGTTTCCCCAAGGTGAGAATATTTATGTCGTAATCCGGTCAGGTGGTCGAGCGGTGCCCGTCAGTCAATGACGATTATTTTTTAGTGAGAATGGAACCGACAATAGATTTGGCTGCTTCAGCTGGTGAGATTTTTCTGTTGAGAACATTTGCTATGTAACCAGCCCCGAGTTCAGATTCAAGGATATCGCTTGCTGTGGACCCTATTAATAATTCGACTCGGTTCTGGATTTCCATTACCAAGCGTTCTTTTCGGCGAATATGTATTTTCCCAGAATTACGAAGATATTCTGCATGCGATTTGATTGCATCAAGAACTTCATCAGCGCCAATACCATCGAGTGAATTTGCCATGATGATCGGAGGCCTGTAGCCAGTCATCTGCTCAAGCCCTGAGACATGCCCTAAATCCAGCATTAACTCTAAATCCCGTCTTGCGTCGCTAGCCCCTGGCCTGTCTGATTTGTTTACGACAAAAATATCCGCAACTTCAAGAAGGCCTGCTTTGTTTGCTTGGACAGCATCACCCATGCCAGGAGTAACGACAACGACCGTAGTGTCAGCGGCGCCCGCAACATCAACTTCTACCTGACCAACTCCAACAGTTTCAATGATTACAGGTTCGTACCCAACGGCGTCAAAGAGTTGAATAGCTGCTGGAACAGCTAGTGCAAGTCCCCCAGAGTGACCCCGTGTGGCCATTGAACGGATAAAGGATTCCTCGCCTGCAAGATCATCCATTCGTATCCGATCTCCAAGAATTGCTCCTCCAGTGAGAGGAGAAGAGGGGTCAACAGCTAAGACGGCTAATTTATCACCAGCTTCTGAGAATAGTTTCAGGAGTCTACCTGTTAATGTTGACTTGCCTGACCCTGGAGCTCCAGTGATTCCAACGACATGGGTATTCCCTGATACTTGATGCGCAAGATCTGCAATGATTTCAGCCTGACGCCCGCCACGTTCGATAGCGGTTAAAAGCTTGCCTAGGCTACGTCGTTCTCCTTTTATTGCACTCTCGAAGAGCGCAGTTGCTGCATCACTGGATGAAGTCACGCTTTATCTCGTGCAGAAATTGCATCCTGAACTGTAGCAACAACTTCTTCTGCAGCCGCACCTGGCCCTAGAACAGCGGCAATGCCAGCGTTCATTAATTCTTCAACGTCTTCGTCAGGGACGATTCCGCCGATAATTAGGGGAATATCTAACCCAGCAGCTGTTATTGCTTCAGCCATTTTGGGTCCGAGTGTTAAGTGGCCAGCGTTATGCATGGAGAGGCCAATAGCATCTGCGTCTTCTTCTTCTGCAGCGGCAACGATACTTGCCGTTGTCTGACGCAAACCTAAATAGATAACTTCCATACCTGCATCGCGTAAAATCCGCGCTACTACCTTGATGCCGCGGTCGTGACCATCCAAGCCTAATTTAGCTAAAATTACTCTTCTCTGATGATCGCTCATGTCTGTGTTCCTTCACTTTCGTTTTGATTAAACTATTGCCTTCTCAACATATGTCCCGAAAACCACTTCCATTGCGTTGGCGATTTCTTCCTCAGTGGCATAGGTCTTCACAGCCTCAATGATCGCTGGCATTAAATTGCGCGTTGGGTCTGATGCGACAGAAGTTATCTCAGAGAGGGCACTGTTGACTTGCTCTTGATTTCTCTTTGTCTTCACATCATTTAGTCTTTTGAGTTGATACTCCTCAGTCTCAGCACCTATTCGTAAGAGATTTCTGTCCTCAGGATTATCACCATCTGTAAATTCATTAACTCCGACAATAATGCGTCTTCCAGAGTTCACCTCACGCTCGAACCTGTAAGCCGCATCTGCGATTTCACCGACGAAATATCCGTTTTCAATCCCGTTGAATGTTCCTTCAAGAATTGAACCATTGCCAAGATCATCAAGGTGAGCGAAAATGGCTTCGGCTTGCCTCTCCATTTCATCAGTCATCCATTCAACGTAGGGTGAGCCCCCTAGCGGGTCAGCTACGTTCACTACTCCAGTTTCATGAGCGACAATTTGTTGAGTTCTTAGCGCTATTCTTGCTGCATCTTCTGTTGGGAGCGCTAATGCTTCGTCAAAACTATCGGTATGAAGCGACTGGGTGCCCCCCAAAGCCGCAGCTAGTGCCTGGATTCCAACTCTGGCAATATTAATTTCGGGTTGTTGGGCTGTAAGGGAAACACCTGCGGTTTGTGTGTGAAATCTACATAGCATTGCCTTTTCATCTGTTGCCCCATAGCGTTCTTTCATCCATCGAGCCCAAATTCGTCGAGCGGCTCGGAATTTACCTATTTCTTCAAAAAAATCGCTATGACTGTTGAAGAAGAAACTTAGGCGCTTTCCAAACTCATTGACATTTTGTCCAGCAGCGATAGCAGCTTCTACATATGCGAATCCGTTCGCTAATGTAAAAGCTAATTCTTGTGCCGCCGTGCTTCCCGCTTCTCTAATGTGATAACCAGAAATTGAAACAGGGTGCCATTTTGGCATTTCAGCCGTAGTGTATTTGACCATGTCCGTGACGATACGCATTGAGGGACGTGGAGGGTAAATATATTCTTTCTGTGCTTGATATTCTTTGAGAATGTCATTTTGGATTGTTCCAGCAAGCTGGTGAGGTCCAACTCCATTTTGTTCAGCTACAGCTACGTACATGGCTAGGAGTGTTGCTGCAGGGCCGTTAATTGTCATAGAGGTGGAAACTTGTGATAAATCAATGTCAGCAAATAAGTCTTCCATGTCTGCAAGCGTGTCCACTGCAACACCGGCTCTTCCAACTTCACCCAATGACCATTCGCTGTCAGAGTCACGACCCATAAGAGTGGGCATATCAAAAGCAGTTGATAATCCTGTTCCGCCATTTCGGAGTAGTTCCTTGAACCTCAAATTAGTATCTTCAGCTGTCCCGAAGCCGGCAAACATCCTCATTGTCCAGAGGCGGGATCTATACATAGATGGATAAATTCCGCGCGTGTATGGGTATTGACCAGGAAACAAGTCATCTCCATAGACCGGCTCAACCGGCACCCCTGACATTGTTTCAAAATTTGAGTCTCTCAATGAGGCTTTCTGGTACTCAAGCTCCCATGCTTCTCGTGCGCTAAGCTCTTGATTCTCTTCAGTTCCCATGACCACTCCTTGCAAGTTGACCGGTTTCATTCTAGACCAATAAGATAAATAATTTTCCTTTTCGGTATTTTCAAAGTAACTGTGTTGACAGTTATGAGCAGTTACGAATTTAATCTACCCTAGAAGTCATTCACTAATTGTGGGGGGGACGTGTACAAAGAATTATCTCAAGCATGGGAAGAACTTACTTCAGAAGGTTCTCAGTTTGAATTGGAGACAGTCAATGTTAAAGGAATAGATCTTCTTTGTTACAAAAATCAACCAGCGTCTCTTAGGGATTTTTGGTTATCAAGTCAGAGGTTCGGTGATGCAGATTATCTCGTATATGAAAATGAACGAATCTCCTATGTTCACGCACATGAACACGTCGCAAGTATAGCTAATTGGTTAATAAGGAATGATGTACAGGTAGGGGACAGGGTAGCGATAGCTATGCGGAACTATCCAGAGTGGATGCTAGCTTATTGGGCTTGTATGAGTATTGGTGCTACCTGTGTAGGCATGAATGCTTGGTGGGCTACCCCTGAATTGGAATATGCGCTCAATGACTCTAAACCAAAGGTAGTTATTGCAGATCAAGAGCGACTTGAGCAACTGATTGAACTACAAGACTCAGATGAATTTCCTCAGTTGGTGGGGGTTCGTGCGGAAACCGAATCAGCTCATGTTATTGAGTGGGATGTCCTTATAGAAATGGGTGGCGAGATGCCAGAGATTGCGGTGGACCCTGACGCAGACGCATGCATTTTCTATACCTCAGGAACGACTGGCCGACCAAAAGGCGCACAACTTACTCATCGAGGATGTGTGGCTAATGCTATGAGTCTTGCGTTCGCTCACATAGTTCAGTCTGTAGCTACATCGCGAGCAAATGTCACATCAACTAAGCTTCCAGCTAAAGATGTATCGCAAACCTCTGCTCTAGTCATTACGCCTTTGTTTCATGTCACAGCAAATAATTGTGTCGCCCATTCAATCACAATGGCCGGTGGGAAACTAGTGCACATGTACAAGTGGGATGCCGGCGAAGCTCTTAAACTAGTTGAGTCCGAGCAGATAACGACAATAAGTGGTGTGCCGGTCATGTCCAGAGAATTAATTGCCCATCCTGATTTTGAAAGAACAGATACTTCGTCGCTTAAGGCACTTGGTGGTGGTGGCGCTCAGTTACAGCCAGACCTAGTAGAAAAAATTGAGGCTACCGTTGAAACCGCTCGTCCGGGTACAGGTTATGGCATGACAGAAACTTGCGGAATAATAACGGCTATCTCAGCTGATTTCTTTCTTGACAAACCGGAAAGCGCAGGCCCTGCAATGCCATGTTTTGAAGCTCGATGTTTTGATGATAATGGAGAAGCAGTTCCGGATGGTGAGATTGGCGAGCTTTGGGTTAAGGGTGCCCAAGTCATTAAGGGGTATCTAAACAGGCCTGAGGCGACGTCTGAAGCCATAACCGAAGGTTGGTTGCATACAGGAGATATAGCAAGAATCGACGAGGACGGTTTCATTTTTATTGTTGATAGGAAGAAGGATATGGTGTTGCGAGGAGGGGAGAATGTGTATTGTGCCGAAGTTGAATCCGCAATTTTTGAACATGACACGGTCACCGAAGTAACTGTATTTGGAGTTCCAGATGATCGTCTCGGAGAGGAAGTTGCTGCGGCCGTTTATCTAAAAGACGGAGACTCGGTAGATGCAGAGCAGCTAAGAAATTTTCTAGGAGATAGAATAGCCAAACATAAAATCCCGCAATATATGTGGTTTATGGAAAAACCATTACCTAGAAATGCAAGTGGTAAGTTTCTCAAAAGAGAACTTCAGGAAACGTTGAATTTAGAAGACGCAAGTTAGGAGAAATAAAAATGGAATTAGGAATATTCGGATCCTCTCGCAATGTAAAGGACCTAAAGAAACAAGTTCAAGAAGCGAACGATCTTGGGTATTCAACATTTTGGACACCGCAAATCTTTAACCTTGATGCATTAACGGCCTTGGCTGTCGTTGCTGAATCTGTTGAAGGTATCCGTTTAGGTACCTCAGTGATTCCAACCTACCCAAGACACCCTATGATGTTAGCCCAGCAAGCGTTGACCGTGAACCAGGTCTCAAATGGTCGACTGGATTTAGGTATAGGGTTGTCTCATAAGCCGGTTGTTGAAGGGATGTGGGGGATATCATTTGATGCTCCAGTAGGGCATATGAGTGATTATCTTCAAATTCTTATGGCTCTTCTTCATGATGGAACGATCTCTCACGGAGGGAAGCACTTAACTAGCAGAGGGGGGATTGACGTACCTGCAGACGCTCCTCCTGTTCTTGTAGCTGCACTAGGTCCTCAAATGTTGAAATTAGTTGGCAGGGTTGCTGATGGAACGGTTACTTGGATGACGGGGCCGGAGACCATTCGAAATCATATATCGCCAGTCATAAATGCGGCTGCTGAAGAAGCGGGAAGGCCAGTTCCTCAAGTCATAGCGGCAGTGCCTGTTTGTATAACAGATGATACTGACGGGGCAGTTGAACATGCCAAGAGAGACTTCGGATTCTACGGAGATCTTCCCTCATATCGAGCCATGCTAGAGCGAGAAGGTCTAGAGAATTCGTGGGACATAGCTTTAAGCGGAAGTTTTGAGCAGGTTGCTGAAGGGCTTCAAAGTTATGCTGAAGCCGGAGGCACTCAAGTAGTTGCAGCTGTCTATGGAGCAGATGAAGATAGGGAACAGACGGTAAGCGAACTAGCTAAATTGATTGACTAGTCTTGAGGCGGCCACAAGATCTCCTCCGATGAATCCTCTGAGGAGCTTGTTGATGAGTTCAAATCGCTGATTGTTTCATCGTCAAGGTGGGGGAAATGGCAAGCAACCCAGTGATCCGAATCTCCTACTTGCTGAAAGGAAGGTTCTTCTTTTTCGCACTTTTCAGTTGCTCGTGGACATCGAGTTCGGAATCTGCATCCGCTAGGAGGATTTAGAGGTGAGGGCAATTCTCCTTCAAGCACATCTGCTATCTGACGATGTTTGTTATCTGGGTCAGGAATAGCTGCGAGTAGTAATCTGGTATATGGATGAGCAGGGTTTTCGTAGATCACATCTCCATCACCAATTTCGCAAATCTTTCCCAGGTACATTACTGCAACGCGGTCACTAACGTTCTTTACAACTGAAAGGTCGTGACTGATGAATAGAAGAGTGAGGCCGTACTCGTCTTTCATATCCTGAAGCATATTAAGAATTCGGGCTTGCACTGAAACGTCCAAAGAAGACACAGGTTCATCACAAATGATTACTTGTGGGTCCAAAACGAGGGCTCTAGCTACAGAAATTCTTTGACATTGACCTCCAGAATATTCATGAGGTCGGCGAACTCTGGCTTCACTTGGATCTAACCCAACAGCCTGAATCATTTCCTCTACCTTTATCTCTTGCTGTTGACTATGCTCAGTTGACCAAACCCGCGTCCCTTCGTTGACTATATTGAACACTGTCCTTCTGGGATTGAGGGAACTAATGGGGTCTTGATAAATCATTTGAATTGAAGGCCGCTTTTGCCGCATTCCCTCTTTATCAAGTTTTGTTAGATCAGTTCCCTCGTAATCAACCTTTCCGGATGTAGGTTTTGGAAGCTGTACGATAGCTTTAGCGGTAGTTGATTTTCCGCAACCTGATTCTCCCACGATTCCCAGTGTTTCGCCTTTACGAATATCAAAACTCACATCAGATACCGCATGAACTTTATTTTTTCTCCCTGATGGGAATTCAACGACTAGATTCTCAATACTAAGAAGGACATCATCGAATTCTGTACGAAGGTGGTTATTCCCTGAACCAGCCATTAGACAACCTCTTCTTTGCTTTTTATCTTTAAACCCGCCGCTGTGAAACCTTTATCTTCATTTGTTTTGAGTGCTTCTGATCCGGCATCAGTACCAACAGGGAAATGGCAAAAGTAAGTGTGCGAGTCAATAATCGTTTCTTCCGGTGTTGAGGACAGGCAAATATCTTGTGCGTATTTACATCGTGCAGCAAATTTGCAGCCTTGGGGTCCATCGACAATATCGGGAGGAAAGCCCTCTATTGGGGTCAGCCGCGTATGTTTGGGATCACTAAGTCTTGGAATCGAGGATAATAAGGCTTCGGTGTACGGGTGTTTCATTTCCTGAAAGACAATTTCTGAAGGAGCCTTTTCCATTATCCGACCTCCATACATCACCATGATTTCATCTGCGCGTCCACGGGCGACACCAAGATCATGGGTAATAATCACCATTGACATATTCGATTTGGATTGCACATCAACAAGTAAGTCAAGAATATATTTTTGAACCGTGACGTCCAAGGATGTCGTCGGCTCATCAGCTATTAAAATGTCAGGTTCAATCGCGAGTGCAATAGAGATCATTACCCTTTGGCGCATACCACCAGAGAGTTGATGCGGGTATTCGCCAAACCTTTTCGCTGGTTCGGGGATACCCACGAGCGTGAACAATTCAACTGTTCTGTCTCGTGCTTCTTTTTTTGACATCCCTTGATGTAAACGTAGAGGTTCTGCTACTTGCTTTCCTACCTTCATAACTGGGTTTAATGATGTCATGGGGTCTTGAAATATCATTGCCATCTTTGTTCCCCAGAACTTCTGACGATTGGTATTGACAAGTTCTTCACCTTGGAATTTTGCTGACCCGCCTTCAATAATATTTGCTCCAAGGAGTCCCATTATTCCTCGGTTTAGTACTGTTTTGCCGGACCCTGACTCTCCTACGATTGCTAGAGTAGAGCCGCGTTTTAATGATAGTGAAACTCCGTCGACAGCTTTCGCTAATCCACGCTCTGTTCGAAACCCAACTCGGTAGTCGTTGAGTTCAAGAATGTTGTTTGCGTCGTTAGTCTCGTGTAACAAAAATATCCCTCACGTCAAAGTAGTCACGGATTCGGTCACTTAAATAATTGAAGGAAGCCACTGTTAGGAATAAGAATCCCATTGGGACGAAAGCAACCCATGGGGAACTTTCAAGAGTTGTCAACCCTGATCCTGTCAAAATTAATTTTCCCCATGTGGCACTGCCTTGAACAGATAAGCCTAAAAAGGCTAATGTTCCTTCTCCAACAATCGCAACAGCTATGACTAGCATTGCGAGGGTGCTCATGGGGATGAGCACGTTCGGGAGTAGTTCTTTAATTAAGATTCGGGATTTTTTAGCGCCAAGAGTTTCTGCAGCCATTACAAATTCTCGTTCGGAGAAACTGAGTGTTTGCGCGCGAGCGAGCCTTCCTATTGGGGCAACGCCCAAGATGCCAAGAGTCACGGAAATTGTTAGGAGGGATCGGTCAAGTAGGGCAACGATGAGAATAGCGAGAATCAAGCCTGGGAAGCTTAAAACAACTAGGAAGATAGCGCCGACAATTTTGTCTAGAATGCCTTTGAAGTAACCGGCGATCATGCCAAGAGTACCACCAACGATCATTCC
>PATH01000033.1 GCA_002712325.1 Acidimicrobiaceae bacterium | reverse complement strand
TCTTGAACTTGTTGATCAACAACGAAAACGGCTGGGTTTGACAGTTTTGAGTGCTTTCCATGATTTGACTCTTGCTTCACAATACGGGACATCCATGGCACTTCTCGTCAACGGGGAAGTTACTAAATCTGGATTACCGCACGAAATTTTGACAGAAACAACTCTTAAAGACATTTATGGGGCAAATGTTTCAGTGCATAATGATGGAGATCGGATCAGTATTGTCCCCAAACGTGGAAATCGTTTGAAGGGGAATTCAAATAGCAACGACATAGGATAATGAGGTAGATTTACATCTATTGAGAGTCTGATAAGGAGTCCGATGAGTCAAATAACAGAATCTGATGTGAAGACCGAGGTTGCCGAATGGATAGACCAGAACTGGGACCCTGACCTCAATGTTGCTCAATGGTGGCAGCTTATGGCTGACGCTCGACTTTCACATACCATGCTCAATGAAGAAGCTGGTGGAAGAGGTTGGAGCAGAGCACTCAATCATGTTGCTCTCAGCGTTATGGCAGATAAAAGGGTTTTGGGACCACCGACAGGGCTTGGCATGATGCTGGCAGCTCCTACGATTGCCACACACGGTACTGATGCTCAGATCAGAGAATACATCCCTAAAATCCTAAATGGTCAGCATGCATGGTGTCAGCTTTTCTCTGAGCCTGGCGCGGGCTCAGATCTTGCCGGATTGCAATGCAAGGCAGAGAAAGATGGGGATGAATGGGTTATTAATGGTCAGAAGGTGTGGACTTCAGGTGGAAAAGTTGCCGATATGGGGATGCTTATAGCTCGAACTGACCCGGATTTACCGAAGCACCAAGGAATTTCCTACTTTGCATTCAATATGAAACAAGAAGGTGTTGACGTTAGGCCTCTCACTGAAATGACCGGCCGTGCTCTGTTCAATGAAGTCTTCATTACTGATGGAAAAGTGGATAATGATGCTTTGATTGGTGGCAAATCCAATGGTTGGCGAGTGGCAAACTCAACATTGATGTTTGAACGATCTCACTTAGGTAGTGGAACCGTTCCAGTACCCACAGCAATCCCAGGTTCTATTGCAGGGCAGCTTGATCTAAAAGTTGGCGATGTGCTTTCGTCCATTACCAAAGGAGGTGGCGGAACACCCGCAATTGGGCCAAGGCTCTTTGAAAGGTTAAGTCAACTTGCTCAGAAACTTGGTAGGGACACAGATCCGGTAATCAGGGACGAAATGATGAAGCTACATACTCTCGTGGAAGTGAACCGATTGAACATGATCCGAGCAAAAGAAAGCAGTGATAGGACTGGCGCAGAAGGAAATATTGGCAAATTGATGGTAAGTGAGTTGTATCGCCAATTCCGTGAGGTAGGCAATATGGTCATCGGTGCTGACGGTATGCTTACATCTGCGGAAGTGAATCAAGGTGGCTGGATTCATGAAGTGACAACATTTTCGCCTGCCCCCTCGATTTATGGAGGTACCGATCAAGTACAACGTAATATTATCGGAGAGCGTGTACTTGGTCTCCCCAAAGAACCAGGACATCCAAAGCAAACACCTTTCGTTGACCTCCCCAAAAACTAATGGTCTGGAGCTTGCGAAGGCCAGCTGCTCGGGTAGTTCTCCTTGATGAAAATAAGAGAGTTTTTTTGATGCATGGCTCAGACCCCATGCGACCCGAAAAAGGATCGTGGTGGGAAATACCAGGAGGTGGTATTGAACCAGGCGAGACAAGCCAAGAAGCAGCCGCTCGAGAACTCTATGAAGAATGCGGTTTTCGCGATGTTGACGTAGGGCCTTGTGTTTGGACACAATATGTTGAATTTGACTTTGCAATGTACCATTTCAAATCTGATGAGAGAATACATGTAGCGCACACTTCAGAATCTTCTGAATGGAATCCTCAAGGACTTGAAGCCTTGGAGGCTGCTGCTTTTGAGGATGCTCAGTGGTGGTCCATTGATGATTTAGTAGCGGCTAAAGTACAAACTTTGCCAGACAGGTTGCTTGAGTTCCTTCCAGGCATTATTGCCGGAAATATTCCATCCGAGCCAATCGACATTTCTCCAGCCCAACAGGTAATTGATCCAAATGAAATCTAGCCGCCTACGACAAATTCCGTTCTTCTCTTTCTGCGGCTCTGACTGCATAAGACAAAACAATTGAAGGTAACAAAATCACACAACCTGCAATGAGGCACACAAGTAGTAGTCCTACCAAAGGACCGTCAAAATCGCTGAAGAATAGGCCGAAGAAAAGAACGATTGCAATCAGCCAGAGCGAGTACCCTGTGCGCTTTCCTAATTTTACATACTTAGCAACTTTGGATCTTTGTTCCTTTAGGTCACTCGAAGTCGACCGATAATTCCGGAAGTAATCTTTCATTATTAAATTCCACTTCCTCTCATCGACCCAGATAGTTGGCTGCCGGGGGCATAAACATAACACGCACTTGTTCTATATAAGCCTATTTCCCAGTCTTCTCGTTCAGGAGGGATTGACCCAATTTCAAGGTCGGATAGAACATAATCTGATCCAACAAATTCCTTGAAACCCTCAAAACACTGAATTGCAGACCACCTTTCTATCTCTGTCCGTCCAGGGTATGGTTCTCCTGGACCAGCAGGGTGAACATATTCACCGTAAATCTCAGCATCATGTGGTCTGCGACAGTCGACGATAGTCGTTAAATCTGAGATATCACCTGTTCGGTCATCAACTAAACGGTATTCATTGAAGCAATCCTCAGAACTTAGTTCGTATAAAAAAGCTACAATCTTTCCCTCAAGGACAAGAGTGTCAGCATTTCCTGTTTTGGCAAGGGCTCCAGGAATAATTGAGGGACTAAATCCAGTTTCTTCTTCATCTGCACTTGAGCATGACCCAAAAGCTAGTAAGAAGATACAAAGAGGCACTAATAATAAGGGTGCGGTACTGAGAGAAAACGAACTCGCTCCATTTGGGCTAGGGTCTTCAGGCTTGTAATAATCTCTTGGCATAGTTTCTGACTAATAGCTTGGTAATGCACGGTCAAGGTTAAAGAACCAAATAAGCATTACAACAATTATAGGAGCTAATGAGAGGAAGTAAGTTGGCCAGCGCCTCCATCGCTTTGCAATAAACCCCGAAGTCATAATGAGCGTAATTAAAGCTAGCCCCCAAGTAATTGACGGAGTTATTGCTGAACGATCGCCACTCAATCCCTCACCAAAACCCGATACTTGTTGCGGTTGGGTAGTCGGGTTTAAATTTTCTGGGCCAGCTGCCTCATCACTGATTTCTGAGGGGTTACTTTCAGGAACTTGTGCTTCAACCGTTGTTTCCTGTGTATTCTCAGCACTTAAATTATCCTCATCGCCACCTTGTGAAGGGTCCTCAAAGCTGTCCTCGCCCAATGCCTCAGCTATAACCTCCTCATCAAAAGCAAAGGTAAATCGAGGCTGACTTAAGTAATCAGGTCTCTGAAATAGCTCAGCAGGTTCCCCAATTAGCTCTGCGACTACAATGATCCTATTTCTCGCTGTAAGTTTTGGGTGGCAAGAAACCAAAGTTAATCTATTAGGGAAACTATCAAAATTCTGATCAAGTACATCAAATTCGTTAGGGCTCACTATGAAACTGCCCCGTCCACCATTCTGCTCTAACACAACGTAGGTAAAACTCCCCTGGATTGTCTGAATCGTTATTTCGTCACCGGGCTCTAGTTTTTCGATATTTCCAAAGGGCGCCCCCCACGTTGTCCTGTGACCAGCGATTGCGGCGTTACCCGGCATGCCAGGCATCGGAGTGTCAGGGAAATGGCCAGGACCTCTCCTGAGGGATTCGGAGGAAACCCCAGAGACAACGGTTGCAGTTAATCCCATTTTTGGGATAACTAACTGTGCCATGGCCTGACCTTCGGGTCTCCATAAAAGTTCAGCATAGTTAAATTCATCACTCTCATTTATCTCAGGGTCGATATTTGATGAGGTTGTATCTCCGACCTCATCAATTAATTCAGAGAAATCTTCCTCAAGATCTGATTGATAACGCTCTGTCAGTACACCCGTACCCCATAGTTGATACGCGACAAACAGCAGAGTTAGTCCGCCTAAAATAATTAGGCTGCGTCCAAGGGCTTGGAAGGCTTTTGAAACAAACATCAAAGAAGACGTTAGCGAAAAGAAGCTCTAATGACTTCTCGCAATCACAATTATTTGTTTTAGCAACCTAAATATGCAGAAATAGATGGAAATAGCATACTCGCAGTAGATTTTAAGTAGCCGTTTCTGAAATGAGAAAAGTTTGTCAACAGTAATCAAATTAGAACAAAGTATGGTCTTCCTTGGACAGTTTCCTGCTTTGACAGGCGCCACAATGAATATACGTCAGGGAGAAGTTGTATTAATAAAGGGACCTAATGGTGCTGGAAAATCAACGCTTCTGCGGCTCTGCGCCGGATTGCTTCCAATGAGAAGTGGAACAGGGACAGTGCTTAATTTCGATCTGCGAACACAGCGGATGGAGCTAAGAGCACATATAGGTTTACTTGGGCACCGAACGGGTCTTTATCCAGATCTTACAGTCAATGAAAATTTGAAATTCTGGGCGAGTGCTTATGGCGCAAATAATGTTGAAATCGATAAAGCTATGTCTTTCTTCGGATTGAACGATCGATTAGGCTCCGTCCAAGTTCAGAACCTTTCAGAGGGGCAAAGAAGGAGAACATCATTAGCGCTATTGCTAATTAAAAGGCCTAGCATATGGCTTCTTGATGAACCATATGCAGGTCTTGATAGCAACGGAAGAGAGCTAGTCAATTCCTGCATCCTTGAAGCCACCCAACTAGGTACTACTGTACTGATCGCATCTCATGAAATAGATAAAATAGGGTCGACTCAAGAACGAACTTTACTCGTAAAAGGCGGTCGAATCGTCAGCGATAACGAAGAAGATAGCGAAGGGTAATCTATGTTTCGTGATGCTTGGTTAGTCACAAAAAAAGACCTTCTTATAGAGATGCGTTCAAGAATACTTGTTAATCAAATAGCACCGTATACGCTACTGATTCTAGTTCTATTCGGATTCGCGTTAGATGCGGATACTGAAACTCTTCGAGATACAGGACCTGGCCTTTTCTGGGTATCTACGCTTTTGGTAGCAATATTAGCTATCCAGCGATCTGTTGATGTAGAGACTTCGGATTCCGCAATTGATAGATTGATGCTTTCCGGAATATCTCCTACATCTATTTATGTTGGTAAGACGATAGGGCTATATATCCAACTCATTATTCTTGAAGCTCTTCTGTTCGTAGTTATGGTTGTCCTGTTCGATTTGTCCGTTGTGAATTATCCTCTAGTCGTCGTTTCGGCCGTTGTAACAACTCTTGCTATCTCAAGTTCAGGAACCCTCTATGGAGTAATTGCTTCAGGGCTTGGCGTACGTGAAACACTGTTGCCTGTTCTATTTCTTCCAGTTCTTGCACCAGCTGTAATTGGAGCAACGAGGGCCTTCGGCGATGCCTTTGGTCGAGTTAACGCAGATGGATGGGCATGGTTAGGATTACTCTCAGTGATTGCTATTGTCTACACACTTGTGGGTATGTTGACATATGGGAATATACTAGAGGACACGTAATGCAGCGCACAGAGAAGCAAGAATTCACAACTTCACGAGGAACCAGATTCATGGGAATTTCTTTGCTCCTAGGATTACCAACTCTTCTCATATTCTCTTTTCTCCTTAGTCCAGCTGACGATAATATGGACGATGCTGTTAGGTTGATATATGTGCACGTACCAATGGCAGTATTTGCGTATGTGGCCATAATCATCACCGGAATAGGCAGTGTCTTTTACCTCTGGAAAAAATCTCGCTGGTGGGATACTGTCGCGCATGCATCAGCAGAAATTGGGCTCATTTTTTGTGGCTTAGTGCTTGTTACCGGAAGTATCTGGGGAAGGCCGACATGGAATACTTGGTGGGAATGGGGAGATGTTCGCTTGGTGACAACCCTTGTTCTCTTTTTGATGATCCTAGGCTATTTGGCATTGCGTCAAGTTCCAGCCAATCCTGACCTGAAAGCTAAGCGCGCCTCAGTGGTTGGCATTATTGCTGCAGTTAATATACCTATTGTTAACAGATCAGTTGAATGGTGGGAGAATAGCACACTCCACCAGAAATCTTCTTTGACAGATGGAAAGCTTGAAAACCTCACATTGTTCACATTGTTCCTAGGTTTCATAATCGTAGGAATCTCGTATCTATGGTTGATGACCCACAGATTTCGCGTGGGTTGGTTAACTGCCGAGATAGAAATAGCTGGTATTTCGGGGGTCATTGAAGAAAGACTAAATGAGGGAAATTTCGGCGACGGAAATTCAAGCTATCAACAAGAGGATGAAGTTCAATGACTCATCTTGGTTATCTGATAGCGGGATGGTCTATTTCCCTAATTTCACTATCCATCTATGCGTGGCGAGTAGTCAGAAAAGGAAAGCAACTAACCCAACAGGTCCCCGAAAACCGTCAAAGGTGGATGACCTCCTCGACGGATTAGGGTAAGTAATGGATGAACAAAACACTCAAATAGACCTCTCGCCGAGAGTTCCTAAAGTAAAACTGACACCCAAATGGCTTCCGATGCTTGCATTTTTGGCTATAGCTATTGCTGTTGTCGTACTTATCTGGTTCTTGATAACCAATAGCCAGTCTTTTTTGCCTGCTGACCAGGCAGTTGAGGAAAGGTCCCAACTAGGGGATCGGAGATTTCAGATATTGGGGTCGCCAATTGCGAGCGCGACATCAGATCAGACGGTAATCATAGATGGCAATGAATACACCTTCTTTACAATCGCTTTTGATGGTGTTCTGGTCGACATAGTCAGCACGGGGACTCCTCCTGATCTCTTTGACGAAGGGATACCTGTAGTGCTTGAAGGTAAGTGGAGTCAGGGACCTTTACCTCAACAGGGATTCATATTTCAAAATGGCGCCAATGATGGTTGGTGGTTCTCAACAAATCGGATCTTGGTAAAGCACGACAATGACTATCGAGAGGAACGGTTAGACGACGCAGAGGAACGGGGGCAAATACCGAAAGCCGCTGACTCCTAGGAGTGTTATGAATCTTGTGATTGGGTCTTTAGGTATAGTTATCACGTTGGCGGCATCTGTTACAGGGTCTTTAACGATAATCACCGGAGTAAAAAAATCGCGTGACCGTCTACGATCCATGGGCGCTAAATACGCTTGGGTTGCCTTTGCCGGAATGGCGGTATCAACTTTTGCTATGCAAAGAGCATTAATAACAAGAGACTTCTCTGTTAAGTACGTTGCTGAGCAAGGCAGCTCTTTAACTCCGCCCCTCTATAACGTGGCAACCATGTGGTCAGCGCTTGAAGGGTCAATCCTTCTCTGGGGTTTGGTGCTAGCAGGCTACTTAGCTATTGTTGCAAAAAAATTCTCCAAAAAGCTATCAGACCCGATGGTGTCATGGGCTTTAATAACAATGTTCTTGGTAATGGCTTTCTTCGCGCTGCTAATGATTGGTCCTGCTAATCCCTTCCAATCCTTTAACCCCCCAGTGGGATATGACGGGCCCGGACCGAATCCACTCTTACAAAACCACATATTAGTAGCGTTCCATCCCCCCATCCTCTACCTGGGGTATGTAGGCTTCACAGTCCCTTTCGCCTTTGCGGTAGCTGCGCTTATAACTGGGAGATTAGGTGAGGGATGGTTGCTAGTGACCAGACGGTGGACCCTATTCTCATGGGGGTGCCTGACATTTGGAATAATACTCGGAGCTTGGTGGGCCTATGATGTCCTTGGCTGGGGAGGGTACTGGGGGTGGGATCCTGTTGAAAATGCATCTCTGCTTCCGTGGCTAACTGGGACTGCGTTCCTGCACTCAGTTCTAGTCCAAGAAAGGAGAGGTCTACTTCGAGTCTGGAATTTGTCCTTAGTCTGCTCGACCTTCTTATTGACGATTCTGGGCACATTCATAACTCGATCTGGGATTATCGCCTCCGTGCATGCCTTTTCTGAGGGGGGAATAGGCCCCTGGTTATTGTATTTCTTTTCTCTTGTTCTCCTAGTTGTGATTGCACTGATCTTTTGGCGTGGAGATCGGCTTCGGTCACAAGGTGGAATTGATTCAGCTTTGTCTAGAGAGGGGGCCTTTCTCGCCAACAATCTCGCATTCGGGGCTTTCGCCTTTGTTATTCTTCTAGGTACAATTTTTCCTCTCATAGTTGAAGCAACGCAGAATCGGCAAATCTCTGTCGGGGCACCTTATTTCGAGAAAATGTCAATGCCAATAGGATTCGTCATACTGTTCCTAATGGCTGTCGCTCCCGTTCTTCCATGGAGAAAAGCAGGAACAGAACTGCTCAGAGACCGACTTGAATGGCCTGCATGGGGAGGCGCTCTATCTCTAGTTATAGCTGTCTTGGCTGGAGCTAGAGGGCTTACCCCTTTGCTTGGATTTGGTTTTGCAGGTTTCGCAGGAACTAGCGCTATCCGTCACCTAGTTTTATCCGTAAGGCGGAACAAAATAAGAGGTTTCGTGGGAAGGTCAAATGGAGGGATGATAGTTCACCTTGGTGTAGTCATGTTGTCACTTGGGCTGATAGCAAGCTCTTCGTATGTCTCTCAATCATCGTATACGTTAGAACTCGGTGAAACAGTTAAATTTGCTGGCTCAGATATCACTTACGTATCGTCAGAGCAGATCATTCATTCAAACCGAATACAAGAGAAAGTCCAGATAAAAATTGGCAGTGATAGCCTACAGCCATCCATTGAGCGTTTCACTGCTTCTGGCCAGCTCGTTCCATCGCCAACAACAAGGACCTCATCCACAAAAGATATTCAAGTAGCCCTATTGGACCCCCCAGAAGACGAAGACAAATCCATAGTCATACAAATAACTGAACAGCCTCTTCTCGTCTGGATTTGGGTAGGTGGATTCGTGATGCTGTTTGGAAGTGCTCTGTCAGCTATTCCATCAAGGAAACGAAAACACCCCCCCTCAGTGTCTATAAACCCTCAAGAACATTCAAAAGAGATAAAAGGATGAGTACAGCGAAATCCGGACTGATTATTCTGGTGGTTGTATCTGCCGGATTTATAGCGCTACTAGCAACTCGTGGCACGCAATCCAATCAACCAAATTTTGACCTAGTTGGTGAACCAGCGCCCCTATTCGCAGCAGGTACAGTCACTGGTGGAGAATTTGACCTAGAGGATGTATTGATAAGAAATCGAGCATTAAATCCAAAAGATCAGGTATGGGTCGCTGTGAATTTCTTTGCAAGCTGGTGCACAGGATGCATTGTTGAACATGATGAGTTGCTGGCTTTCCATAATGAGGGCGTATTTTCAAGTGAAGGCCAGAAATGCAATACTAAGCTCGTATCTGTGGCCTTCAACGATAACATCAAAGACATTGAACGCTTCTTTGAGAAGTATGGCGGAGATTGGCCAGTGCTTCTTGATGAGGGAACTAATCGAGTAGCTATTAATTACAGCGTGATGACTGCTCCAGAGACAGTATTAATTGCGCCAAGTGGGTTAGTTGCCAAGAAAATTGTCGGGCCAATTACATACGAGAAATTAGCAGCAGGTATTGAATGCTAGTAAGGATTAAACCAAGAACTGTCTCGTGGGTGTTACTTGCACTCGTAACCATAGTCGCACTTTTGGTTGGCTCATTTGACGCAGGCGACTCGGAGACGCCCTCTGAACGAGCAGCTTCTCTCGCAGCGTCCATAGCTTGTCCGCAATGCTCAGGTCAGCCGGTGTCAGAAAGCTCGGCTCCCATAGCACAGGTCATAAGAGCTGAGATAAAAGAACAAGTAGATCAAGGACGCAGCGATTCGGAAATTAGAGCCTACTATGCCGAGCAATACGGTCAATGGGTAAACTTGAATCCAAGCGCTTCCGGCTTTGACTCTTTGGTTTGGATCGCCCCGTTCTTAGTAGTCGGCATTGCCCTCGGTGGCCTGACCTTAGCCTTTTCTAGAAGAAAAATAGACTCCACGGGAATTGAGCTAACGAAAGATGAAGAAGAACAAATTAGAGCAATACGTAAAGTCTTCAGCAATGACGAAGAGGCTTCGCCGAATGACCTCAGCACATAAGAGCAAGATGTGACTAAAGATAATTCAGAAAACGAAAAGCATTTCCTTCTCAAGTCGCTAGACGACCTCGATCGTGAACTATCCAAAGGGGATATAACCGAAAAGGATTATGTTCAGTTAACTCGGAGCTACAAAAGAAGACTTATCAGGTTAACGAAACAAGAAACAGCGAGTAGGGCAGAACCAAAGCTGCAGAATGCAAAGAAAACTTGGTTTACAGTCATTTTCCTTATTGTGCTTGCGTTTATCTCAGGTATAGCTATTGCAAACTCGTCAGGTGAGAGATCAGGTTCTGAGACCATAACTGGGAGCATTAGGAAAAGCACTGTAACTAAACTTCAAGAAGCACAACAGTTACTCAGTGATTCAGAAACATGGGCTGAGGCAATTTCAATTTATGATGCAGTGCTTGAAGGCCAACCAAGTAATGTCGAGGCGCTAACCTACAGGGCTTGGTTAAAGTACAGGCTGGGTGAAGCTAGCGACCCGCTCATCAAAGCCTGGGGAGAGGTTCGTATCCTCAATCCAGAATTCGCAGACGCAATAGTTTTCTTGACCATCGCATTATCAGATGAATCAAGATTTCCCGAGGCCCTAATCCAGGTCAAGGAACTCCAGCAACTTGAAATCACACCTCAATTGCAGAACGTCCTTGATAGTCAAGGGCTAATAGGAAAGGTATATGCAGAGGCGAAATACGATCTTCTTCAAAGTACAGAACAACCCAAGCTTGATGAATTAGAGATGGATACCCAAACTGCTCTCGAAGCAGCTAATTATCTTCTTCAAAGCGATAAAGCGCAAAGAAGTGTAAGCGCCCTTAAGTTATTCCGGGCTATTTTAGAAGATAACCCCACTAATCCAGAGGCATTAAGTCGACAAGCTTTGCTTTTAGCCCAGACAGGTGACAGAGTACTTTTCCAACGCTCAATAGATCAAATTAATTATGCAGCGGATCAAAACCCCAACAATATTGAGGTGCTACTCACGCGTGCCATACTAATTTCAGGGACTGATTCAAAAGTAGCATGCAGCGATCTGAATACAGTCTTGAAACTCTTGGAGTTAGAAACCACACAAGTCCCAGTACAGGTATCAGAACAAGTCGATAGCCTAATCTCATCTTTAGCATGCGAAGAGTAATCCGAATCCAATTTCATTAACTACTTTACGCAACGGATATAGAAAGTAATTTAACTATGTCAGCACGCGTTGAGATCAAGACTCGAAAAGGCGTACACTAGAATATCGGATAGGAAGAGACCTAATGACCATAAAAACCGAAGAAATCTATGAAGCACTTCAACCAGTTCAGGACCCAGAACTGAATAGAAGCATCGTTGATCTCGGAATGGTCAAAAGTGTGGCCGTGGATAGTGACCAGGTAACAATAGAAGTTCTACTCACTATTGCAGGGTGTCCACTCAAAGCGAAGATCGAAAATGACATAACGGAAGCACTGCTCGGCACAAATAAAACCAAAACAGTCATAGTCAATTTCGGTGTAATGAATGACGAAGAGCGTGCAAAGGTGCGTGAATTAGTTCACGGCGACCCTGCATCTACAGCAGGATCTCAACCGGCTCACGGTCATGCTGAGGGAAGAGTCATACCTTTTGCTGATCCATCTTGCAAAACTCGCGTTCTTCTTATCGCCTCCGGAAAGGGAGGGGTTGGAAAGTCATCGGTTTCTGCAAACCTTGCAATATCGTTAGCAAACCGAGGGAAAAGCGTAGGAATTGTTGATGCAGATGTATGGGGATTTTCCATACCTCGTATGTTAGGAATTGATAAACCCCCAACTGTTATCGACGACCTACTTATACCCCCTCGTGTGCATGGAGTGAAAGCTATCTCTATGGGGTTCTTCGCACGAGAAGATCAGCCGGTCATTTGGCGTGGCCCGATGCTCCACAAAGCTCTCGAACAATTCCTTACAGACGTCTTCTGGGATGACCTTGACTATTTGTTGATTGATTTACCGCCTGGAACAGGGGACATCGCTTTATCACTGGCCCAATTTTTGCCTCGCTCCGAGCTTTATGTCGTAACCACACCCCAACCAGCAGCGCAAAAGGTTGCCCAGCGAGCTGCGTACATGGCAAAGAACGTAAATTTGGAAGTTAAAGGCGTGATTGAGAACATGTCATGGTTTAAAGGAGACGATGATAAACGCTATTACATTTTCGGCCACGGTGGTGGGGAGGATTTAGCCAATCGCTTGGAAGTCCCGCTATTAGGTCAAATTCCATTGGTCCAGGAACTAAGAGAAGGTTCTGACTCTGGAAATCCATTAGTCGCAACTAACCCCGATAGCGAAGCCGGAAAAATATTCGCTGAAATCGTCGAAACTATCGACGTTGAACTAGCTCCAACAAGAAGATACAACGAAGGACTTAAGATACTTTAATAACCTAAGAGAGGATACAAATGATCATACGAATAGGGGTCGGCGAAGCTGGCAAAGAAATCCAACTTGAAATGGCAGAGGATACAGAACTTAGTGTGCTAAAGGCGGAAATTGACGATGCACTTGCTGCTTCTACAGGGACTCTATGGCTTACCGATAAAGATGGTCGAGAAGTTGGAGTGCCAGCATCAAAAATAGCTTTCATCGATATAGGGTCACAGTCTGCGCCAAAAATTGGCTTCGGCGCTTAAACCATTTTAATTACCTTCAAGCCATGAATGATCTCACGGCCCTAGAGAAGAAACTAAATCCAGACGAACTCGCGCACCTAAATGACCTCATCAGGTCATGGGACCTTCTCGCTGACCTTTCATTCGCTGATCTACTACTGTGCGTCCCTGAAACCAACATGCCTGTATCTCCTTACACAGTTGTTGCTCATGTCCGACCAACCACAAGCAGAAGCATTTACCGAACCGAAATGGAAGGAATGGCTTTTCAACCAGGTGAACGCCCTTTCTTCGATCTAGCGCGGAAATCACTAGAGGGAATTGACGGAGGGCTATTGTCACAGACCGATGTGGAACGAATCAGAACTTTGTGTATCCCAGTCACCTATGGCGGTAAAGTCATAGCCCTGCTCTCACGTGACTTTTCGCCCGACGACCAAAGAGCCGCAGGAGACTTAGAAATGACCTACTTCTCGTTATTTAGAAGATTAGGCGTCATGATTTCGCAAGGAAATTATCCGTTTAAAGGTGCCGAGGCAGAAACCGAATTCACACCTAGAGTAAGTGATGGGGTGATTGAATTGGACGCAAAAGGGTATGTCCGTTTCGCATCTCCAAACTCAGTTTCAGTTCTGAGCAGACTGCAGGTACATCAACTGGAAGGGAAAAGGCTCGGGATAGATGAACTTAAATGCGAATCAATTCCCCTTATTTTCTCTACGCGGCTACCACAATCTGATGAAATATCCCTAGGCGGCCAAACGGTCACTTTGAAGGGAATCCCTCTATTAGAAGGGGCAGAGATAACTGGGGCGCTACTCCTTATTCGCGACATATCTGAGTTGAGGCGCAGAGACAAGCTAATCAGATCAAAGGATTCAACTATTGCTGAAATTCATCATAGAGTGAAAAATAATTTGCAAACAATTTCGTCCCTACTTCACCTTCAATCTCGGCGATTAGTAGCAGAGGAGGCGCAAGTAGCAATCAATGACTCGGTTCGACGCATTCGCTCCATTGCCGTTGTGCATGAAATCCTCTCTCACAATCCAGAAGCAAGTATTTGCTTTGACGATGTCATCAAGCCGCTTGTGCGGCTCGTCTCCGAGGGACTAACTAGCCCAGAAATTACTATTGACTTCAAAATCGAAGGGGACACCGTAAACTTTCCATCCGCAGAGACCACAGTCTTAGCAGTTATTTTAAATGAGCTCTTACAAAATACAATTCAACATGGTTTTCAAAATTTCTCTACTGAGGAAAAGCCAGAGGTGGCAATACACTTCGGCTCAAGAGCTGACACCTTTGAGATTACGGTTACGGATAATGGTAAGGGTTTACCAGAAGCCTTTAGCGAGAAGAATTTTGGACTTGGTTTAACGATCGTTAGGAATCTGATTGAGACGGATCTCGGGGGCAATGTGGAACTGTCTCCCAAAGCTCCAACTGGGACAGTCGTCCTTATCCGTATACCTCAGTTAACCGGGCACTCTGCCTATTAGTTTCTTGGGCGTAAGCCTCAATTATGAACGGCGTTGTTTTCGGATGAGCCTTCGCTCTTCTTCTGACCTTCCACCCCAAACCCCATTATCCTGATTTGAATCAAGCGCATACTCCAAACACTCAATTTGGGATGGGCACCGAGAGCAAACATTTTTAGCTAAAGAAATTGCATCTAATGCGCTTCCGGTATTGCCTATGGGGAAAAAAAGTTCCGGACTAGTGTCTTTACAAAGAGCTAACTCTCGCCAGTCTCTCTGCCGATCATAATAAGGTATTGTTTGAATTGCCACAGGCCCTCCGCAAAGCACTAAGCGACTCTTAATCAGATCATCATTTAATGATCTGATTAAGACGATACACGTTTTCTTTGTGTGTGACAAGTGGCACATGGGGGATAAGTTAATTTTGTTAAAATTTTTAAACGTATAGAAAAGCGAGGCTCAGGTAAGATACCTAAACATGGTTCAAGTTTGTGCCCATCGCGGAGTTTGCTCTCATCATAGAGAGAACACTATTGGAGCCTTCCATGCCGCTGTCTACGAAGAAGCAGACTCAATAGAGCTTGACGTCTGGCTTACCAAAGACAATCACTTGGCAATTCATCACGATAAGACTTGCAAGGAAATTGACATTGAGGATTCAAGCCTAGAGAGCTTACCCAACTTCATTCCGACCCTCAATGATGTTTTGAAAGATCCTAGGATGCTTCCACTCAATATTGAGCTCAAGGTATCCCCTGTTACGGATACAGAGCTTTTGGCTGAAAGGGTCGTAAGTCTCATCTCAGAGATGAATGGAAACATAATCAAAAAACCGCCACTGATATCTTCATTCAATATAGAGGTTCTTCAGAACCTGAGGAAACTTTCACATAGCATCAGAATAGGGTACCTTTGCGCCCGACAGGACTGGGGAAAATCTATGCTATTTGAGACGATTGTTGAAAATAACTTTCAAGCCATTCACCCTCACCATTCGTTCGTGAGCGAAGAGTTCATGAAAGCTTCAAAGGAGAAAGGCATCGAAGTAAACGTGTGGACAGTCAATGAGAAGAAATTGGTAGAAGTCCTAATTGGTTTAGGAGTAAATTCAATAATCACTGATGACGTTCACATGGTAAAAGGCGCAATTAAAAGCTTTTCAACCTAAATTTCAATAGTTTAGCTGGAGTAGACCTTCAAAGAGTTATGTCTAAAAAGAGAACCTTTGTTAACTAGGGAGACCGAGAAGTTCTGGGTTTGGTGTGATAAGTCTAAGCACCCCTGGCGCATAGCTAAATTCTAAGCTTGTCACTTCACCTAGGTAGTCACCATCAACTTGATAAGGGAACGGCCGATGCCCCTCAATTACAAAAGACGACACACCAGATTTGTAATCAATATAGGAGTAATTATGAAATGCTGTTGAACCGCGAATTGCAGCACTAACTAATCCAAGCATTCTATTTACGCTAAGACTACTGATGCTTATCGTTACGAGCTCTTGGTCAAGGCCCGCATCAGAAGATAGTTTCAAAGATTTGCTCCCAAGATACGTGTAAGGGTCCGTGTTGAGGCAGATTGCGAACTTGGAATTCGGTATTACTGACCCATCACTGTGTTTTATCCTGAAAGCTGGCCTCCTACGGTCATAATGCCTTAGCCATGTATCCACTGCTGCGTAAACAAACAAGGCATGGCTTGCGTACCTCTTAAGGCGTCCTCGTTTCTCTACCTCAGCAACTACAGCCGCATCAAAGCCCATTCCGGCATGGAACAGAAAATATCGTCCATTAACGCATCCCAAACCTATTGAATTAGGGGCTGCTCTATCCATAGTTTCGAGAAGGATTCCTGTAGCCTCAACGGGGTCATCTGGTAGTCCAAGCGTCCTTGCAAATACGTTAGTTGACCCACCTGGAAGGACCGCAAGGGCAGTTCGTGATTCAATAAGTCCGTTAGCGGCTTCATTCAAGGTTCCATCTCCTCCCAGTACGACCACGACATCAAACTCCTGTTCCACTGCTTGTTTCGCTAAGCGCGTTGCATGATCGCGACGTATAGTCTCTGCTAGCACAACCTCATGATCAGCAGCCAAAGCCTTTTGAATGACCACGCGAGTCCTCGGAGTGACAGAGGATGCAGCAGGATTTACAAGGAACATTATTTTCACATAACCATTCTAGGAAATTTGTACGCAAGCTGTGACTTTCCACACATTCTTCAGTTATGGAATACGGGAAAACCTGCTGTAAAGTCATAAGAGACCAAGACTCAATATAAAAAGAATCAAAAAGAAGGAAAAATGAAAGTAGCAGTTTGCGTGAAGCAGATTCCAGATCCAGCGGATCCTGGCGCGATGAATCCAGAAACCAAAACTCTAAAAAGGGACGTAAAACTTATTTTAGATGAATCCGACTCATATGGAGTTGAGATGGCACTTCAATTAGTTGGTGAAGACGGTGAAGTCGTTCTTATTTCCATGGTGCCAAACAACGAAAGGAACGGCCTCAACAATGCTTTAGCTATGGGCGCTGACAGTGCCATCCTAGTTAGCGATGATGCTTTAGCTGGTTCCGATGCTTTGAGCACAGCCAAAGTCCTCGCCGCAGCAATACAAAGAACCGAACCAGACTTGGTTTTGGCTGCAACAGAATCATCAGATGGATACACCGGGACGGTTCCTGAACAAGTTGCAGAATTGCTCGGTCTTCCATCCGTCACCTTCGCAAAGGAAGTAACTATTGACAGTGGTAATGTCGCTGTGAAAAGACAAACAGAAGATGGCTATGATGAGGTTGACTGCCCACTTCCAGCCCTTGTTTCCGTAACCGCTGGTGTTGTCGAACCGCGGTACCCCTCTTTCAAAGGAATCATGGCGGCAAAATCAAAACCAGTCGAAGAACTAACCCTCGCAGATCTAGGGATAGAGACTTCCACAGTAGGGTGGGCAGGTGGACGTCAAGAAATAGTTTCAATCGAACCCGCTCCTGAACGAGAAGCAGGAGAGATAATAGAAGATGAAGGTGACGGTCACGAAAGAATCGTAGCCTTTCTCCAAGAAATGAAAGTTATATAGGAGGCATCATGGCAAATATATGGGTACACGCAGAAACATCAGGTGGAGTCGTTTCCACAATAACACTAGAACTCCTAGCTAAAGCAAGGGATCTTGGGGAAGTTACCGCTTTTCATGCTGGCGCTGACGCAGAACAAGTAGCAGCTGAATTAGGAGCGCATGGCGCCACAAGAATACTTACGACTGGCGACTTAGATAATGGCCTCCCAGGACCAGCGCTAGCTTCAGCAGTTGCAGCTAAAGCCTCCGAAGAATCTCCTGATGCAATATTATTTGGAACAACATATGGTGGGCGTGATGTCGCAGGGCGCCTTTCAGTCAAAATGGATGCACCCGTAATCACTAACATCGTTGATTTGCTTGACACTGATGGTTTAACAGGTGTTGAGCCTGTTTTTGGTGGAACTACAAATGTGAAGACAAGGTTTACCGGAGAAATGCCTGGTATCTTTCTCGTACGACCTAAGTCTTTCAACGCAGAAGCTGCCGGAGGCGATGCAGCCACAGTGGAAATAATGGCAGTCCCAGATTTAGGTGCAACCGGATTAGCGAAAGTCACAAACCGTTTCGTAGAAGAATCTGATGGACCTAAGTTGGATGAGGCTGGAATAGTTGTCTCGGGAGGTCGTGGTCTTGGAGAGGCTGATAATTTCCAAATGATTGAAGACCTAGCAGGTAAACTTGGAGGAGCGGCTGGCGCTTCGAGGGCTATCGTTGATGCTGGATGGGTTCCATACAGCTACCAGGTAGGGCAGACAGGAAAAGTTGTCAAGCCTGATGTATATATCGCTGCTGGTATTTCTGGAGCTACGCAGCACATGGTTGGCATGAAAGGGTCCAAAACGATCATTGCTATCAACAAAGATCCCGAAGCACCCATCTTCTCAATTGCGGATTTGGGGATTGTAGGGGATGTCCATAAGGTACTACCGGCTCTCCTTGAAGCAATAGGAGACTAGTACTTCCACTGCGGGTTCCAAAATGAGTATCGCTCTTAACCTTGCTGCTCTTCTGTTAGTAATCGGCATATCATGGTTTGGAGTAATATGGCTTGCTGGGGTTTTCCACAAAGACAATAAGGCCGATGAACTTGGGCTACCAGGCTCCGATGAGGAAAGTTCATAGCCGCAAAATAGGAAAAATCGCTTGGTTTCCCAAGCGATTGAATTCCCTAATACTAGCACACCCAGAATTTCAATGTCGCAAAAAACGACTTTTTTCTTGTTATTTGCAGAAAAAAGATAGGTTGACCTCTTGAACCTGAAATATAGATGCCTCAGGAGATACAAAAGGCCAACTCTAATCTTTTTAATTGATTAAAAATGCCATATATATCTATTTAAACGATATCTCTATATTACGGGCCAAGGAAAACGCGTTCCGGTTGGATCTTCTGGAAAGTGACCACTCTCCAGAAGTAATTTTGCACGAGAAAACATGGCATCAAGCTCTTGTGCGCTAAGAAGACTAAGAAGTTCATCTCCAACAGGTGAATCTACGAATTCCTGCAAGTCATCTGCTAAGGCCTCAGGTATCTCTAATCCCGCCCAGTCCCAAATTACAGTTCTCAATTTAAAATCAACATGAAATGTCAATCCATTATCTATACCCCAAATCTTTCCATTGTTTTCACGTAGACAATGCCCGCCTTTCCGATCAGTACTATTAGCTATAAAATCAAATAAACATATGCGTTGCAGTTCCTCATGGTTGCTCAGATCCTCGAGCATATGGAAGTAATGCACATCAAAATCACAGGGAATAAACAGCTGCAGAGAGCCAACACCAAATGGTCCATCAGTCTTAACTGTAGGAGGAACGATATCCCACCCAATCAACTGAGCTACTAGGTAAGATGCGATCTCCCTTCGGTACAAGCCACTCGGAAAATCCCATAAAGGCCGCTCACCATTTGACGGTTTGTATATCCCTTGCAAATTAGTCTCATCATCGAGAATATCCACCAAGTATGTTGAATTGGAACTCCAGGCCATTCTTCCGATAATCTCAATCTCGCTATTCTCTAGTACCTTAAGAGCATCATTACTAGAGATCTCCGGCCTGCTACGAAATGGGGATACATCTTCTTGCATGGCTCAATTAGAACAAGGACACCAGCCATCGGTATAATTCAATGGCTCGCCACAATAGTTACAAGGAGGCCTTCCAGCGCTAACTACCTCGGTAGCCCTTACGATAAACGCTTTAACTTGACCAGGTGTTAAATGAATTTGAGCCATTGCGGCCTCTTCATTCTCTTCGTTTAATTCTTCAGCTACAACAACAAATTCTGACTTATCCTTCTCGAATGCAACCCCGATACTCGAGACAGTCCAATCTGGTGTTATCGGCTCAACCAAGTCCAGCGCTAAAGGGATATCTTCTGGGTCAATTGGTTCCACGTCCCCAATAAGTTGATCTAAAAAATCAGCCAGCGCTCTTACTTGCATCTTTTCTAGCTGAAGTGTAGCCAAATCACCCGGATTGCCAAATTGAAGGAAAAAGACTCTTTGCCCAGATGGCCCGATAGTCCCAGTAGTGAAGTGTTGCAGTTGACCGAAATGAAATGATTGTCCCATTATCAAGTCCCCCCTATCAACGAAGAAATATTGGCTCCAGAAGAATTGACTGCAAGAACAAATGGGCTACTAGTTCCGAAAATAACTGGACTCACGGAACAAGGAGAAATATGAAGTCGTTGAAACAAGTCAAGAGGTGTCCCAAGTGCTGCAGTGAGAAATGCTTTGATCGTATCGGCATGTGAAACAGCTACGACAATTTCTCCCTTATGATTTTCACAAATATCTGTAATCGTCGTTACCATCCGTGATTGCATTTCCATAAAAGATTCTCCATCAGGAAATCTAAAGATTGATGGGTTCTTTTGTACCTTCTCCCAATCATTTAATTTTCGCAATTCAGACAATTTTCGCCCAGTCCATTTGCCAAAATCAGCTTCGATCAGGCCTTGGTGCCTCTGTACTTTTTTCCCAAAAGCTTTCCCAATTGGCTTCGCAGTCTCTAGAGTCCTCTCCATAGGTGAGGAATAAACAGCGCTAATATTGCTTATGGAACTTAAATTTGAAGCAACTTTATCTGCCTGCTCTTTACCTAAATCGCTTAAGTGAAGTCCCTTTGTTCGACCAGGCAAGATTTTCCCTGTTGTCGGTGTATGGCCATGGCGAACGAGGATAACAACAGTTGATGATCGGTCAGCTTGTTTAGACTTTGTTTTACTCGCCACAAATCACACGTTACCGGCAGAACTGATATGGAAGGTATGTTTTATTTTGCCGATAATTTCAATCAAGATATTTCAGATTGGGATGTTT
>PATH01000040.1 GCA_002712325.1 Acidimicrobiaceae bacterium | reverse complement strand
TAGCGCACTTGCAAAGCGTGCGCTTCCGTCGGTAGGCAATACGTGTGATGGCCCAGCGTAATAATCACCCACTGACGCAGGTGCCATATTCCCCATGAACACAGCTCCGGCATTCTGGATAAGAGAGAGGTAATTTTCTGGACTTTCTATCATCAGCTGGAGATGCTCGGGAGCGATGGTGTTCGCAACATCAAACGCTTGGGATAGATCCTTTACGAGAACAGCGAAACCGCCCTCATCAAATGTTGACATAATTTCTTGTCGTCTCTTTGATTTATCTACGAGAACCTCGACTTCCTGAAGTGTTGTTTTAAGAGTTTTTTCATCTGGAGATATCAACCACGACTGACCATCGGGTCCATGTTCTGCCTGAACTATTAGGTCAATGGCAGCAAATTTGGGGTTTGCCGTCTCATCAGCGATCACAACTATTTCCGATGGACCTGCAAAAGCTGCGGCTATCCCGACGTCTTGTGAAACCATCCGTTGTGCAGTGGCTACATAGATATTACCAGGTCCAACGATAACGTCGACTGCGGGTATGCTTTCGGTCCCATACGCCATAGCTGAAATGGCTTGAGCTCCTCCTATTGCATAGACAGAACTAACTCCAGACATTCGAGCTGCTACTAATACTGCTGGGCTAATCTTGCCATCCTCTCCTGGGGGTGTACAGATGACAACATCGCTTACACCAGCAACGACTGCTGGAATTACCGTCATCAGAACGGTTGATGGATAGGACGCTCTACCTCCTGGAACATAACATCCAGCCCTATTTACAGGACGATACACGGTCTGAACTTCCAAATTGCCTTCGTTGAATGACCTACCGCTATGCAATTGGGTCTTGTGAAATTCCCTAACGCGCCCGGCCGCCCTTTCCATAGCATCAATCAGGCCTGCTTCACAGTTCTTAAAAGCTTCATCAATTTCATCGTCACTTATCAAAAAATTTTCGGGGATAAAGCCATCAAACTTTTCTGCATAGTGACACAAAGCATCATCTCCTCGACTCTTCACATCATTGATTACTGCCAGGACAGTCTCTTCAACATCAGCGTTTTCTGGGGATGCAGCCGAAAGAGCTGAACTGATGGCACCGATATTCTTTTCCTTGAGGTCTATTCGTTTAAACACACTTATACGGTATACCCCTACAAAGTGACTTGTGACGGAATTTAGGTTAAGAAGTTAATATGTCAAGTGATAAATTGTTACGACAACAATGCGAAGCTGAGCTGTCATCTATTGATTTTCAAATTGATGACCTTGTTTCAAGAGTAATTTCTGCTGCAAAGTCTCTAGAGGAGGTCGGGTTGGAAGCTAGTTCTCACGAACTATTTGAAGTTGAGAGATCCCTTATCGCTGCTTCAAGACGTTTAAGACGAGCCTCAAGCGAGCTTAAGCTTTGAAAGCGACTGGGCAGAAGTAATTCAAAACGCATTCTGCGCAGTTAGGCTTTCGAGCAAAGCACACTTGCCTTCCGTGCAGGATAACCCTCAGGCTAAACTCGCCATGTTCATCATCTGACAACATAGAGCCCACTGCCTTTTCTATTTTCACCGGATCAGTTTCTTGAGTAATTCCAAGTCGCTGAACTATCCGACTAACATGCGTATCTACTGGCAATCCTGGTAATCCCAATGAGACACTTCTGACAACGTTCGCTGTCTTCCTTCCCACACCGGGGAGGCTTACTAGGTCATACATATCGGAAGGGACCTCTCCGCTGTATTCCATCAGCAACCTTTGGGCCATTCCTTGCAAATTCTTAGCTTTGGATCTGTAAAGACCAATTGACTTGATTAGCTGTTCAATTTCAACAATTTCTGCTTCTGCTAGTTTCTCAGGGGTTCCGTAGGCTTCAAATAGCTTTGGCGTTGCCTTGTTCACTGATTTGTCTGTGGCTTGCGCCGAAAGTATGGTTGCAACCAATAATTGAAAAGGGGTTTCGAAGTCCAGCTCACATTCTGCATCAGGAAAAGTAGATTTGAGTTCTTCATTAGTTCTCCTGCACCTACCCTCAGGTGTTCTCGGTTTACCCATGTTCACAACATAGTACGGCTACGGCCAGTAACTTAATGATATGGATATTCTTATTTCCGATGAAGCACCCTCAGGTTTTGATCTCTCACTAACGGTACCTGAGGGATTTAGACGCGATTTGCTCCCAGCTGCATTAGCTGCAGCTTTAAGCCGGGCGTCAATGCCTACAGATTCTTTAATCCAAATTTGGATTGAAGATGCTCAAATGGATGATGACGACTTACTAAACCGCATTGGCTTTTCTAGTTATCGCGACCTTTGGCAAATGCGTTGCAAATTTCCTCCGAATGGGGAAGGCATCTCAACCAGGCCATTCATTTGCGGCGTTGATGATGAGGCTTTTCTTGAGGTCAACTCGAGAGCATTTTCTTGGCACCCAGAGCAGGGTTCTCTGGATACACAAAAGTTAAATGATACTTTAAAAGAGGAATGGTTTGACAACGAGGGGTTCCTATTATTAGAAATTGAAAATCGCCTTGCAGGGTTTTGCTGGACAAAGTTACACCACGAGGATGACCTTGTACTGGGGGAAATTTACGCAATAGCAGTTGATCCATATTTCCATGGAAGAGGTTTTGGCAAACCGCTTACAATCGCAGGCTTGAACCACCTCTTGAGCGTGGGAGCAGAACTTGGAATGCTATATGTTGAGTCAGATAATAAACCCGCAATTCGAATTTATGAAGATATCGGATTTACACATTTCTCCACCAATAGAGCCTTTAGAAATAGTGCCTAAATATATTTCTATCAGTACGATATATATATGGATTTAAATCCGGACCTCCCAACAGGAGACGAAAAAGCGGAGAAAGTTCAAAGCATGTTTGATCGCATCGCCCCGAGATATGACTTTGTGAATAGAATAATGACTTTTCGCTTAGATGTTCGTTGGCGAAAACAAACTGTTCAAGCTCTTAAACTAGAAAAGGGTTCATTAGTGATTGATCTAGCTTGTGGAACCGGAGACTTTTGTTGCGAACTTCAAAATGCTGGAATGGATCCACTCGGGTTTGACTTCTCTATGGGGATGCTGCAAGCAGGACGATCCGCCTCACCCCTCTGCCAATCAGATGTGTTAAGTTTACCCATCAGAGATGCTTCAGTTGATGGTGCCACCTGTGGTTTCGCCCTTAGAAATCTTACTGAGCTGGAACCATTTTTCGCTGAAGTTAACCGTGTGCTCAAGGTAGGTGGAAGAATTGGCTTCCTTGATGTAGCCGAACCCGAAAACAGATTCTTGAACTGGGGTCATCACATTTATTTTGACCGAATCGTTCCAAAAGTTGGGGCCCTTTTGTCTGACAAGTCTGCATACTCTTATCTTCCAAAGTCTGTTTCTTACTTACCACCGCACCAGGAAATAATGACCATGATTGAAAAGGCCGGATTTAAGAAAGTAGAACGAAAACTGTTCGCACCGGGCTCAGCACAATTGTTTACTGGTGAAAAAGCCTAAATATTTATGACATTGGGGATCCACCATATTGCTATAAACGTCGACAACATAGAAGATGCTGTTGACTTTTATTCTAGATACTTCGCCTTCCGACAAGTTGCTAGGCCTAACGATAGAGTAGGTGCTTGGCTTCAAGCCAATGACGGAAAGCAAATTCATCTTCGCCAAGCGACAGTTCCTGAGGATAATGGCCAACACTTAGCGCTACTTGTAGAAGACATTAAAGAAACATACAAACTGCTTACTGATGCGGGAATAACCGTAACTTCCCCCAAACCAATAGGTTCCTCACTCCAGTCATTTCTTCATGACCCTGCAGGGAATCGTCTTGAAATTCATCAAAGTGCCTAATTCAAAGACCTGTTGCTAAGCCAATTGAAAGCAAAATTCCAGCCAGCAAATGAAGCTTTGCTGTATTTTCTAGTATCTTTATAAGGTCTCGAGCACTCTCTTTAGAATAGATTCCATAGATTAATTTTAGAGATAGTGGGATAACTGCAAGCGTAATGAGGACAAGATAGGTATACAACACAGCTATCAAGACATACATCCCCAAAGATCCTAGGAGTAAAAGCGCAAAGAACATTTGGGTTTTCGCTTTACCTAGCCGAACCGCAAACGTTTGCTTCCCCGTCTTTGCGTCCGTTTCGAGATCCCGAAAATTATTCACTACAAGGAGCGCTGACGCTAAAAGACCTACCGGCACGCTGCATAGAATGGCAATCGATTCAATATTTTGGCTTTGGACGTACGAAGACCCCACAGTCGCCACTAATCCAAAGAAAACAAAAACTGAAATCTCTCCATACCCCGAATAGCCATATGGTTGTGATCCTCCTGTATAGAACCAGGCAGCTAGGATCGCTAAACAACCAATAACGATTAACAACAGACTTGTCATAATTGCGAGTACAAGTCCTGCAATAGCAGCTATCAAAAATGATATTCCCGCAGCTACCTTTACTTGCTTAGCATCAATGAGCCCAGACCCCACAAGTCTTCTTGGACCTACCCGATCTTCGTCGGTTCCACGAATTCCATCAGAATAATCATTTGCATAATTGACTCCGACTTGTAGAGCAATTGACACCACAAGAGCAAGCAAAAGCCTATGAAGGGTTAATCCAGTTTCCACCGAAGCAGTCCCTACGATAACTGGAACTACCGCTGCAGGTATCGTCTTAGGGCGTAAACCTTCGAACCATAATTGTAGTTTTGGGAGCTGACTCATATAACTCTTAGGCCGAAATACCTCCAAGTATGGCTTTGACCTCCATGAATTCTTCTAAACCGTGAGTGCCCCATTCTCTTCCATTACCTGACTGTTTGTAACCACCAAATGGGGCATTGAAGTCTGGGCCCGCTCCATTCACATGCATATTTCCAGTTCGGATTTGACGCGCTATTTGAACTGCTCGATCGTGACTTCCAGAGATGTATCCTGCTAATCCATAGACTGTGTCGTTGGCTATTGAAATTGCTTCATCATCGTCTTCGTAACCTATTAGAACTAGGACTGGCCCAAATATTTCTTCTTGGGCTATTTGCATATCATTGGTGACATTTGCAAAAAGAGTGGGTCTGACATAGTAACCTTTTTCAAGCCCCTCAGGTCTGCCTAAACCTCCACAAACCAATTCTGCTCCTTCATCGATGCCAGCTTGAATTAAGCCTTGAATTTTGTTCCATTGAGTTTCTGAAACGACAGGGCCGATAGTAGTTCCATCACTTGTGGGATCTCCTACAGACACTGCTTCCATTGATGCTTTTGCAATTGCTTTTGCTTCTTCCATCTTTGAATTAGGAACAAGCATTCTCGTACCTGCATTGCACGACTGGCCTGAGTTCATGCACATTCCGAAAGCATCGCGACCTACTACTTCTTCAAGGTTTGCATCATCAAGAATTATATTGGCAGACTTGCCACCTAATTCTTGAGCTACTCGCTTGACGGTGGTTGCGGCATTTTTTGCTACCTCAATTCCTGCTCTTGTTGAGCCGGTAAATGACATCATGTCAACCCCTTCATGACTTGATAGGTAGGCACCTACAGTTGGCCCATCCCCATTAACTAAGTTAAAGACTCCTGGCGGAACTCCTGCTTCATGCATTATTTCGGCAAATATGATCGCATTGAGCGGAGCGACCTCAGATGGTTTAAGCACCATCGTGCAACCTGCTGCTAAAGCTGGGGCTACCTTGCAAGCAATCTGGTTTATCGGCCAATTCCATGGAGTGATCATTCCGACTACCCCAACAGGTTCTTTCACAATCAAACTTTTACCTAATTCTTCTTCAAAACTGAAGTTTGCCAAGATCCCTGCTGTAGTAGCGAAATGAAAGAGACCGGTTCCAGCTTGGGCTGCTTTAGCAAGACCATTAGGGGCTCCCATTTCTGAAGTAATAGCTGAAGCTAAATCTTCGGACCTCGCTCCAATTATCTCAGTAATTTTATTCAAAAGTTCAAGCCGCTCATCAACTGTTGTTCGGGAGAATGTTTCAAATGCTTTCTGTGCCGCAGCAACGGCTGCATCTACATCTTCATGCGTTCCTAAAGCAATTGTCCCAATTGCATCTTCGGTTGCAGGGTTAATAACATCCACAGTGTCCGAACCGGTGGGTTCTACCCATTCGCCATTAATATAGAATTTTCTATTGTTACTCATCTCGACTCCATTGATTAGCCTTTTTTAGAGGTTACACGAGGTCAGAGCCCCTCAAAAACCAAACACATATGAAAGCTGAGAATACACAATCAAAGTGATTTCAATTAAACATTTAAGTCTTCATCAAGAGAGATTGAATTTATTACGCTACCTTTTCAAGAATATGAACGCCACAAGCAGACCCAAGACCAATTACATGAGCTAGCCCAACTCTTGCCCCTTCAATTTGACGGTCACCTGCTTCACCGCGAAGGTGCATAACGATCTCATGAATGTTAGCAATCCCTGTAGCTGCAATTGGGTGCCCTTTTGATTGCAAACCGCCGGAGACGTTAACGGGTTTGGCGCCGTCACGCCAGGGAGCCCCAGACTCAAAGAAGTCAACTGCACCCCCTTCTTCACAGAGCATTAAATTATCGTAATGTACAAGTTCAGCAGTTGCGAAACAATCGTGAAGTTCAACCAAGTCTAGATCCTCGGGCCCGATGCCGGCTTGCTCATAAGCCTGAGATGCCGCGTTTCTAGTCAATGTATTCACATCTGGCAGTATCTGGCATCCATCTACGTATGGGTCTGAAGTCAACACTGAAGCTGAAATTTTCACTGCCCTCTTTTGTACTCCTGATGGCATAGATTTCATCTTCTCATCACTGACAACAATCATTGCTGCGGCTCCATCGCAATTTCCAGAACACATAGGTCTTGTATTCGGATACGCGATCATGACATCATTCATTATCTCCTCTAGTGTGAATCTCTTCTGATAAGCAGCAAGCGGATTTAGTGTTGAGTGAGAGTGATTTTTTTCTGAAATTTTGGCGAAAAGTTCAAAGCTAGCTCCTCCATATTTATGGCCGTATTCCATTCCAACTTGAGCGAAAACGCCGGGCATGATACTTGTTCCTATCCTTCCTTCAGTTGAGGAAAGCGCCCCAAAACGGCCACTTGGCTCCCACGTCTCTGATTCAGCCTTAGGACCTCTTTGGCCTAACAAGCCTGCACCAGCTAACTTTTCTACTCCAACTGCCATCCCCACATCAGTTTCACCTGCCTTGACCGCCATTATGGCTACGCGCAAAGCAGTTGCCCCTGTGGCACATGCGTTAGAGACGTTGAATACTGGAATTCCAGTTTGCCCAATCTGCTTTTGTAACTGCTGACCGATACCTGCTCCAGCATTCATAAGGTTACCAACTCCTAAAACTCCGACTTCAGATAGGGAAATACCTGCATCCTTTAGTGCTTCTCGGCTGGCTTCTGCAGCAAGATCCACAACATCTTTATCAGGGTGTTTACCGAACCTGGTCATATTCGATCCGATAATCCAAATTGTGTCTGATCCCATTTTCTCTTCCTATCTATATTGGTTCAAAGCCAAAAGCTATTGCTTCCGTACCTTCGCTATCTTGCCCCATTGAATACGTCATTAACTTAACCCGCATCCCCAAGGTCACATCTTCAGGTGATGGTTCAACATTCATAATTGTGCATTTAACACTGGTCCCTCCGCAATCAACCACTGCGGAAACATACGGAACAGGCCCCATTTGGACAATGCTGAAACTTGTAACTGTTCCCTCTTGTTCAATAGCTACTAGGCGAAAATGATCTTCAAAACAGCTAGCGCATGCATTCCTTCGATCAAAATATCTCGCACCGCAACTCGTACATTCTTGAGCCTGCAGGTAGGGAGTGTTATCAAGAATTAAATAGTCAACAAAAGGGATTCTTTTGTTTGTTTCCGTTGTTTCTATTTCTTGAGCTTCTGACAACTTCCCTCCAAGCTAATAAGAATATAGCGTTCTTTTTAGTACCGTTACTCTCTGGTCTGAAGATTTAGAAAATAAGTTCCTCAAGTGTAGCTCTTTCTCTCGAGGTAGATTTACTCGCACGTTGATGTTTAGCTGGATGCCCTAACGCAATAGTACCGATTGCCTTATATTCGGTGGGGATTGAATATTCCCTTTTTAATGAATTCTCATGGTTAAAGATTCCAAAAAATAAGGATCCCAAATTATCTGATTCGGCAGCTATCAATATCGACATTGCTGCCATCCCTCCATCAACCCACCAATACGGTGTAGACCAATTCTTTTCATCTTCCCCCAATCCAGTTTCCTTCTTATCGTCCTCCGAATACCGTTGAAGGTAACTCTTTGGGTTAACCCATACAATGATCAAGGTCGGAGCGTTAAGAAGGCCCGGCCATGGAAATGACTCTCTTGCATTCTCATTCAATGTTATATTCCAATACGTCTCAACATTCTCGCCCTCAAGAAGCGAGTACCTTATCCCCTCAGTGTTCCCGGCCCTTGGGGATGACCTTGCTAAATTAATTAAATTTCGAGCTTGATTAGGCACCAAAGGTTCATCGGTGAAATTCCTCACCATTCGTCTCTGTGTCATCAGGCCAGACACAATTTGATATTTTGAAAGTGATTCAGGACCCGAGTTTTTCAAGTTTCTCCGCCATGGCCCAAGCTACTGCGACCATTGCATCGCCGCTTTCTTGATCAAGGTCTGAGAACAAGCCATACAAACCTTTATCAATTTTCTCAGGTTTTAGACTCTCATGATCAAATACACATGGTTTTGAACCACTACCAACTGCTATAAATTTTTTGTCATCAAATCCGAGTTGGGAAAATCCCAGTCGTTTGGCAAACCGTCGGCCCCATGCTCGCTCTTCTCCAGATGGCCTGTAGGAAGGTTTAGGAAGTTCATCAGCGAGGTCCTTAAATACTTCAAACCCGCTTGGATCTAGAATTGTCGTCCCGAATATGACGTCTTCATCAGGGAAAGCCATTAGTGCTCTGTGATAAAGCTCATTCATCAATGCTTTCAGGACAGCATTCCTCTTATTATCTCTCATAACTGCGCCAAGACCCATAATCACTGCAGGAGTTCCGCCTATCCTTTCAAGGGTGCAAAATATATAACCTCGAAGTTTTCCACTTTCTCTCGCAGTTGTTAGAAGAACCCATTCCTCAACCTGTTTTGAAAGCACACCCATTGAAACTGCATTTGGTGAATCAGCGAATAGCGATTCAAGCTCTCCTAGTTCAGCATCTGTTACAGCAGTGCAATCCTTTGTCTCGACCTCAAATCCCATTTCCGCCCCATACTTATGGCTACTCCGCCATCTCTATTACCATTTCAGTCGGTAATTCAATTTTGTGCAACTTTAAGGGCTCTTGCGCTAGTTCAGAATACATTCCGATCCGAAGAGAACACGAAGCTCTCCAAGGAGACCATTATCGGGGTCTACCCGTACATCCGCACCTAGCCAAATTCTCTTTGACCCTAGGTGCACATACACATCGCACTCTCCAGCGTGACTAGTTAATAATGAAGAAAGGTTTTCCAAATGCTTAGTAGTAGTCCCTGTCGATGGGATTTTGACATCTATTGAGGTGACTTTGCTCTCCTGATCACTTTTAAGCTCTTCCACTTCAAGGCAAATTATCTTAGAATTTTCATCACGCCTATCTATACGTCCCGTCACGATAACTGGGTAATCAATTGCAAGTTTATGTCCGACTTTAGCCATAGCTTTTGTGAAAACTATTACCTCTATTTCACCGTCTAGATCCTCAAGTGAAATAGTTGCCATCAAATCCCCTCGTTGGGTTTGTTTCTTGTTCACTTCAGTTATGACACCGCCGACTTTGATGACTTTACCTTCATCTAAAGCACTAACACCCAGAGTTGTGGAGTCGCATTTTCTTCTTAGTGTTCCTTCGTAGCCACGCAATGGGTGGTCCGAAATGTATCTACCAAGCATTTCTTTCTCAAATGCAAGTCGTTGTTGTTTCTCAAATTCAATTTCTGGTATAGGAACCTTTTCATCAAATACTTTCGTGTCATCATTAGGCGCTACTTCGAACAAGGTCATTACGCCCATTTCTTTCTCTCGGCGTCGTGATACGGTTCGCTCAATAATCTGTTCATAACTTGCCAACAAACCCTGTCTGGTATGCCCTAGCGAGTCAAAGGAACCTGCTTTTATTAAAGCTTCAATTGCCCTTCGGTTGAGTACTTGCAAATCAACTCGTTCACAAAAATCATAGAAGTCAGCAAAAGGCCCATTTAAATTGCGCTCCGATATGAGCAACGAGACAATTCCTTCTCCAACATTTCTTATTGCTGAAAGCCCATAAACTATTCTCTGATTTTCGCTTTCGCTTCTAATATGGGGGTAATAATTCATTTGAGCAGTATTGACATCGGGAACCGAAACTTCAAGACCCATGTGACGACACTCGTTTAGATATATTGCAGAATCTTCTTTTTTCCTACCTTTGACACTAGTCATCAAAGCAGCCATGTATTGAACAGGGTAATGGGCTTTCAAATACGCTGTTTGATAAGCAACTAGTCCGTAGCCGTAACTGTGACTTTTATTGAACGCGTAATCAGCAAATTGGGAGATCACCTCGAATACATCTTCACTTAATTTTGCATCGTACCCCATGCTCTTCATCCCTGACGTGAATCTTTCGCGCTCCTTTTCCATAGCAGAACGGATTTTTTTACCCATTGCTTTACGAAGGTTGTCAGCTTGAGCAAGTGTGTAGCCGGCAAATTTCTGCGCGACCCTCATCACGCTTTCTTGGTAGATCATCAACCCGTAGGTATCTCTGAGTAACTCCTCTGCGTCTGGATGAAAATACTCAACAGGTTTTCGATTATTCTTTCGATCAGCGTAGTCGTTGTGCATGTTAGCAGCCATTGGGCCCGGCCGATAAAGAGCTACCAAAGCGGCGACATCCTCAAAGCTAGATGGCACCAGAGCTCGCATCAATGCCCTCATAGGGGGGGACTCTAATTGGAATCCCCCTATTGATTCCCCCGCCGCAAGAAGATCAAATGTCTTATTATCATCAAGTGGCAGATGGTCAATGTCCAACTGAATCCCAGCTGTTTCGCTAATCAGTTCTATGGTGTCTGTAATTACGTCTAGGTTCCTGAGACCAAGAAAATCCATTTTCAACAGACCCAAATCCTCAACAGACTGCATTTCATATTGAGTAACCACCGGTGTCTCCTCAATATCCTTATCCTTTTCTGGCTTCCTTTGTATTGGAAGATACTCAGTTAAGGGTTCCTTGGTAATAACCACTCCAGCTGCGTGAATTGAGTCTTGCCGGCGAAGACCTTCAAGTCCGAGAGCAACGTCAATCACTTCTTTAACTACAGGGTCGTTCTCATACATCTGCCGAAGCTCAGAAGCTGCTTTGAACCCGTCTTGATATGGTTCTGTCTTACTCAAGCATGCCCATAAAGGCGTATCTCTCCCCATAACTGGAGGAGGGATAGCTTTGGCTATTTGGTCGCCGACCGCATAGGGTTTGTCTAATACTCTGGCTGCATCTCTGACAGCAGCTCTTCCTTTTATCTGCGAAAAGGTGATTATTTGAGCGACATGGTCGCGCCCATATTTTGACGCTACGTAACTTATCATTGCGTCTCGGTAACGAGAATCAAAATCCATATCTATATCCGGCATTGAAATTCTTGATGGGTTTAGAAAACGCTCAAAGAGGAGATCATATTCAATTGGATCTAGATCTGTTATCTTGAGTGCGTAAGCAACAGCGCTTCCGGCAGCTGAGCCTCTCCCTGGTCCGACTCTAATACCTTGTTCTCTTGCATAGCGGATTAAATCCCATGTAATAAGGAAATAGGCAGAAAAGCCCATATCGCTCATTACTCTAAGTTCGTAAGTAAGTCTGTCCGAGATCTCCTCCGTGAGTTTTTCTCCCCATCTCTCTCGAGCCCCTTCTAGAGTCAAGTGCTGAAGATACTCATCGTCATTACTGAATTGCTCAGGAAGAGGGAAATCCGGAAGCAAGGGCTTTCCAAATTCAATCTCGATATTCGATCTTTCTGCTATCCAAAGAGTATTATCGCAGGCAACTTCTACGGAATTAAACAAGTACCTCATTTCAGCTGCTGACTTTAGATAATGTTGATCACCGTGGAATTTAAATCGGTTTGGGTCACTTATTAGAGATCCGGTTTGGACACACAATAAAGCGTCATGGGCTATGTGGTCATGTTGATGGGTGTAGTGGCAATCATTAGTTGCCAATAGAGGCGCTCCGAGTTTCCTGGCAATTTCCATTAATGCTGGATTCGTTTGTTTCTGCTCGGGAATACCATGGTCTTGGAGTTCCACGAAAAGATTATCTTTACCAAAAATTTCTTGAAGTCTCCCTGCTTTCTCTAATGCCTCTGCTTCGTCACCTCTCAATAAAGACTGTAGGACTTGGCCACCTAAGCATCCAGTTGTCGCAATAACGCCATCGCTATGGTCATTCAAAACTTCCCAATCAACTCTGGGCTTGTAATAGAAGCCTTCCATATACGCTCTACTAGCTACCTGTATCAGGTTTTTATAGCCGGTATTATTCTCAGCGAGCAGGGTTAGGTGGTAGTAAAGCTTTCGACCTTCGTCAGTATTCCCTCCGGAATCGGGGAATTCTGAGGCTTTCCCACGCCCACGCCTAGGTCGCTCAAACCGAGATTCATGCGCCATGTATGCCTCAGTACCAATAATTGGTTTTATGCCCTGTTCCTTACATGCGCGATAGAAAGGAAGCACTCCATACATATTGCCGTGATCAGTTATACCTAATGCCGGTTGGCCGTCCTCTACAGCAGCTTTTACAATTTCATCAAGTCGAGATGCGCCATCAAGCATAGAATATTCCGTATGCACATGAAGGTGGGTAAACGAATTAGACATTTTGAAATATAAATCCTGATACAGGTCTAGTGACAAACTACATATTTGTCATTTACAGTCTTTATATGCTTACAACAAGATTAGCAAAGATGCCAATGATCAGAGATAAGTGCCTGGCCTGCCTTGAGAATCATGTTGATCATCAGGAGTTGAATTTTGGGAAGACCCACCTGGTAGCAACTCCCCCCCTGCGCGCATATTAGCTAGTTGTTGTTGCGCAGCCATTTGTTGTGCAAAGAGCGTTGCTTGAATTCCCTGAATAAGGCCCTCAAGCCAACCAACTAGTTGTGCCTGAGCTACCCGAAGTTCTGCTTCGCTTGGAATTTCATCTGACCCAAATGGAAGTGTTATACGATCTAATTCTTTCTGTAGCTCTGAGGAAAGAGCAGAGCCGAGTTCCTGAACAGAGGTATCATATATATCTCTCATGCGATCACGGCTACTCTCGTCTAATTGCACTTCCCGAAGTTCATCAAGTAGTTGCCGCAACATGGATCCCACTCTCATAACTTTCGCAGGTTGCTCTATAAACTCTCCATCTGATTCTTTTGGTTGAGTTTCATTTTCAACTATTTCAGCCTGATCGGCTTTTACGTGTTCTGTCTTTTCGCTCATACTAACATCCTACAACAAGCAACATTGTTGATCATTCTTTGAAGGTAGTGATTAATGGCACATAAACCTCAGCATCGGTTAGTGACCCATGACGACCAACTAGTTTCGGACCGAGCTTCTTTCCATCCAAGAAAGCGATTGGCTCCTTTGCTAACAATGCAACCTCCCCAAGTCTTTCTTTGACTTGATCTGAAATCTGCCTTCCGAACCACCCTTCATCTAATATCTGATCTTTGGTTCTGACCCAAGCACAATCGCTATATAGGTCTTCTAGATCACTAAATAAACTATCGTGATTATTTCGAGTGGGATGAAACCACAGGAATCTAGCTTCACCAGAAAGAATATCAGTTCGCCTCATTATAGAATCGTCAATTTCAATTACAGAATCACCAACATTTACCATCCCATGGTCTGAAGTCACTATCAGCGCTGTATCACTCGGAAGTACTTTATATATTTGACCGACCAGATAATCTACGAAAGTTATCTCAGCGTCGTAGAAAGGACCCAATCCGTGAATATGACCTACTTTGTCTAAGCCGTCATAGTAGGCATAAACAAGTTGACTACCTTCACTAAGGCATTTGGATATGAGATTAGGAATATTACTTGGAAGGAAGTAGCCCTCATAACCTGTGTTGCGAAGGTGAGCCTCCGTGAAACCACTATTTATAAACTCCACTGGTGATATTGCTGGGACCTCTTCCCCCAAAAACGGTGGTACGGGCTGAAACGAACTTGGATTTATCTCATTAAGTGCTGTTCCGCCTCCAGTTGTCCACCTAAGCGAGTTCAAAACTTGATTTCCGACACTAACTTTGTAGCCGACAATTCCATGCTCTCCTGGTGGCCTTCCAGTTGTTAACGAGGTTAGAGCTGTAGCTGTGGTAGTTGGAGCAACGGTCATCATTCTCCCTAGATTCATTTTTTCTAAATTAGGAGCTAACCCTGTTTCCTTTGAAGCTAGAAATTGTTCGTGCCCAAGTCCATCGACAAGTAAAAGTACGGTCTTTTCAGCCTTAAGCACTTCATCAGGCAACCAGCCATTCCCTATTGCTGAATGCTCCATTAGCGCCGGGATAATATTACTAATACAGGCACTCGTGTAATCGGGTATTACGGGATCATTCATCATACGAAATTGTCTTTCATGCTTCTTAGGTCATCAGGTAAAGGGGACTCGAAGTTCATCTGAGTATTTTTTTTCGGGTGCAAAAATGAAAGCATTTGTGCATGAAGTGCAAGTCGATTCTTAATGTTGAAAGAAGACCTACCTCCGTACAGTTCATCACCAAGAACTGGGTGCCCAATTGCAGCTAGGTGGACTCGGATCTGGTGAGTCCTACCAGTCTCAAGTCGGCAAATTACTATAGAAGCTTGAAAAGGATCTCTGAGTTTCTGCTCTACTTCATAGTGGGTACGAGCATGTTTACCGTTTTGGATGACTGCTCGCTTTAATGGACTTTTGGGGTCTCTGCCTAGTGGAGCGTCAACAACCCCTTTGTCCGATTCAATATGACCCATAACAAGTGCAAAGTATTGGCGATGCACTTGTCTGTGCTGTATTTGAGATTTTAGATTATCTAAAGCTTCAGGTGTTCTAGCCACAATGAGCAGGCCAGAAGTCCCTTTGTCTAATCTGTGAACTAGGCCCAGTCGAGCAGGGTCTCCGATTTCTTTCAAATCTGGGAACTTCGCTGCTAAGCCGTTGATAAGTGTTCCATTGGGTATGCCTGACCCTGGATGGACAACTAAACCTGATGGCTTATTAACGACTATCAGCGAATCATCCTCAAAGACAACCCCATAGTCTATTGACGAGTCTGGTGTGATTTCGCGGGTTGCTTCATCCAAGAAATTTGGCAAAGTAATCTCATCATTCGTGTGTGCGATCTCTGAACCTTTCTTGATTGGTATTCCATTTCGGAATATAAGTCGTTTGGAGATCATCTCCGAAACCTTTGACCTACTGAGACCAGAAAAGAAAGCAATGACGCGGTCTACTCTTTCGCCTTCATGATGCACAGTGAGGTGGTAACGGACTTTATCTTCAACCATTCGCAAGGTCCCGTTCAACTTGATATCTGCCATAGAGTAACAGTGGTAAACCGACAACAAGAGCCACATCAGCAAAATTAAATATTGGCCACCATTGGAGATCAATAAAATCAACCACTTCCCCGCTCAAAAACCCATCACCTTTTCTAAAAATCCGATCCACTACATTTCCCAATACGCCACCCAGAACTACGCCAAATAGAAATTTAATTCTCAGATTGGTTTCACGCAGGCCCAAATATGCGATAGCTAGTGAAGCCAATATCGCAATCGTTGATATTATTGGGGTTAGATTCTCCCCTATTGAGAATGATGCACCAGGGTTACGAATTAGATTGAGCTGTAGAGTCCAAAATAACTCTACCGGTTCCTTGGATTCTAATTTTGCGACTGCAATTGACTTTGTTAGTTGATCAATGAATAAAACTACAAGAGATGGCAGAACGAAAAATAGAATCTTTGTGCGCATTTGTTTGCTCTCTAATCCCTAAAGGCACTTTTCCTTTATTATTTAGGTTACTGCTTTAACCTATGCGTTCTGTGGGTTTACCTAAAACCCATTCCGCCAACTTTGTATTCAACTCTCTCAGCAGCCCAAGGTATTGCTCGTAGCCTTTCCTTCGGAATGTTTTTCCCAGAAACTACGCAAATTCCATATGAACCCTTCTTTAACCTTTCAAGAGCTGCATCTATTTCATCAACTGCTTGTTGTGCGTGAGCACTCAATGCTAAGTCTCGCTCCCGTTCAACCGCTAAGGTATCTCCCTCTCCACCTTCTTCTCCAAAATCAACGTCCCCTGGCTCGCGACCCTCGATCAAAGAGTCCGCTTCTGCCTTAAACGATGCAGCGGACTTTACATATTTGCTTCTTTCAAGCAGTAGCGATTCCTTTTGCTCTGTCAAAAACTTTTTGTCAAAGCTCGTTTTCTTTGCTGGAGCTTTCTTTGCAGCTGTTTTCTTTGCTGGAGCTTTCTTTGCAGCTGTTTTCTTTGCTGG
>PATH01000039.1 GCA_002712325.1 Acidimicrobiaceae bacterium | reverse complement strand
GATCCCGATCCCGATCCCGATCCCGATCCCGATCCTGACCCCGATCCCGATCCCGATCCCGATCCTGATCCTGATCCGACACCCGACCCCTAATTATGGCTCCTGATGCCATGGGCTTAAATGTCAGTAAAAAAGTTCTTAAGAATGGAATGACCTTCTCGAGTTAGAATAGATTCGGGGTGGAACTGGACTCCCTCAATCCTGTATTGCTTATGCCTTAACCCCATGACGATCCCATCATCAGTTTCAGCTGTTATTTCAAGTACATCCGGAAGAGAGTCCCTTTCAACAACTAAAGAATGATAACGAGTAGCCTCCAATGGGTTTGATATTTTTGTAAAGACTCCTTGTTCCGTGTGAGATATAGAAGATGTTTTTCCATGCATCACTTCAGGAGCTCGAATCACGTTTCCGCCAAAGAATTCACCAATACATTGCAAACCAAGGCAAACACCAAAAATAGGTTTTATATCTTTATAGGCATTGAGCAAGTCCATAGAAATTCCGGAATCACTAGGTGTTCCGGGTCCGGGGCTTATGAGAATTGCATCCACATCTAAACGAGAGACTTCTTGGATAGATAATTTATCATTTCGATAAACAATTGGCTCCAAACCAATCTCTCCCAAATATTGGACAAGAATATATACGAAAGAATCATAATTATCTATTACTAAAACACGACTACTCACGAATTGGAGGGTAGTGGACAACTTATAAATCCACCACTATAAACCAATCTTAACCAATGGCATCTATCATGGATATATGGGAAAACCGCCAAAAGAACGCATGCAAAGCAAAAGAATAACTGAGAAGGGAACTCGGCCCGATAATCTTCCTCCAGTCGGATCTTCTTCAATGGGGTATGTTTCTTCAAAAAAGATAAGCTCTCGGTGGGTTGCACCAACTATGTTCGGATTACTCGGGCTCGGAACCGCAATGATCATCGTAAATTACGTAGATCTCTTGCCTGGCGGTACTAGTAATTGGTATCTTCTCGGAGGTTTAGGCCTTGTTCTTGCTGGGATAATCACAGCAACACAATTGCACTAAAGCAAACCTCTTCTGAAGGGATATTCGAAAAATCTAGGTTAATTACATGTATGTAATTATCCCCAAAGTTTCACACAACCTGTGGATAACTAACACTTTCCCCTTTAATAACATTGTTAACATCAATAACACCATCCACAGGAATCGTGATATACATCCAAAGAACCTGCTTATTCTTCTTCAACAACCAAATCCATTTCTGACATACAATGCCGAGGCGGATCAGGACTTTCGTCAGTGGCAACAGTCATCCTTACTTCGCTTCCACACGATGAACACCGGAAGTTAAGTTTAACTTTCCTTAATTCACCAGCGGGGGGCGGCTCTGGCAAAGGAGTAGCTAAAAGCCGAAAAATACTAAAACCAATTCGTAAAATAACGTATCCAAGTGCAATTGCAAATAAAACACTTATTATCGTCCCAGCCATGCCTCCATGCTAGGGGAAATTAATAGCACAAATCATAATCAAGACAAACGAGATAAGAATCTGCTGGAAACCGAGACTTATAACTAGAGATGTGGCAATCTCTAGAAGTACTTAAACTTTCGCTAAAGGAATAAATATGGACCTCGAATTACCTCTTCTAATAATCAGAATTGCCCTAGGCTTAACCCTAGCCGCTCATGGGTACAACAAATTCTTCAAAGGTGGCAAAATTGAAGGAACAGGTCGGTGGTTTGACAGCATGGGCATGCGCCCAGGAAAAGCTCATGCATTCTTGGCAGCATGTGGTGAAATTGGCTCTGGACTTTTCCTTGCTATGGGATTTTTAACTTCCTTTGCGGCCTTAGGGTTTGTTGGTTTAATGTCAGTCGCTTATTGGACAGTCCATAGTAAAAACGGCTTTATGATTATCAATGAAGGATGGGAATACGTATTTATACTTGCCATTTCGGCAGTAACAGTTGCAATGATAGGTCCAGGTAACTGGTCAGTAGACCATAAAATAGGTTGGGATAACGAACTAGATGGTTATACAGGTCTTCTAGTTTCTGCTGGCGGAGGAGTCCTCGCAGCACTCATGCTACTTGGGATATTTTACCGTCCGCCAAAAGAGGATTTAGTCGAATAGCTTATTTTCGCTTTTCATTTCGCATATCAAAAGCTATCTTGATCGCTCCTTTAGGTCCCGCTTCAGCAGCATGACGTATGGCATCTTTATATCGATCTAATGGATACGTTGCAGTCACCAGTCGTTCTAGCTTGTTTTCGCGAACAAGTTGAAATGCTAAATCATAACTCGTGCTAACGGATCCGTCTCCAAGAATTTCAGTCCCATAAGTATAAGAACCCACGATCTCTATTTCTCGATGCCAAAGCGAAGTTAAATCAATAGAAATTGTTCCCGGTATTCCCATCATCACTATCCGACCCCTCGGTCTAGTCGTTTCTAAAGAGGTTGTTATTGAACCAGCATTACCAACAGCATCAATAGTCACGTCAGCCCCACCAGACAAAGAATTCCCGATCATTCTGCAACCAGTTACACTTCTGACTGCTCGTTTTAGTTCTCTAGGCTCAACAACTATATCCGCGCCAAGCTCGCTAGCTAAAGATCTCTGCAGAGGGTATTTCGCAGACACAATAACCGTCCCGGCATCAGTGAAAGAACGAACAGAAGCAACAGCGGATAAACCCATTGTTCCTGCACCCTGAACAACAACAACATCTCCGGATTGAATTTTAGCTTTTAAAGCCGAATGAACGCCACCGGCTGCTGGTTCTAAAATTACAGCAGCCTCATCAGAAAGGTCAGAAGGAACCTCATGAATTTGAGAAGAATGAGCAACCAACTGAGTACTCCAACCCCCACCCGTATCTGAACAGAAACCTACCTGAATACCATCCCCAATAGGTCCACTCAGAAGATACCCATAATCATCTCCGTCACCGGGACAGGCACCTTCAAATGCCGGGTCCTCTCCACGGCTTTCGGCTCCTAGAACAGGTTCAAGCACAACCCTAGTTCCATCCTCTAATTCTCCGAATACCTCATGACCAGGAACAAACGGGAATGAAACTAACGGATCAAAATAACGACTTGACTTACCATCAACAGTCGCTAAATCGCTTCCACAGATCCCCGACAATAATGGAAAAACTCTCTTCCACCCATCCGCAGGAATCTCCGGAGGTTCAATATCTTTTAAACTCAGTGGCCCAACCTCTGACCCAACTCCGGGAAAAATCCGAGAGCCAATAGACGCAGCAGCGTATTTCAGTTCTTTTCGTTCAAAGACCAAAGCTTTCACGTATCTAACACTAGAGGATTAGAAACTATTTTGGTAAAGAGAACCAATAACATCGAAAAACTTTCCCTCCGTAATCAAAGGAAAGCGTTACTCTAAAGAAAAAATCTTGAAATACCATTGCCGAAAACCATGTGCCAATCTTAATGAAGAGCAATGAAGGAGAATCTATGCAAGATTTCAAAGATCGTTCCGGTGCAGCACTTGTTATCGGGGGAACAGGCGGTATCGGTTCTGAAATCTGTAAATTACTAGCCACAAGGGGAAGTCATGTCGCATTTACATACCGAAATAACTTGCAGAAAGCTGAATCGCTTTCTACTGAAATAGAACATCTAGGAGCCCGTTCTCTAAAGAAGTCATTAGATCTTGGTAACCAAGGTGAAGTAGAAAATTTCATTCAAGAACTAAATGATGATGGAGGAATACACACTTTGGTGTATGCAGCGGGACCCGTTGTCCCACAAGTACATTTATCCAATATCTCACCACAAACATTTTCAGAACATCTTAATTTAGAAGTCAGTGCATTTTTCGGTGTTGCGATAGCAGCTTTACCCTGCATCAGGCAACAAAAAGGAGCAATTATCGCAGTGACATCTGCAGCGACAGATAAATACCCAGTTAAAGACGGTTTATCTGCAAGTCCGAAAGCAGCTATTGAGATTCTGATTAAAGGATTGGCGAAAGAAGAAGGACGATACGGCGTTCGTGCAAATGCAGTAGGGCCCGGAATGCTGAGAGACGGCATGGCAGCAACTCTGATTGATAGAGGTGACTACAACCAAAATGACCTAGATGCTGCTACAGCCAACATACCCCTCGGATATTATGGCAATGCTCTTGATATTGCTGAGGCAGTTTGTTTTCTTGCCTCTCCCAACGCACGATATATAAGCGGTCAGGTCTTAAACGTTGATGGGGGTTACACAGCTTAAAATCTTTGAAAAGGTTTATAAGCTGCTATCACTTAAAGCTTCATCGAAAACTTTCTGCAATTCAGTCCGTAGATTCTCAGTAAATTGTTTTCGGACTGACGTAGGAACTCTACCTCCGTCAACACTAACCAACTCCATAGGTTCTCCAACAACTATTCGAACCCTCGTACGTTTAGGAAATTTTGATCCTGGCGGTAAAGCTGGTTCAGTTCCGCCAATTCCTACTGGAATTACTTTGGCACCTGTCCGAGCTGCTAAAAATGCTGCTCCATCAAAAGTTTCTCCTACAGTATCCCCAGTTTGACGAGTACCTTCAGGAAAAACAATGATGGAAGCTCCCTGTTTGAGCAGTGATTCCGCAGCTTTGAGTGCGTCTCGATCAGCAGCGCCCCGATTAACAGGGACTCCTCCGAGAGCAGCCATAATCCAAGAGAATAGACCACCAGAGAAAAGACTTTCTTTCGCCAATGCATGGATCATTCGAGGAGTTTGAACTACTAGTAAGGGCGCATCAAGATTAGATCTATGGACGGGTGCAAGAATTACAGGCCCAGGTGTATCAAGAAAGTGAGCATTTCTACCTCGAACCCGAAAGTAAGGATAAAGAATTAGTCGAATGAAATACCAAACCAACTTCCGGAAAAAACGACCCCCAAATGAGGATGCAATATGCAATGCTCTCTTTTGTCTCTCTCCTAACTCAGGTGATGAAGAAGACATCTTTACCTCCCCAGAGGAATAACCTAATCAAATGTTGCGTGAGGCTTATTCTCTTTCAAACCGGTTGAAGTAACGCGGATAAACTCTGCCTTTTCCCAAAACTCCGAAATTGTTCGGGCATTGCTGTAACTCATTCCGCTCTTTAGTCCTGCTACTAACTGAGCAATTAACTTTGCTACTTCTCCTTTATAAGGGACAACACCTTCAACACCCTCCGGAGCACGTTGCTCAAAATATTCATCATCAATTAGTTCACCTGTACGAAGGGCCCGCGCTTCTATTGCCTCGAAGCTTGCCATTCCTCGGACACGTTTAACTAGTCCTTTAGGAGACGATTCAACTTCTCCAGGGCTTTCTTTAGTCCCAGCAAACATAGATCCGATCATGACAGAGTCCGCACCGGCAGCGATCGCTTTTGCAATATCTCCTGAGGTCTTAATCCCGCCATCTGCGATAACAGGAATTGGAATTTCGCTCGCCGAAAAGATAGCTGTTAGCTGCGGAACGCCAACACCTGCTACCAAACGCGTTGTGCAAACCCCTCCAGGCCCTACCCCAACTTTAATAGCATCAGCCCCAGCTTCGTATAGGTCCTCCGCCCCGGCTTGTGTAGCAACATTCCCAGCGATGACATCCGTATCTGGAAAAGAATTCTTTAATTCTTTCAATGCATCAATAGCATGTTCTGCATGCCCATGTGCAATATCAAGAACAAGCACATCCACGCCAGCGTCAATCAACGCTTTACTTCGGACCAAGGCATCGTGATCAGTTCCAATAGCAGCCCCAGCAATAAAGTTAGAGTCCTCATTTTTAATATTTTCTACCATTTGAGCTTGAGCTTCAACCGTCATAAACCGGTGAAGAATTCCAACTCCACCAAGAGATGCCATAGTTATAGCCATTTCCTGCTCGCAAACAGTATCCATATTTGCGGCGAGGATCGGGAGATCTATCTCTAGATTTGTTGTCAAACGAGTTTTAAGTGACACGTCTTGCCTACTCCGAATCGAAGAACGTCTTGGGACAAGAAGAACATCATCAAATGTCAATCCAGTCTCTAATCTCTCAGATGCTTTATTGCCTAAGGTCATAACACTTTCCGAATAATTTAGTACCGCAAGAAGACTAGCTCAGGAAATGATTCTCGCCTAATAATTTACCAATCTCATTTCGTATGATCAAAGTAGTGAATACGCTTATAAGCAGGCATCATAAACAGACGAACGGGATTGCATGAGTATTTCAGACGGCCCATATTACGAAGACATGGAAAGAGGTCTAGTTTTTCCTGTTCCTCCTGCAGTAGTCGTAGATTCTGGACTTGCATCTGTCTATCAATCAATAACTGGCGAAGCTCTACCCTTAGTTCTTGATCCTAAAATATGTAACGAAGTAACAGGGACAGAAAATAGAATTGCTAGTCCTGGATTGCTTCTACACCTATCAATTGGGGCGAGTACAGTAGCGACTAAAAAAGTTATTGCTAATCTCTTCTACCGAAATGTACGAATACTCCGACCAGTCTTTCTTGGAGACGTTCTTCATACCACAACTGAGGTAGTGGCGCTTCAAGACAGCCGCTCAACAGACAAAAGTACATTAAGAGGAAAAGTTCTTTTGAAAATCACAACATACGCTAATGATGAAAAAGTTCTCGAGTATTATCGAGCTCCATTAGTCCGTCTTAAAGGGAAGGAACTACCAGGCCATAATGATGACCTTGGCTCCGATGAAGAACTAAACCTTAAAGAATATCAACAAACCAGCTACGAAGACTGGAAACTACGCTCTCTACAGAAATACGAACAACGTATCCCATCTGGACTAATAAATGACCCGCTGAAAGACGTCGTTGACCAAGCACTAGCATTGGTCAGACTGACGCAAAACGTCGCCTCAGTTCATCGTGATGTTAGCGCATCTCCATATCCAAATCGTTTAGTCTACGGAGGCCATACCGTAGCATTAGCTCAAGCGTCGTTGAGCAGGGTATTCACAAACACAGCAACTATCCTTGGATGGCATCTCTGTAATCACACAGGTCCAGTCTTTGAAGAAGACTTACTTTCCTTCCAACATGAAGTACTTTCGAAACAAGAATATGCATCCGGAAACATCATTGCGGTTCGCTCAAGAGTTTTCGCACACAGAGATAACGAAGAACCTCAAGAAGTTCTTGAGTGGGTCCCTATTATTCTTACAAGTTGACATAGGGTGAACCAATGAACGATCCACTAAATGCGTTCCGTTTGAACGGGAAGGTCGCAATAATCACTGGAGCAAGTAGTGGCATTGGCGCCCAAACAGTTAAACTTTTTAGCTCTTTGGGAGCTAAAGTTATCGCAGCAGCACGAAGAGAAGAGAGACTACATGATCTCTCGAATCAATACGCAAACGTGATGGCAGTTAAATGTGATGTTGGAATTGATGAAGATTGCATTAATTTGGTAGACACCGTAATCAATGAACACGGAAAGATTGATATTCTTATCAACAATGCAGGTATCAGTGATCCTGTACCAGCATTAGAAGAAGATCTGGACCAATTTAAGAGGGTTATTCAAATAGATCTAATTTCGTGTTTCCATCTTGCACAGTTATGTGCTCTTTATATGGAAAAACAAGAATCTGGAGGTGCAATTGTGAATATTGCCTCAATCCATGGATTTGTTGGGTCATCACCGAATAACCAACCGGGATATACCGCTGCTAAAGGCGGGCTCATCAACCTGACAAAAGAACTTGCTTTAGAGTGGGCTCGGCACGGCATTAGAGTAAACGCAATAGCGCCAGGATATATAAGCACTGAATTGACTGATGAAATGATTGCTGGCGAAAGTGGAAGAAAATGGATAGAACGCAATACACCCATGCGTCGCCCTGGAGATGTCACTGAACTAGATGGAGCAATGCTCCTTCTCGCATCTGATGCAGGAAGCTATATTACAGGAGAAACCATCGCAATTGATGGTGGATGGTTAGCGAGATAACTGCATATCCCAGTCTTTCCAACAAGGAATTATTCGCATAACGTAAAGTAATACTAAAGGATGCAATTTAATGAGAGCAGCTGTTTTTACCGAACCGAATAAGCCAATTAGTATTCAAGAAGTTGAGATTGAAGAGCCTCGATCAAGAGAAGTTATGGTCAAAATATCTCACTGTGGAATTTGTCATAGTGACTTATCAATGCTCGATCTTGGCGGCGCAGGACAACTCCCCGTAATTTTAGGTCATGAAGCTGCCGGAACGATCGAAGCAGTAGGCAGAGACGTTACGTCAGTAGTTCGTGGAGATAAAGTCATGCTAACCCCCCTTGCATTCTGTGGTCAGTGTTACTGGTGTTCACGTGCCGAACCCACTGCATGTATTGAAGCGCAAAGCTTTACCAGTGGGTTACGTCCAGATGGGACATCACCATTTTCTGAAAAAGGCGAATGCATTCATCGCGGTTTAGGAGTTGCTGGCTTTTCAGAGAAGACAATTGTTCCTGAATCCGCAGTAGTCAAACTTGATCAGGATACGCCTCTTGATATTGCTTGTGTTATTGGCTGTGCAGTCCAAACAGGAGTTGGTTCTGTATTTAATAGTGCAAAAGTTGAGGTTGGGTCAACTGTGCTTGTTACAGGTCTCGGGGGTATAGGGATATCAATAGTGCAAGGTGCTCGAATAGCAGGTGCAGAGAAGATAATAGTTTCTGATCCAGTTGCTGAGAGAAGGGAAGCCGCTTTGCATTTTGGAGCTACCCACACCATAGACCCTTTAAACGAAGAGCTGCTTCCCAAAGTTTTGGAGAAAACAGCAAATATAGGAGTTGATTATGCATTTGAAGCGGCCGGTGTGGCAGCACTAGTAGATGACTGTGTCAATGCTTCAAGAATTGGAGGGAGCACAATTATTGTAGGCGTTGACGCAACCCTAGCGACAGTTCCTATCCTTCCTGTTATGTTGGCCACAATGGGGAAAAAGATAATTGGTTCTCTTCTGGGGGATTGTCATCCTCAAAGAGATATTCCACGCTTTGTCAACCTGTGGAAATCGGGAAAGCTGGATCTCGATGGAATGATTAGCCACCGGATCACATTGGATGAAATCAATTCAGGTTTTCAAAATGTGCGTGAAACTAAAGGTATACGAACAGTCGTAGAGGTAGCTTCAACGTGACTACTTCATCTGGAGAATTATTAGATTTAACAGGAAAAGTAGCAATAGTAACTGGAGGGAGTCGCGGAATAGGAAGATCTATTGCAAAGACCTTTGCGGACCACGGCGCGAAAGTTGTCATTACAAGTCGAAAAATTGATAATTGCAGAGACGCTGCACAAGAAATAATTGAAGCTGGAGGAACCGCTCACCCACTAGCAGCCCACATGGGTAACTTAGTTGATATTGAGGAACTCGTTCTCGGAACTGTAAAGGTGTTTGGTGGAATTGACATCATCGTGAATAACGCAGCAAATCCCTTGATGAAAGGTGTTGGTGAAATAACACCTGAAGCATGGGAAAAAGCTATGAACACAAATCTCCGAGGCCCTGTTTTTCTTGTTCAACAGGCTCTTCCTTATCTCGAAAAGAGCTCTGCAGCTTCTATTATTAATATTCTTAGCAATGCTGCTTACATGTATGCAGCGCACCATTTATTATATCCAGTAGCTAAGGCAGGTTTAGAAGCGGCGACTCGGTCAATGGCTGCACAATTAGCATCCAACGGTATACGCGTCAATGCCCTTGTTCCAGGAACAGTAGATACTGACATGGTCAGAGCTATGCCTGAAACCTTTCAGAAAGCATCAGCAAAAGCTTCCTTACTTGGAAGGGCAGCTGACCCGGAAGAGATGACTTTGATGGCGCTTTTATTAGCATCTGCTGGTGGTAGCTTCATGACCGGTCACACCTATTTCGTTGATGGAGGACAGAGTTACAGGTGAAATTGTTAACCCTTGCAAGACAATCCGACTCATTGTATGACCGACAATTTATTGATATCAGTTGGTTAGAATTCTCCTTTTCATTAGTTCTTGTAGCGGTAACACTCCTGCTTTCTCTTTTGCTTAAGTTACATATTGAAAAGTCATTATTCGTCGCATCTGTCAGAGCTGCACTACAACTACTTGCGGTAGGTCTATTTTTTACAGCTATTTTTGACCACAAACACGCTGAACTCTGGTCATGGCTATGGGTTATCTTCATGGTCTTGTTAGCCACAGAAATTATTCGCAGGCGAGTTCCAACTGTAAAAAGACTATCTCCAGTTGCTCTGATTGCGATCAAAACTTCAGTTGCAATGGTAGCTAGCGTCGCGTTCTTTTTTGAAGTAATTGAATACACACCTATTAATGTTGTGGTGGTGTCGGGTATTACGATCGGTAATATTGTTCCTTCTGCTGTGCTTGCGGTTCAGCAGCTAAATATGCAATTAACATCTCGTCGTTTAGAGGCTGAATCTTTGCTTGCATTAGGGGCCGATAAATCAATTCTTACCAGATTTCTCGCTCCTCAAATCATCAAAACAGCAATAACTACACAAATTGAAAGAACAAAAGTTGTTGGGTTAATAGCGTTACCAGGGGCGATGACCGGCTTGCTATTAGCAGGTATTGAACCAATGGATGCTGTGCTCCTCCAGCTAATAGTTATGTATATGATACTTGGATCAGTAACCATAACAGTTTGCATTATCGTCTGGTTTGGATTGAAGATGTCGCTTACTAATGACTTGCGTTTTATAACGCAGAGTAACGATATTTAATTTCTGCCAACAAGGAAATCATTTATTTCCTGAGCAATTTCCAAAGAAGATTTTCCGACAGTATCAAATTGAACAAATTGTTCGTAAACGTCTTCACGGACAGCCAGTAATTTAGAAATGGCATCATAAGGGTCTTTCGTATTAAGCAGTGGACGAACTCCAATTTCTTCAGCCCTAGTTAAGCGATTCACAATCTCTTCTGGACTAGCTGTTAAGCATATTATCTCTCCTGAATCCTCTAGAACTTTAATATTGTCAGGATCTAAGACGACACCTCCCCCAGTAGCAATAACTATCTCCGACCTTTGAGCTACTTTCAAAACAATTTCGCGTTCACATTTTCGAAAATACTCCTCGCCATGATTTTCAAACATGATGTTGATCGGTCCGAATTCATTTATTATCTCTTCATCTGTATCTATAAATCCAATACCGCGTATCCTCGATAGTTTCTTCCCCACAGAACTCTTACCGGTCCCCATAAACCCAGTTAAGATGATATTCCTTGCCACAATTAGATCTCCTAGGCAACAAGTGTAGGCATCTGACATGGCTTGTGCATGTAATTTCAACTACTGAATTAATCAAGCTAGGTTGGTTACGTGATAACAGGAATCCATCATGTTGCAATATCTGTGCCTGACTTAAATAAAGCAGTTAATTTTTACCATGGAATTCTTGGATTTGAAAAGATATTCTCCAACAGCTGGTTTGGGGACCGAGACCAAGCTGATCAAGTCATTGGTCTGGAGGGAACACACGCAAAAGTTCAAATGCTCAAGGCTGGGAACGCATATTTAGAGTTATGGGAATACATCAAACCTGAACCCGAAGAGCAGAGATTTAACTACTCACCAGCAAATCATGGAATTGCTCATATTGCTTTACAAGTAACGAATATTTATGATGAATTCGCACGTCTAAGCAAATCGGGTATGACTTTTCACCAAGAACCCGTAGATTTAGGGAACTCCTTTGCCATTTATGGAAGAGACCCTTTTGGTAATATTATTGAACTATATGAAGTAACAGGGGAGCGAGCGCTATAGATCAATGGCTCTTTTGCCACGTACTAATTATTTAATTAACAAATGCGATTTTTTCATTTAATCTAGCTACGCTCAGTTTCGGAAGGTTGCCAGAGCGGACGAATGGGGCGGCCTCGAAAGCCGTTGTGGCGCTTAGCGTCACCGTGGGTTCGAATCCCACACCTTCCGCCAAATTTAACTCTGCTTTGCCCTTGTCTTTCGCAGAATCGGATCCGCTGTCGCCAAAGCTTTGTCAGCTATTCGTAATACTCTTCCAGCGGCTCCAGGAGTAGAGTTATCAACTAGATTTCCCATAACCTGAAGAGTCATGTTCGCCATAAATTGGTTTGCTACTGCGATGCGCAAACCTGACCGAAGGATTAGAGGGTGACCAATTAAATATGAAAAGCGTCTACCAGTTCTCAGAAAGCCATCAAACCTTTCGCCTATTATTTTGTCATACTCTGTTGGAGCAGTTGACGGGTCCTCAAGGAATAAGTCAGAAATAAGCATCCCAGACTCGAGACTATAATCAATTCCCTCCCCATTCATAGGGTTTATGAGCCCAGCAGCATCTCCAACTGCAACCCAACCTAATCCGTGTCGTTTCTGCGCAGTCATAGGTAAACGCCAGGCACGCGGCTTTTCCAAATAGGGTCCAACTTCCCATTCATCAGCGATTAGGTCTCTGTAGATATCGCAAAGGGTATTGAGATTAAGTTTCCGGAACCCTTTCATTGTTGAGAGTGCACCTACTCCTAGATTTACTGTTCCATTTCCAGTTGGGAACATCCACCCGTAGCCGGGAATGGGAGTTCCATTAGCATCTCGCATAGCGAGAGAAGCTTCGAGATATTCATCTGCATGCCTTGGGCTCTCAACATAAGTTCGAATTGCTATTCCATATGGCTCATCTCTTTTTCTTTCGGTTCCGAGCATTCTTGCAACTTTCCCAGGAGCGCCTGATGCTGCTACGACCAGATCAGCAGACCATTTATCAGACCCACAGGTAACTCCGGTTACCCTGTCACCATTGAAATCTGGCAAAGCCTCTGTTTCATAGAAAATCTTTGCTCCTGCTTGCGTTGCACTTTCAAGAAGATGCGAATCTAATTCTTTGCGCGTCCAGACAGCTCCATATCCAGGAAAACTTCCTCCACCCGGCCACTTAAGTTCTCTACGTGTTTTCCCTGCGATCATACGCAGACCAGTGATCTTATGGACTCCAGACAGATCAATATTCAAATCTTGTAAAGCGGCAATAGCCCTAGGAGTTAATCCATCACCGCATACCTTGTCGCGACCTTCAGTGGCTTTTTCAAAAATCGCTACCTTTGCACCCCCTCGTGCGGCCTGAATGGCAGTAGCGGCACCAGCAGGACCGCCTCCAATAACGATTATGTCAAAATCTTTCACAACAATAGGGTGCCTGACAGTTCAGAATAAACCGCAGTTTAATAGAAATTTTTCGTGGTCATTAGTCACGTTTACTTTGAAAAAACTTTGATATTAGAACACCGCATTCTTCTTGCAAGACTCTAGGTGTCACAGAAAATTCATGATTTAAACGTGGATCGCTACCTAATTGATACAGGCTTCCAAGAGCACCAGCTTTTGGATCCTCCGCACCGAAAACAACTCGGGCAACCCTTGCACTCAAAGCTGCCCCAGCACACATTGGGCAAAGTTCAAGCGTCGAGATTAAAGTTGCACCATCAACGCGTGAGGTCCCTAATTTTTTAGCGGCGTCTTGGATAGCAAGTACTTCAGCATGAGCGGTAGGGTCATTTCGTAATTCGCGTTCGTTATGACGACTAGACAAGATGCCCCCCTCAAAAACTACAAGCGCTCCAATAGGAATATCCCCATGACTTTCTGCCAACTTAGCTTCCTCAATAGCTATCAACATCAATTGTTCATCAGTCATTAGGATTCTCAGTCAGATAAATACTATTTTCTTCCACTATCGCCTTCAAAGATTTAAAGTACCAATCGTCTCTGACTTTTTCATAAGTATCTTCATATTGGCCAATAATTCTATGGAAAGTCCCGTCTGTGTGTGTATAAAGCATCAAAAATTTCCATTTTCCAGATGCTGAAGTGCCCGAAATGTCAATAACCGGATTTGTTACAATATGACTTGACCGCACAATAAAGCCAGCGTCACGCAGACCATACATAAAAGCAGCTATTTCTTTGCGCCCAACACACACGCGTGAATCTGCTTGTTCAGTTTGACCTACTTGCTGCCAAGTCCCTCCTTTCGTAAACAATGCTGAAACTGAGTCTCCATTATGGTCATCATCGCAGGCATCGCAATACGCAGCTTTCAATTTCCGAATACTCTCAAGATCTTCAATTTCCTCAATCTTTGATCGTAAATCCTGATTAATGATGCTGGAAGTACGCGCCACTTTCAATTCTTGTTTACGGAGTCTCTTCTCGGGATTCGTTCGAGAATTTTTAAATATTGGTCTAAGTCTCATACCGCAATCTTAAGCAGAGATTTAAACTTCTCAAATAGCACGGCTACTCTACGAATAATAAGGGGAACAAAATGACACAAATTAATGGAGAAGTTAACGAAAAATTTTCAGGGGTTGCCGAAGCTTTACAACGTAATTTTGCTGACCCAGGAGAAATTGGTGCCTCGGCAGCTGTCATTCACAACGGAGAATTAGTAGTAGACATCTGGGCAGGGCACAAAGACGAAGAGAAAACCCAAGAATGGGAAAAAGACACAATAACGAATGTTTGGTCAACAACAAAAACAATGATGGCTATATCAGCACTCGTTCTTGCCGATAGAGGAGAATTGGACTTCTACAAACCAGTGGCGGACTACTGGCCAGAATTTAAAGCGAAAGGTAAAGGAGACATTGAGGTTCGTCACATAATGTCGCACACTTCAGGACTTTCGGGTTGGGGTAAAAGAATCTCAATGAGAGAGGTATGCGATTGGGAAAAGTCAACTGCAATTCTTGCAGGGCAAAAGCCATGGTGGGAACCAGGAACTTCCTCTGGTTATCACATGCTCAATCAGGGTCACCTTGTCGGTGAAGTGATTAGAAGAATAACCGGAATGTCAATTGGTAGATTCTTTAAAGAAGAAATAGCTGACCCTTTAGGAGCTGACTTCCATATTGGCTTAGATGAAAGCGAATTCCATCGTGTATCAAATGTCATCTACCCCAAAGAAGACTTAAGTGACCAAGTGAAAGAACTTACAAAATCACTAGGCAAATATCGAATAAGTGGGAAAGTCGCCATGAAAACTTTCATGAATCCAATACCAGACGATGAATCCGCATGGGAAAATTGGTGGAGATCTGCTGAAGTTCCGGCAGCAAACGGTCATGGAAATGCAAGATCAGTTGCAATGATTCAAGGCCTCATAAGCAACGGCGGAGAGATGAACGGCGTGAAGCTTTTAAAACAAGAAACAATTGATCTTATTTTTGATGAACAGTCTCACGGTCCTGACCTTGTTTTACTGATGCCACTCCGGTTTGGCATCGGCTATGGCCTGCCTAATGAAGAATTCCCGTTCCTTCCTCAGGATGGAAAAGTATGCTTTTGGGGTGGCTGGGGAGGATCACTAATTGTAAATGACGTTGACAACGGACTAACGGTTAGCTACATGATGAACAGAATGATGCAAACAGTTGTTGGAGATACACGTGGCCTCAGCATTCTGGAAGCTGCTTACAATTCTATAAAATAAAACTCACGCGGAGGAGGTGGGATTCGAACCCACGGTGGGTTGCCCCACACACGCTTTCCAAGCGTGCCGATTCGGCCGCTCTCGCACTCCTCCCAAAAATTACTTGAAATTTCAAGAGATTACTTAGCGTAGTCACGAAAACTATCATTGCAACCTCCTTACATTGAAAGCAAACTTATGCTCCCTTGTGCATTGGTTTATTCTTTAGGTAGCATTAAGGCACATCCGTTTTTGGATGTGGCGATTGGGTCCTGTGCAAACAGTGCCCGTGAACCGAGTCAGGGTCGGAAGGCAGCAGCTCTCAGCGGAACCATTGTTG
>PATH01000038.1 GCA_002712325.1 Acidimicrobiaceae bacterium | reverse complement strand
AGGTAACAATGAGTAATTGGCAATTTGAAACACAGCAAATCCATGCTGGTCAAGAACCGGATGCAGCTACAAATTCAAGAGCTGTTCCGATTTATCAAACCACATCTTTTACATTTAACAGCACTGATCATGCGGCGAACTTATTTGCTCTAGCTGAAATGGGGAATATCTATACCCGTATTATGAACCCCACACAAGGTGTCTTTGAAGCAAGAGTCTCAGCTCTCGAGGGAGGAACAGAAACGGCCGTAGGTATACCTGGTGCATTAGCATTGGCGTCGGGGCAAGCTGCGGAAACTTTAGGCATTCTGACGATTCTTGAGTCAGGTGACCATATGGTCTCTGGAGCCTCATTGTATGGCGGGACCTATAATTTATTTCATTACACACTACCGAAATTAGGTATTGAGGTTACCTTCGTAGAAGACCCCGATGATTTGGAACAATGGCAAGCAGCTGTAAGAGATAACACGAAGCTCTTTTACGGAGAAATGAACCCAAACCCCAAAAATAACTGGTTAGACGTAAAAGGCGTTAGCGAAGTTGCCCATAAAAATGGTGTTCCGCTGATGGTAGACAATACAGCAGCAACACCATATCTTGTTAGGCCCCTTGAGCATGGTGCTGACATAGTTGTTCACTCAGCAACAAAATATATTGGTGGGCATGGAACATCAATTGGAGGTGTGTTGGTAGATGGAGGAAGTTTCGATTGGGGTGAAAGTGGTAAATTCCCGAACATGACCGAGCCGGACCCAAGCTACGGAGGTCTTGCATACTGGCCGGCTCTGGGACATGGATCGTATATCATCAAGGCCCGTGTGCAAATGCTCCGTGACTTAGGCGCATCAACCACACCCTTTAACGCCTTCATGTTCCTGCAAGGGTTGGAAACATTAAGCCTACGGATGGAACGCCATTGTAGCAACGCTCTCGCTGTGGCAGAGTATCTTGAAAATCATGACCAAGTTGAGTCAGTTGCTTACGCGGGGCTGGAAAGTAGCCCATGGCATGCAAGAGCCAAAGAACTAACAGGCGGCAAAGGCTTCGGCGCCATACCCGCTTTCAATATAAAAGGAGGCTTAGAATCAGGGAAAAAATTCGTCGAAGGCTTAGAGCTTCATAGCCATGTAGCGAACATAGGTGATGTAAGGAGTTTGGTAATTCATCCAGCTTCAACAACTCACAGTCAGCTCACCCCAGAAGAGCAAGCAGATACAGGAGTGTACCCAGGCCTGGTTCGATTGTCGGTTGGCATTGAACACATTGATGATATTATCGCTGATCTAGAAAAGGGATTTGCGGCAGCTATATAGATAAAATGCTTGGCAGTCTCGACTGTCAAGCATTTAATTTTTTAGGGTTCACGTTTTTAGCCACCACTAATATCACGTAGCAAAGGCATATCAGGGATGTTAGGGCTATCGTGTCGGATGCTCCCAGATCAAACCCAGTTGAGCTGGCGAGCAGTCCCATTAGCAAAGTGCCAATTGGAACCAGCCCAGCCCAAGCAATATTAAACATAGACATTACTCGACCTCTGAATTCCTCTGATACGAGTTCTTGAATTACGACCTGAAGGGTTGTGAACGAAGCAATATAGAAGAAACCCACTAAGATCTGCAAAACAATTGCTATTCCAAAATCGGTGACGCGTGAGAAGCCAAGAAGAAGTAGGCAATAGGGTATTGCAAACAAAGCTCCACGTTTCAAAGTCGACGAGGCAGTAAAACTACCTGCGGCTAACGCTCCAATTAGAGCCCCAAATCCTGTAGCCGCGCCCAACCAAGCAAAATAACTACTCGGTTTCCCTAAGCTATTCTCTGTAAATGAGGGCGATAAGGCAACATGTGACACACCGAAAACGCTAATAAAACCTACCAACAACAAAGCCTGCCAAGCATCTCTCTTTTCTCTAGCGTGACTCACTCCATCTAGAAGACTCTGTTTCACTGTCACTCGATCAGTTTCGAGTTCATATGGAAGAAGTGTGATCCCAGCAGCAATAATTAAAGCAAGTGCAAGACAAAGACTATACAGTGACCACGAAATCTCATATAAATTACTGCTCACTAAAGGTGCGCAAAGAGCGGGACCCAAAACTCTGCTGGCATTTGAAGCCATAGCTTGGAGGGAAATGGCACTTGCCAAGTCCTCCTGTGGAACAGTATTTGCAGTAACTGCTTGAACGACAGGGCTTAGAACAGCCATTACAAGTCCAAGAAGAAATGAAGTCAAAAGTAGAATACCCGGTGAGATAGCATCGAATGCAACTAAGAGAACTTGAACAACTGACACAAGAATTAGCGATGTATAAGAACCAAGTAGAAGCTTTTTACGGTCAAGGCGGTCCGCAAGAAGACCGCCCAATGGGCCAAAGAATAGAACAGGGAGAAAAGTCACTACGAAAAGCATTGATACCCACAATTCATCCTTCGTCAGGTCAGACATGAGGGCTTGGTAAGAAATGTGCGAAAACCAAAACCCAATCTGTGCAGCAATAGATCCAACATAAAATTTTCGAAACTCCAGATTAGAAAAGGCACGAAATGCAGTCAATTTCGTATTCTCTCCGAAGAATGGCACTCTCCAACACTAGTGAAACAAATGGATAATGGCTTACCTAGGGAGTAGAAAACGTTTTGAATCCTCCTTAGAGATTCAGAACCGACATCGCTCTTGTCGCTAAGGGTATTAGTCTTGGAGTGTGAATCTACATAAGTTCAAACTGCAGTCAATATTCCTATCAGTACCTCTAGTATTGCTAATCGCATGTTCGGACCCAGTTATACCTCTTGTTGAGCTGCCCCCCGAACCAACCCCCCTAGAGTCGCAGTCACCACCGACGATAGGTGATGATGCTGATCGACTTGTTCAAGAAAAGGAACCTGGACTAACTGACGCATCAATTCGCATAGCAGTCATTGCAGATAGTCCCAATGAATACCTTAACGACGCAGAGGGCTTAAGTGTTTGGCAGTCAGTTGAAGCTTGGGCTGAGTCAATAAACCGGTCTACTAAATTGGCTGGCAGAGAAGTGATAGTCGAAAGGATAGATTCTGCTACCTTCCGTCATGTTGAGGCAATTGATGCTGTTTGCCAAGGGGACTACTTTGCTCTTGTCGGATCTTTCGCAGTGAATGACTCAGATGGTTTGAATCTGTTGCAATCACCGGATTGTTTATTGCCTGATTTCCCAGCTGCGACATTTTCATTGCGAAGGCTTTACTCTGGACGAACTTATCAGTCCAACCCGATTTCCGGTGTTACCAGCAATGCAGGATGGGCATCTTATTTTGCACAGAGAGAACCTTCTGCGAGCGAAAACGTATCTATTCTTCTTCCTGAGCTCCCTTCTATTGTTCTCGCTGGGGAAAGGTTGTTAGAATCAGCTACTGCTCAAGGCTTAGAATTCTCCCATAGCCCTGTATATGAAATTGAAAGTGACTTCCAATCCGAAAGCGAAGCGTTACTTCAATCAGGAAGCGATTCACTTGTTTGGGTCACCAGTGGGAGAGAATTATTGAGGTTTTTAGACACGCTGCAGAATACTGAACCCGAAAAATCTTTCGGCTTCATCAGTTGCGGGCAAAGGTGTTACAACCCGGATTGGGTAGCATCTGCAGGTGAAGTAGGTCAAGGAGTCTCAGTTTGGTTACCGCACCTTCCTATAGAAGAAGCAGAATTAAACGATGAATTATTGAGATACTTATTCTTTATGAATTTGACTCATGGGCCTGAATCTAGACCGACAGCAGCCGGTATAGCGGCTTGGAGCGCTGCCTTGCTATTTGAAGAATCGGTTTCTCGATCAGTTGGTGCGAATTCTGCGTCATACAAACCTGAAAATCTCAGCCAAGAAGGAGTACACGCTGCGGCACAGAGTATTACTTTCTGGGATGCACGAGGTTTGCATGGGATTTCTAATCCTGCAGATGTCATCCCATCGTCCTGTTTTGTAATCATGACTTTAGATGATGGTCTATGGGAAAGGGAATTCCCATCTAGACCAGGGGAATTGAGTTGCGAGGATGAAAACCTTGTGGAGTTGAAAGCAACCGCCAATCTTGAAGAAATCGAAGAGGAACTTGAAAGCCCCGAGTAAGTTCAGTGAGTGTACTCAGCCAAATTTGGGTGCTGCAAAAGCAGGAATTCAAGTGTCTTCGCCGGCGAATAGATCATCCTTAAGCTCATCAATTTGGCTAATAGAGAGTTTTTGTGAATCTAGTTTAATGTGATTGATATGTGACCAGCTCCGCATCCACCAGACGCCACTACCACCAACGATGAATGCCTGCCCATTTATTTCCTGGGCTTCATCTGTACATAGCCAGACTATGAATGGGGAAACATTAGCAGGGTCATAGACATCAAATTGATCTTTACTATCTGGTGCAGCCATTGATTGAATGTAGTCAGTTAGTCCTGTTCGCGCTCGCGGAGCGACAACATTGGTTGTGACGCCATACTTTGATAACTCTCTGCCAAGCGTAAGGGAGAGTGTGAGTATCCCTCCTTTAGCAGATGCATAATTAGATTGAGCTGGCCCGCCAAATAGCCCTGATTCACTCGTCGTGTGGATCATTCTCCGAGCAGAGTCATTTCCTGCTTTGGCTTGATTTCTCCAATAAATAGCGGCTGCTCGGGCACAAACAAAGTGACCTTTCAGATGAACAGAAATTACTTCATCAAATTCCTGTTCACTCATAGAGAAGCACATGGCGTCTCGAAGTATTCCAGCATTATTGATTAGGATATGAAGATCGCCAAAGGCTTCCAGTGCAGTTGAGACGAGATCCTCTCCGGTGCTCCAGTCTGAAACGCTTCCTATGTGGGAAACGGCTTTCCCGCCATTTGCGTTTATGATGGCAACCGTCTCATTAGCGGCCTCACCAATATCGTTCACAACGACTTGAGCGCCTTCTAACGCAAGCAGTAAAGCATGTTCCTTACCTACTCCACTACCTGCTCCCGTTATAACGGCTACTTTGTTATCTAGTCGCCCCACTTGGTCTCCTTAATTATGTTAAGACGTGCTTTAGCACAGTTAGCTAAAACTCATAGCCTTTCGATTAGCATTGCCATGCCTTGCCCTCCGCCAACGCACATTGTTTCTAGTCCGAATTGCTTATCAGTATCGTGCAAACTGTTAATCAATGTGGTCATGATTCTAGATCCGGTCATGCCGAAGGGATGCCCTAAAGCAATCGCTCCACCATTAATATTTAACTGTCCATCGATGTCTATACCCAAAGCGTCTGCGGAACCTAACACTTGAACTGCGAATGCTTCGTTGATTTCAACCAGATCAATGTCGCTCATTTGCATCCCTGCACGATCTAATACCTGTCTGCATGCATCAATTGGGCCAAGTCCCATTATTTCAGGATTTAGAGCTGAGACTCCACTTGCAACTATTCGTGCCAGAGGTTGGATGCCTAATTCATTTGCTCGAGTATCGCTCATCACTACAACAGCCGCTGCTCCGTCATTAAGTGGACAAGCATTGCCAGCAGTTATTGTCCCACCGGGGCGAAATACAGGGTTGAGTTGTGAAACGCCCTCAAGAGTCGTTCCTTCCCTAATGCCATCATCCTGTGATACAACAGATCCATCGGGAAGAGTATATGGAGTGATCTCTTGCTCAAAAAACCCTCGTTTCATAGCGGCTTCAGCTAAGTTTTGTGAGCGTACACCAAACTCATCTTGTCTCTCTCTCGATATGCCTAAATGCTCTGCAACGTTTTCAGCCGTTTGGCCCATAGCTATGTAAACATCAGGTAAGCCATTAGGAGCTTCCCAGTTGCCGCTCTCTCCTGATGTTCTTTCGGCGCTTCTTTGTTCTGCGTCAGCAAATAACTCATTGTGCGGTCCAGTATCTGCAGCGCCATTCATGTATCTGCTTACAGTTTCAACACCTCCAGCAACGAAACAGTCTCCTTCACCTGCTTTAATGGCGTGGGCAGCCATCCGTATTGTCTGCAATGATGATGAACAGTAGCGATTTACTGTGACTCCAGGGACTTGCATTTCATTCATCACAGCGATAATCCGCCCGATATTAAAGCCTCCTTCACCACCTGGCTGTCCTATACCCCAGATAATGTCTTCAACCTCAGTTGGGTCAAGTCCGTCTACTTTACTGAGAACATCTTTGACGATAAATGCCGACATGTCGTCTGGTCTTGCATCTACGAGGCTTCCCTTAGAAGCTCGGCCTATAGGTGTGCGTGATGTCGCTACAATAACTGGTTCTGCCATATTAACTCCTCATGTGTGTTAGTCAGAGGCTACTCGGAGTTAAGGGGTAATGTGAAAGCCGAAATCAAGAAATCAAACCATTGAAGGGTTTGATGTATGCGTACCTGACCTAAGAACAGAACCTGGACGGTTATTTGTAAATTCACCGCTTTTTACTATCTCTTCACCATTGCAAAAGACATGCTCAACTCCATCTGCTCCGGCAAATAGTCTAGGAGCCTCTAAAGGAAGGTCATTAACGACAGAAGTAGGTTGCGACCCTATCGTGTTCTCATCAATGACAATTACATCAGCATAAAACCCTTCCTTTATAGCACCTCTATCCACAAGACCATAAAGATCAGCAGGAACCTCAGTCAACATATGGACGGCTTCTTCCATCTCTAATAACGCTCTTTTCCTAACTGACTCACCAAGCATATAAGTTGTGTAGTTTGATGACAGAAATAAATCCAAATGGGCTCCAGCGTCCGATGCTCCAATAATTGCTCTGGAGTCCCGCCAAACCTCTACTCTTGCTTCCCAATCAATATCTGGTTCGTCATCGACAGGATTACCGAAAGAAGTTTCTAACTCGTCAGCTATAGCGATATCAACAAGAGTATCCCATGGGCTCTTTCCAACTTCCTCGGATATTTCATAAATTGTTCTACCGATGTATCCCTCATTCTCGGACGCCTTTGTATGGAAAATAGTCTTGGCACCCCAGTGAGCGACATTCCGAAGAGGGCCATCTTGTTGAGCAAAATCATCAAGTTCTTTTCGTGCGTTTGGATCGCTAAGTATTTGAATCTTCTCTTCCCGGCTTTTGAGAATGAAGTTCTCCCACTCAGGAAGAGCATCAAGTACAAAACCCCCTAAGAAATTTAGGTGTAAGCCAAGCGTCATCGGTACTGTAAGAGCAATGACCTTTCCACCTTTTGAAGCTGCAATATCGCCTGCTTCTAATTTTTTCTTACCGTCCTCAAGAGTTCTCGCATTGATGTTCAAAACATTCCAGTTGAGTGGACTATTAGCGGCAACGGACATATCCGCCATCAAGTCCATCGCCCACTGCTCAAAAGGTCCCAAGGCAGGAATGAACTCTATCGATGTCCCGTCAAAATCAGAAAGCACCTCGCACAACGCAATTAATTCACTTCTGTCGGCATATCTACTCGGCACCATATTCCCGAACGGGTCATTATGTGTTCTAGACCATGATGATGAAAATCCCAATCCACCCGACTCTAATCCCAAGCGTAGTAGTTCCTGCATTGCTGATAATTCAGGACCAGTTGCTTCACGCTCAGTAGCTGCAGTCCCCATAACTACTCTTCTCAGTGCACTGTGACCAACTTTAAAACCGGCATTTATTGACAAACCACCTTCCATAGCATCAAAGTACTCTGATGTGGATTTCCAGTTCCAAGGAACACCCTCCTGAAGGCATTCGAGTGGAATACCCTCCACACGTGAAAGCATTCTCATCAAGTAATCGCCAACGTCAGGGTCATCACTAAGAGGTGCAATGGTAAAGCCACAATTTCCACCGATAACCGTTGTTACTCCATGAAGAGGGGAAGGGGATAACGTCCCATCCCAAAATACTTGAGCATCCAGATGTGTATGCACATCAACAAAACCAGGGCAAATAAGTTTTCCAGATGTGTCAATAACAGACTTAGATTCCGCAGCCGATAGGTCTGCAACCGCAGTTATTCTGTCATTAATAATCCCAACATCGCTTTTGAACCGGTTCTTTCCAGTCCCGTCAATGACCTCTCCGCCTCTAAGGATCACATCAAACATTGCTACCTTCCCTTCTCAGAGATACGTTAGTGGATATAACTCTTATTTCACAATGAACATATTATGAAACAGAGATAATTGCGAGGAGATGCTATGGCGACGATAGATCAAGATTACGAATGGGAACTACTCGTAGGAGGTAAGAGCATTCCTACCAGTGCCCACTATGACATTATTGATCCAAACACAACAGAAATAATAGGGAAAGCCCCCGAGGCTACTGTTCAACAAACTCTTCAAGCCGCCGAAGCAGCAAAAGAAGCGTTACCCAGTTGGAAAGCTCTCTCAATGGATGAACGGTGTTCATATATTGCTAGAGCAGCTGATGCACTTGAAATAGCAAGTGCTGAATGGGTTAATCTAGTCCAGGCAGAGACGGGCGCAACGATGCGAATAGCTAAAACCATGCAAGTCGCAGGCGCTTTCATAGATAGGTTCCGTTACTATTCAAAATCTTTTGAAATGAATGAACCTCTCACACCAGTCTATTCTGCTGCCAGTGCTCTAGCTCCTGAGTCTTTGATTACAGGTAATGTGATCCGTCAACCAGCCGGCGTTGTCGCGTGTATAACCCCATACAATTTTCCCTTAGTGAACGTTGCGGGAAAGATAGCTCCAGCTTTAGCAATGGGGAATACAGTCATAATCAAACCAGCACCTCAGGACCCGTTAGCTGTCATAAAGTTAGGCGAGGTTCTAAACTCTATCTTTCCCCCAGGGGTCGTTAATGTGATCGTCGGATCTTCACCAGAAATTGGAGCAACTCTCGTTGATAGTCCTGACGTCAACATGATTTCATTTACGGGAAGCTCAATGGTAGGGGCGAAGATTATGGAGAGTGGTGGGAAAACTATGAAAAGGCTACTCATGGAGCTCGGCGGGAAAGGAGCTTTAATCATGACTGAAGATTGCGACATCCAGGCTGCTGTTGGAGGAATTGCTAGTGTTTGGGGATTCCATAGTGGTCAAATTTGCACAGCCCCTACACGAGTAATTTGCCACAAAAGCATTTACGAAGAAACAGTGACAACTCTTAAAGCAACTTCAGAATTTATGACAGTAGGTGACGCGAGAGAGGAAGGAACCTTAGTGGGCCCTGTTATAACGGAAACGCACCGCGATCGAGTTGAGGCTTTCATACAATCTGGAATTGATGATGGCGCGGAAGTGATCGTTGGCGGTGAGCGCCCTAACCTCGATGGTTATTTTGTCGCTCCCACCCTTTTGGCAGGGTGCAATCCTGATATGCATGTTGTAAAAGAAGAAGCGTTTGGCCCGGTTGTAGTCGTGATGTCCCATGATGGGGATGAACATGCCATTGAACTTGCAAATAACAGTGACTATGGGCTGTTTAGTTATGTATACGCAGGTAACACAACTAGGGCATATGACATAGGGCAGAAACTTGAAAGTGGAAATGTGGCCCTCAATACTATCGCACCCCACATGTATGCTCCCTTTGGAGGATTTAAGATGTCAGGTGTTGGAAGAGATCGTGGCCGTTGGGGTTTAGAAGCTTACAGCGAGGTACAAGCTATTAATTGGCCTAGCTAAAACCAAGAGATTGCTATAGTGCGGGTTTTCTACAAACGTAATAATTATTCCCTGCATCACCGTCAACTCTTGCGACTTCATCAACAACAAAACCCGCTTCTGTAAAGATCTCTCGTGCCTTCTGGGCACCCCACATAGCTCCTAACCCCTCGCCATCGTATGCCAAAGAAACAGACATGCAATGCATGCAGGAAACCGTATACCCAAAAGTGCCAATAGGGTGATCCAAATTTTCACCCAAGTGGCTGGAAGCACACAAATCAGCGCACAACCAATAACCATTAGGCTTTAAGCTACTAAAGATGCCTGCGACCATATCCCTAGGCTGAGCCTGATCGTGGACTGCGTCAAATGTTGTAATGAAATCGAATTCCTCCGTACCGCTTAATCTCGCTGCATCCTGCACGCGAAAAGAGACATTCTCAAGACCCATTGCTTCCGACTCTCTTTGAGCGACGTTGATGGCTTCCTCAGAGAAGTCAATCCCAGTAAAGTTGCTGTTAGGGAAAGCAGCCCCCATTACATTTATAGCGTGACCTGACCCGCATCCGACATCAGCAACCTCAATGCCGTTCGAAAGCTCTTCAAGGATGCCCGGAACGAGCGGAAGAACTGTATTTACTAGCAAAGCATCGAATCGTGCAGCACTCGCCTCGGCCATGATGGCATGAAAGGTTGTATATTCAGAGTAGGGAACGCCTCCTCCATGCTTGAAGTGATGGACGATCTGGTCTTCAACTTTGGCTAGCAGAGGAATATATTGCATGTACAAAGATTGGTTTCTGGGTCCCGCTGAACGGGTCAGCATAGCGGCGTGCTCATTCGGCAGAGTGTAAAGATCACGGTTGGAATCGTATTCCACTATCTCAGCAGTGGTCATGGCGGCAAGCCATTCTCGAACATATCTTTTATCTAGTCCAGAGAGCCGAGATATCTTCTCCACAGATGAAGGCCCAGCATCTGCCATCGTGTCAAATAAAGCTACCTTATGGCCAACACTTATCATGAGTGCGGCAGCAGCTCCATTTAATATGCCACCAATTTTTTTCCCAAAATTTCCAAGCTTTTTCATATCTAGATCTGTTTGAGTCATTGGCTGTCCTTATGAGTTGTTGAATGTGTATTTTGTTGATTCGGAAGGATCCCAGGAATAACCCGTTGAATCATGATTACTAAGACCGATGCCACTACCGTGACTACTAAAACCATCAACCACGTTTTACCATTTAGCCATTCCAACTCGAAATAGTCTCTCGTGAAAGGGACAGCGATTATGCAAGCATGGAGACCTGCCATAGAAAAGGCAAGACCGACTTTCCAAAGTCTAAGCGGTCTAGACACTACAACTAGCACAACTAACCCAATTACGAGTAGCGCAATGGTTGCAGCGGACCGAGCTTCTGCTAATTCAGTGTCGCTTAAGTTCTGACCAGCCCAATCTCGTGACTTTAAATAAACAATCCATGTTGCCACTGCCGCTATTGCTCCAGCTGGAACAGAGAATCGTAGGACTCGTTGCAGAAAACCCGAACGTACTAAATCAGTGTTAGGAGCTAAAGCGAGTACAAGGCCTGGTAGCCCGATACTGAAAGTTCCTATTAAGGTAAGTTGCCTAGGTAAGAATGGGAATTCAATTCCCTGAATTCCTATGAGGGCAGTTAATAAGAGGGCATACGCAGCTTTTGTGACAAAGAGGTTTGCAACCCTTTCAATGTTATTAATTACTTTTCTTCCTTGAGCAAGTACCTCTGGCAAAGTGGAGAAACTATTGTCTAGCAAAACCAATTGTGCCACTCCGCGTGAAGCAGAGCTACCGCTTCCCATAGCAATTCCCATATCGGCATCTTTTAGAGCGAGCACATCATTTACGCCATCGCCTGTCATAGCCACAACATGCCCTTCCTCTTGAAGGGAAGCGACCATTGAACGTTTCTGGTGCGGAGTAACTCTGCCAAATACCGTTGATTGCTTTATAGCTTCAGAAAGTTTCTCGTCATCATCTAATGTCCTGGCATCTACGCTGTTGTCACAGTTCGGAACACCTGCTCTAGCAGCGACAGTTGCCACTGTTGCGGTATTGTCGCCTGAAATGACCTTGAGGTCAACGCCTTGGTCTGCGAAAAATTTTAGAATTTCAGGCGCATCCTCTCGAACTGTGTCATCAAGAAGAATCAAGCAGATTGGGTCAACGTTTCCCTGGAATCCTTCATTTAGCGGGGTATCGCTTTTGCATAGGGCTAAAACTCTTCGTCCTCGCTCGGCTTCATCCTGAGCTTTCTGTTGATCACCTATGGTGGCGCTTTCTAAGAGAATGTCGGGAGCTCCGAAGAAATAAGTCCCATGATCAGAAAATTGCACTGCTGACCATTTCCTAGCAGAATTGAATGGTTCAATTGCAGCTATCTCCCAGTCAAGTACTCTTTCTGTTGCATTGGCTACTGCAGACATTGTTGGATTTGGGTCGGGGTCACTGTGGGCTACAGACCCAAGAATCTCAAGTGCGGACCTATGGTCAGTCCCGTCAAGCGGGATGATGTCACTAAAACTGATTTCTCCGGTAGTTATTGTCCCTGTCTTATCAAGGCAGAGAGTGTCAACGCGCGCTAGAAGTTCAACAGTCGCAAGCTCTTTAGCCAAAGCTCTTTTTCGGGCAATTGCGACAACACCTGCGACGAAAGAAAGACTTGTAAGTAGCACTAATCCATCAGGGACCATAGCTACAGCAGCAGCGACTGAGCCTTGCAATGCATTCTGCCATTTATCTTCGACGTCTAGTAGGGAAAAGAGCAATAAAGCGCCTGCAGGCGGAATAAGGAACATCAGTACTCGAAGAATGGAATTGATTCCTCTTCTTAGTTCACTATCAACCAAAGAGAATTTTTTAGCTTCTAATGCCAACGCGTTTGCGTAGGAGTCTGCACCTATTCGAGTAACTTTAAAGATTCCGGTACCTGCATTGACGAAACTTCCTGAAAGTACCTCGTCACCGACTCTTTTAGCAATAGGATCCGACTCTCCTGTAAGAAGGGACTCGTCGATTTCTAAGCCTTGTGTCTCAAGAACATCGCCATCGACTACTATTTGGTCCCCAGCACCAGTAATGACAAGATCATCCTGAACAACTTGATCAGCAGCGACCTCTTTTTCGATACCGTCCCGAACGACCCGAACGATCGGGGAGTTAAGCAGTTGAAGTTTTTCTAACTCTCTTCTTGCGTAAATTTCCTGCAAAACGCCAATTACACTATTGCTGATTACCACACCTACGAACAGGCCGTCAGCTGGAAATCCAGCAATAAGTATCAGTACGAAGAGTGCTAGCATTATTGCGTTCACGGGATTGAAAACGTTTGCGTAAACAATCTGCCATGTTGAACGTGAGGTTGTTTCAGGGTCTTTATTCACCCTTCCATCATTTGTGCGTTCAATTACCTCTTCAAGAGTTAACCCTTGCACTACCAAACCTTTCATCAAAATATTCTTTGTATCTCTAGGACAACAATAAGTGAGGAAATTGTATTTGGCATCTTTTACTAAGCGTGATTAAAGCTTAGTTGAAACTTCCAAACGGATTCCGTCATTATGAGCCTGTGTAAACCGGTGCTTTCGTTTGAGTATGATTTGTAATCGCTATCACCTTCCCACACTGCTGCTAGGCCTTCACTAGTTCTTACCATCTGGGTGGCGTACGCTCTTGGACCCCTTGATGAAACAGATTTAATAGTTTCGGCAACAGATTTGAATTGGGAAAGGTCAAATAAAGTCATCCATGTGGGTGGAAGAATTTCAATAAGGTTTGAATGCGCTTTTTCTAAAGCCTCATCCGCAGTCCACCATGCATAGTCAGTTATCTCGCCATCGTCCACAGTGATAGTTCCTTGCGGTGCTCTTGCAATGAAGAACCAAGTTGAGAATCGTTTTGGGGCTTCGATAGGTGGTAGCCAGTGACTGTAATACGTTAAATCAGCCTGGCCGATATCAAGTCCGGACTCTTCAAAGCACTCTCTGCAGGCTGCTATTTTGGCGCTTTCATTGTCAGTGGAACTTTCAACGCGATCCGCTTCCTCAACTTTCCCACCAGGGAACACCCACATGCCCTCGGCGAATGAAAGTCTAGTGTTCCTTTTGATCATCAAAACTTCCATCCCTTGAGCCGAATCTCGTATTGGAATAACTGTAGAGGCAGGAATCAGGGGCTTATTCTTCGTTGTGTTGTCAGCTATCCAGCTCTCCATATTCAATGAAACCCTCCAACGATATCTTTTCCGTCTTTAACTAGTTGAACTCCTCAGCCCCTATCGTAATAGTTAGATGAGCTACCTAACTAATATTGTGAAATTAAGAGCATTAACAGCGATACTTCTTATTGCCCTTCTGGCAGTTGCATGCGGAAAAGCTGAACTCCCAAATCTTATAGAGGTGCCTAAAGCCATCACCCCCACGCCAAAAACTGAATCTAGCGCGGAGGAATTAATTGATGTATCCACACAGTCAGATTTAAAAAATGAAGCAGACACATCTTTTGATGTGGATGATATTGCCACAAATGGTCGAGGAATCAGTGACGAATCAATCAAAATTGCAGTCATCAAAAGTGGTGATGTATTCCAAGATATTGAAATTGGGGTTGAAGCGAGAGTATTTAGATCAAATGAAAATGGTGGAATAAATTCAAGAGAATTAGAAATTATCAAAGTAGTCGACGATTTTGGTAGAGAAGAGGACTTAAAATTAGCTGTCAAAGAGATTGTTGACCTGGATGTTTTCGCTGTTGTTCTGTTATCAACAGCAACTAGCCCAGAAGTAACAGATATCTTGGCCGAAAATAATATGCCATTTTTTGGATGGGGATTCTCGGAAGGATTTTGCGAACCGAATAAATGGGGGTTTGGTTTTAACGGCTGCATGAACCTTGCGACAAGCGCTTCTAATGGTCAAAACTTTGACACAAGTATGTTGAGACTGCTGTCAATCTTTTACGGCCGTATTCCTCAAATAATTTCTGTTACGACAAATGACACGGCTGGAACCGCAGTCGCCATTCAGAACGAAACTCTTTGGGGAGACAACATCGTCAAGTCCATACAGTTTGGAGGTGATATAACAGCTGGTGCTATTTTGGAACAGATCAATTCAATTCGGGCCGATGTCTTGCTTCTCTCTATGGGGTTGGATAAAACTTTAGCAATCAAAGGAGAGCTAATCGATAATTTCTCTGGAATGGTTATTGATGATGTCACCTATCTCCCGGGCATACTTCAGGATTATGAAATAGCTTCCGAACTAGAGGGCGGTTATGTTCTCTCGCAAGTGCCTCCTCAAGAGGAGTACCGAGGGGCAACTACAGAGATAATGACTGGGCTCTCTCAAATAAACGGACCGCAGATATATAGCCAAGCGATTTCCATCGGCTACTGGAGCACAGATTTGCTTATAGCGATTCTCAATTCAATTGATGGCGAATTGAGTGTTAAGAGTTTCTTTGAGAAAGCAAATATAGAGGGGTATCTTTATAAACCAGAATTTTCTGGAGGTCCTTGTCCACTCCAAACTGCCATTTCTCATCAAGGTCCTTCTGGGGGAGCAGCGTTGCTTCAAGTTAGGGGTGGTGTTTTTCGTCCAGTGGTTAATTTTAATTGTCCTTAGAATCAGTGTCTCAACGCCTCTATCGCTAAATAAGATATTAGATAATGCGAACTCAGTTTAGTACATTCACATTTTCGCCAACAGCAGTTGGGCCTGTAGTTGCTCTCATGGAGCGGTATAGCTATGTTCCTGATTCTATCTTTTGGTTCAACATTGAACCGAACGTGGATAGAGACTCTGTCCACACAGGCAGTATTTTTTGGAAAGCATTTTCAAGTCGGGGTCCAAGAATTCCGCAATTTACATGGACTTCCGCTACCGATAGAAAGGGTATTTATCAGCCTTCAGAAGTCGGGCTTACACACCCTACAGGGGCATCCGTTTTAGACAGAATTCAGAATTTTCAAATTAATGTTCCTGACGAGTGGAGACTAATCCAAGACCACCCCAAACGAGGAATTGTCTTTCAGCTGCCAACAGCCTACGACCCAGAAGAAGTTATCATCTTTGCAACGTCCGTCATACCTGTTGTTAGCCCATTTGAATGTGATGGGTCTTTCAGATTAGTTTATCCAGACCTTACTTTCGGGCAATAGAAATTTGGATTACTAGGTCTGAGAAAGAGGGAATATCCAAGCCGTCGCTGCAACGCAGGATTTCTCCTTCTGGTGTTGACTTCGCAACAATGCCCGCATTCCCTATCCAAGATGTATCGACTCCCCCCATGGACCAAGCGTTCCATACTTCAAGAAGAGATGCACCAACACCACGTATTCTGATTTCATTAGTTTCAGGACTATTATGGCTCCACAATGCAACCTCAGGGCCTCGGTAACCGTTTACGTCCATAACGCCGCTATTCAAAGCAAGTTTTACTGCTTGGGGCCGTGGCGAAGCGACGCTTAGACGGTTCACAGTCACTAATGCACCGTCGTTTACAGGAATTCTGACAATAGCTCGGATTATTTTTCCTCGGTGAGTGATCGTATCGCTATTTGACCCTTCAAAAAGTTCGCTAAGTGTAGGGGAGGTCAATTTCTATCTCCAAACGGGTCTACTGAACTATTAGGCCAGTTAGGGATAGGTGTTCGTCCCTGACCATCTTCATAGCTAAGAAGATGAACTTTCATAGTCTCGTATTTGGATGTTCTCGGATTTCTTCGTTGAGGAGGCTTCCCGTCACGTAATCGTTCGACATTAGTTGCCCCAAATATTGTAGCTCCGGATGATACGCCAACATTTTTCCAAAATCTAGAACGGACGGTCGAAGGCGTAGGCTCTGAGCCATTCTTAGTGAGGTTGTAAATATCGTCACCTGGTGACCATCCCCGCAGGCGTATTCCCACTATTGGCGATTCCAATTCCTTGGTCTCGTTGCTCTGGTCCGATTTAGTTTTGGAGCGAAGCGTCACATCTGAATCTCTATCTTTAACATCGCCGTTGCCATTAAGGGCGACTGGTTCATTCACTGATGTTTCGGAACTTTCGGAAATCCCAACTACGGCTTCAATAGAGGAGGTATTAACATCTGGCTCTGCAAGGGCAATCAGGTCTTTAGAGCCTGAGTCGGGGGAGTAATCGTTTCTCGTTTGAATGCCTGTTTCGCCTGCAGGGTTGAAGACATCGCTACGAAATAAACGTTCATCAGGGAATTTGTATGCTTTGGGAATAAATTTCCTATGACGAAGAGGTTTCCCAAACCAATCAATAGCAACTCCTATCAATGCAATTATTAGCATAATTGCGCCAAAAGCAAGAAATGTTTCGGGTGATGACATTTTCACCTTAAGTAGACGTTTACTTAATTATCGCACACGGCGGGATGCATACGATGTCAACCTTTTCTCAAGACTGTTTTAATCTCTTAGATCTGGCATCATCAAGACTTGCGACTCTGTGATTCATAAGAGTCTGATTATATTGATTTGCCTTAGATTGGCTTTTAGTTGTCAGTGCTACTTCCTGAGATGTATGCCTATTGCTTCGGAGTAAATCGTGGAGCACGTTATTTCGTTTAAGGAACAGGTACGACCCTGATAATGTAACCAGGCAACAAGAAATAGCTAAGTACAACACAACAAAGAAGTACGATAGGCCTAGTGGTCATAGAATGCAAAATATGGCTTGAAGGTTGATTTCCACTTCTTGCGGTTTTTTCATAGAGTTAGAGAAATGTATATAGATCGAAGGAGTCAGCGTGGGTGAGCCAGTAATTATAGAAGCAGCGAGAACACCAATAGGGAAGCGAGGTGGCCATCTTTCCGGGGTCATAGCACCGAAGTTGCTTGCATCGGTCCAACAAGAGGTTCTTAAAAGATCCGGTATTGAACCAGAAGAAGTTGATCAAATTGTTGGAGGGTGCGTCACTCAGGCAGGCCAGCAAGCATCTAACGTGACAAGAAACGCCTGGTTGTCGACTGGAAAAGATTATTCGCCTGCAGCCACAACTATTGATTGTCAATGCGGGTCGGGGGCTCAAGCAAATACCTTCGTTCAAGGGTTAATTGCAACTGGTGGAGCCCAAATTGCCATCGGTTGTGGGGTGGAACAAATGTCGCAGGTCCCTTTAGGCACTGCAGCTAGAGGAGGGGGCGGATACTATAAGGATGCCGAAACATGGCCTTGGGATGACCCACCGAATGGTCAGTTCGGCGCCGCCCAACGTATTGCAGAACTAAGAGGTATAACTCGAGAGCAGCTTGACACAGCCGGAGTCGAGTCTCAGGAAAAGGCATCCAGAGCTTGGGCTGAAGGTCGATTTGACAGAGAGGTAACTGCAGTCAATTCAGTACCAATTATCGGAAAAGATGGAAATCCCACAGGAGATTACCACGACGTCAAAAAGGACCAAGGATTACGTGAAACTTCGCTAGAGAGTTTATCTAAACTAGCTCCGGTCATTGAAGGGGATTTACATACAGCAGGAACATCTTCACAGATTTCAGATGGTGCTTCGGCGGTTTTGTGGATGGATAGAGACATCGCAGAAAGCCGAGGGATCAATCCTAGAGCCAAGATTTCGTACCATACGATGGTTGGATCGAATCCATATTATTTGCTTGATGGTCCGGTTGATGCAACGCAGAAGATGTTAGACCAATCAAAATTCACCATCGCAGACTTTGACCTCTTTGAATGTAACGAAGCTTTTGCGTCCGTCATGTTGTCTTGGGCGCAAGTCCATGAGGTACCTATGGAAAAAATCAATGTAAATGGGGGAGCAATAGCTTTAGGCCACCCAGTTGGTTGCACCGGATCTCGCTTGATAACGACTTTGCTTCATGAACTTGAGCGCCAAGACAAAGAGTTAGGTTTTGTGACAATGTGTCAAGGCGGTTCATTGGGAATAGCAATTGTGCTAGAGAGAATATAAAGAAAGAAGGAGAAGTAGTGGAAGGCTTTTTGGAAGGAAAAAATATAGTCATTACAGGTGCTGGTTCAGGAATCGGTAAAGCCATAGCAATTTCAGCAGCGAAGGAGGGTGCCAATATCGTGGTAGCCGATTACGGTGTAGCTCTTGATGGGTCTGAACCAACAAGTGAAATCGCTGAAACAACTTCAGAAGAAATCAGGTCCCTAGGAGTTGAAGCTATACCCGTAGCTGGAGATGTTTCAAAAATGGAAACTGGAGAGCAAGTTATCTCCGCTGCAGTGGAGAAGTGGGGGTCAGTAGATGGCGTAGTTTGTGTTGCCGGGATTCTTAGAGAGCGGATGCTTTTCAATATGAGCGAAGACGAGTGGGATGCTGTGATTGCAGTTCACCTCAAAGGGCACTTCACTGTCTACCGCCATGCAATGGCAATTATGCGTAAGCAAGAATCGGGCGGAAGCATTTTAGGAATTACTTCCGGAGCTTTCACTGCCTCAACTGCACAACCAAATTATTCTGCTGCAAAGGGAGGAATTGTGAGTTTAACAAGGTCAGCAGCTATGACAGCAGCAAGTATTAGCCTTAGAGGGGGCCCAATTATTAATGCCAACTGTTTAGCTCCGACCGCAAGAACAAGAATGAGTGAAAATGTGCCATTTGCATTCGAAACAGGGGATCCAGAGGATATCGCCCCTATGGCGATCTATCTCTTATCAGACCATGGAAGAGATATAAATGCCCAAATATACAGTGTTGTGGGGCGTAGAATTTCAGTCTGGAACCAACCAAGAGAGATTCGTACCATGTATTCGTCAGGGGAAGCATGGACTCCCGAAGAAATTGCAACTATGTTACCCAATACGATAAAGCAAGAACCGAATCCGTTCATTGATGATTTAGAAAGACGAATGAAGGAGATGGAGGCAGGGGCTAAGAGTGGGGACTAGCGAAACACCGGACTACCCTGAGGGCCGTGACCTCTTGAAGGGCAAAACTGTTGTGATCACAGCTGCAGCAGGGTCAGGTATCGGTTTTGCTACTGCTAAAAGGTGTGCGGAAGAAGGCGCAAGAGTTCTACTATCAGATACCCACGAAAATCGACTAACCGAATCTGTAGCATCACTTCAAAGTGAGGATTTTGAAGCGTACGGTATTCCATGCGACGTAACTAAAGAAAATGAGGTTCAAGATTTATTTAATTTCGCTATCGGTAAATTTAAGACTGTAGATGTGATGATAAATAATGCAGGTCTTGGTGGGCAATCGGACTTAATTGATATGTCAGATGAGGAGTGGGGTAAGGTACTAGACGTAACGCTAAACGGAACAATGAGATGTACCAGAGCAGCAATGCGCCATATGGTTCCCCTTGAAAAGGGTGTGATCGTAAATAATGCCAGCGTTGTTGGCTGGCGAGCTCAAAAAGGTCAATGTCACTATGCGGCAGCGAAGGCAGGCGTTATGGCCCTCACAAGATGCGCTGCCATGGAAGCAGCTGATGTCGGAGTAAGGGTCAATGCTGTAGCGCCAAGTTTTGCATCGCATCCTTTTCTGGAAAAAGTAAGTGACCCTCTTCTCTTAGAGGAGTTAGAAGCTCAAGAGCCTTTTGGTCGCGGTGCCCGACCTTGGGAAATTGCTAACATCATAGTCTTTCTGGCTAGTGACTTAAGTGGGTACATGACAGGGGAATGCGTAAGCGCTAGTTCCCAACATCCATAAAAAGAGAGTGAGAAGTGCCAGGACCATTGGAAGGCATACGCTTAGTAGAGTTTACTGCCATTGGACCTGCACCCTTTGACAGGGGGTTGTAAGTTAGTGAGTCGCTTTCTACAGTACTAACTCTGCCATTGCACGCATAGTTTCTACATCGTTGGCGCCAATGATAAGAGTTGTTACTGGAGATTTTTCCCATAGCTCTAAACGCTCTTTTATCCTTTCCAAAGGACCTACTAGTGAAATTTCGTCAGCAAATGCATCCGGAACTGCGT
>PATH01000037.1 GCA_002712325.1 Acidimicrobiaceae bacterium | reverse complement strand
TGATTATTGATTGAACTTTTGAGCCCGAGAGGGGAATCGAACCCCTGACCTATTCATTACGAGTGAATCGCTCTGCCAACTGAGCTACCCGGGCGGAACAAAAATATTGCAACGTAAAGTGTACTAGTGACATGCCTTGTGGCAATCATTTACTTTAATTCAGATAAAGAGATCAAAAGAGAGGTCAATAGAAGCTTCTCATTTGCATTACGTCTCATTACTCCGTTTGCCTTTTTGATTATGTTTATGGCTTGAAGACTTCCTTGATCAGCGCTAGCGCGAAGTTGTTCTTGAAACATGGTTGCAAAGACTGAAAACCCAAACTCAAGTTCATCACTTCTGAACCTTCTTATTTCTCGTTTATGGGTAGCCTCAAGTTGGCTTCTTGCGCCGGAGTTTATTCCTAATTGTTTTTCATTATCAAGTAATTCTTGTATTTCTCGATCATGTTTATCAGCAAGAATCACTTGTGCCTCATCAATTGCTCCTTGGAGTTCATTGACAGAAGTTGCAATAGCATGTCCTTCGGGGTTGAGATTCTTTAATGTGCTTTTCCAGAGTTCATAACGGTGAGCAATATTGGGATCTGATATTAGATCCTTAGCTCTATCTATATCTCCTCTAGCAGCAGTAATTATTAGTTGGATACTTTGAGGATCGTTGATGTGTTGAGTTAGCCAATTACGCATCGCTGAATCAGAAATTTGATTGAATTGAACTTTCTGGCATCGAGAAGCGATGGTTATTTGGTTTTTAGGTATTATTTCTGAGAGGAGAATTATGATTACTGTTTCTGGTGGTTCCTCGAGGGTTTTAAGAAGGCGACCTACAGCTGTTTCATTGGCGGTATGAAACCGATTTGCGACAATTATCTTTTTCTTTCCTTCGATTGGTGATCTTGATGCTTCGTTGATGATCTTCTGAACGTCGTCGTCTCTGTATTGATTTCCGGTTGGTTCTATTCTGATTACGTCTGGATGATCACCCTTTACTATCAAATTAGTTGTTCGTTCTTGGTTATCGTCGCCATTCGTATTAGCCATTATCATTGCTGCGAAAGCTTTTGCAGCCTTCCATTTACAGGAACCTTTCGGCCCCACGAATAGGTACGCATGAAGCGGGTTTTCGGAGGCTTTTTGTAACTGGGCTACAGCGGATTCTTGATCTATGACATCGTTGAATAGGTCTGAGAGGTTCATTTTGATCATTTTTATGGGAGTTGGAGCCTGTCAAGGATTGCCTGATCAACATCTTTTGCTACATTTTCTTGACTCTTGGTTCCATTGATCACTATCCACTTATCACTATTTGTGCGGGCCATTTCTAAATACCCGTTTCGAACTCTTTCGTGGAATTCAATATTTTCTTGCTCAAATCTATCCGGATTTTTACCTCGACGTTTCATGGATTCTTCAACGGGTAGGTCAATCAAAACAGTTAAGTCAGGAATAAGTTCCTCTGTTGCAAAGAGTGATAGAGATAGAACCTCATCTATTGGTAAGCCACTGGCGTAACCTTGGTAAGCCAGTGAGGAAGAAATATATCTGTCAGTTACGACGTGCTGTCCTTTAGTTAGCGTCGGGTTGATTACTTCTTGAACTAGTTGGGCCCTGGAAGCCGCCATGAGGAGTGCTTCTGTTCTAAGCGCAAGAGGTGATATTGGGTTTAGGAGTATAGATCTTAACGATTCTCCTACTGGCGTACCACCTGGTTCTCGTGTGAAAACAGCGTTTATTTTTGTTGCAACGCGTTCTGCCTGCGTTGTTTTCCCACTGGCATCTCCTCCTTCAAAGGCAATAAACCTACTTTCCACTTTTCGGACTCTCCTCTTTTTGATTTCCTGTGTTGTCTTTGAATACGTTGCGGACTGATGTGAGTGCTAAAAAGCCTGCACCAATGATAATAAGCGATGCTAGCCACAGCGTCACACGTACTCCTGGCATAAAGATTTCCCATCCAAAAATAGTGGTTCTTTTGTCAAAGAATTCTTCGGATAGTCCGTTAAAAGTAGCTGCGACGAATGGGCCGACTGACATTGCGATAATTAAAGAGAGTCTGACAATGGTGTAAACCGCTGAAAATATTCTTCCACGTAAGTTTTCAGAGACGCTTATTTGCAAAAGTGTAAACCCAAGTACATAAATAGCTCCGGCGAACATACCTAGTAGGCCAATAAGTGCGGCGGCGGGCCAGAGTCCTGACATAGATGTCCCAATAAATAGTGATATTCCCGCACCGAATACTGAGACAATGAATAGTCTTACTTGGCTTATTCTTTGTCGTGACAAAGCAATGAATGCAACTCCAATTGCAACCCCTATTCCTAGCGCTGTTTGAAGGACTGACATTCCATCTGCTGGATTTTCGCCAAGAACATCCTTAGCAAAAATTGGTCCTAGTGGGATAAGCATCCCTCCGCCAATAAGCCCCGCCCCCAAGGCTGCGCATACCGCTCTCACTACGGGGTTGACAAAGATAAATTCCCAACCTTCTCGTAATTCATCGATTGTTGACTTGAGGTCCAGCTTGGGCTTTTGCTTATCTTTAACAACTTCTTTTGAAGTTCTGTGCGGAATAGTAATGAAGTAAATCATCAAAGCTGAAAAGAGGAAAGTAAGTGCGTCAGCATAGAAGCCTAAACCTATCTGATCTGCATTTATGCTTTCTGAACCGGGCCACGTTTCTACTTTGTCCGCAAATCTACCCAGAAAAATAAATAAGCTTGCAGCAATCGGAACTGTCCCATACGTTGCTGCCATTTGTAGCGAGTTCACTGTTGTGAGACTTTCTTCAGGAACAATACTTGGGACGACTGAATCTTTAGCTGGAATCCAAAGAAGAGTAAAGACTTCTAACGCCAATGATGCTATTACAAGATGCCAGACAGTTGTTGCGAATGGGAGCATGAGAAGAATAGCAACTCGACCTAGATCACATATGATCATGACTCTTTTCCTATTCCATCTATCTACCAAAACTCCCGCTAGTGGAGCTAGAAATAGGCCTGGGATAATTCTGGCAGTGAAAACAAATCCCACAGCTGTTTCTGGTGTTCCACCTCCAAGCTCTGTTGCTGCTGCAGCTATAGCTAGGAAACCTAACCAATCACCTAATGATCCAACTAACTGAACTAACCAAAGGCGGAAATACTGGTAGCTTCCGAAGATCTTTTCTACCCATTGTGTGGCGGCAACTCTCTGATAATCGGCGACGCGATCCCCATATCGTTTAGGATTTGATGAACCATTTTCCACGACCACAGAGTACCGTCTTAATGAGACTTGATCATGTTAGGTATGAAAAGTATCTAATTTTGTTGGGCACGCCGGTCGGCTAGTAATTCCTTAGCCCGTTCACCTGTTATTTGTTCAATAGAATCTCCGAGTTGGAGACTTGCATTCGTGGTGCCATCGGTTACGTATGGCCCAAATTTACCTGTCTTAACTTCGATTGGCTTTCCTGAAACACTATCAACGGCAGGTTTTCCTTCAGTGTCTTTTAAAATAATAGTCTTCGTTTGACGTCGTTGAAATTTCTTTGGAGTAGCAAGCAGAGATAAACAAGCAGCAAGGTCAATCGAGAAGATGTCATCTTCGCTTATACTTCGAGTTTGAACGCCGCAGTCATCTCCTTCTACCCTGATATATGGACCAAAAGGACCGTTATGAACTGTAATCATCTCGTCTTTTAAAAGTTTGAAAGAGGATTCACCTTTTTTAGGCGGAGGATCTATTTCAACAATAATCATTTCCTTGATAGGCAGTTCTCTGGGGAGACTAAGAACATTAATTGCGTCTTCAATAGTAATATTTTCAGCAGACATCATCTCAAGCAGTGAAGCAGTTGTAGGTTTTGGGGCGTCTTTCAATTCTTGACGTTCTGAAAGTGTAGTCAGAATGCTCTCTATTGATGAGAACTCATTGAGAGTGGCTAATAGATTTTCTAAGATTTTTATCTTGTCTTCCGCCTTATCCATTCTTGAAATCTCTTTCCAGTAACCTACATCAATCAATAATTCCCGCAAACGGAAACCCACAGGTTCATCAACATTTTTTGATTCCCATGAATCTAGGTTCCTAATTAATTTTCGAGCTGCTTTAGCAGGCTTATCTTTGAGAAGTTTTTGATTAGCTAAAGCTTCCTTAAGTGAGATTCCTTCGGTCTTCGCAATATTTTCAATATTTTCAATAGACCTTTTCCCTATTCCACGCTTAGGTTCATTCAAAATTATTTTCATAGCATTATTATCATCTGGATTAGCCGCTACCTGAAGATACGAACATGCAACTTTAATGATCTTTAAATGATGAGGTTGTTTCATCAAACGACCTTCTTTTGATGACATAGGAGGCCACTTAGGAAAGTCTCCTAGCGAAACATATTCGCCGAATGACCCGTTTCTAAGGTAGACAGGCAGGCCCCGAGCGGGATCATATCCCAAAATTCTTTCAACCTGATTTGTTGAAGTTATCTCAATTGCTTTTTCTCTGTCGACCCATCCAAGAACGGTATCGGGTTGCGATGCGATGTCAATAAACTCTTTGGCTCTCTTTACTGTCAATTCATCAAGGGGCAATATTGGGGGTAGAGATGCAGTTTCTCCATCTATCGAAATTTGCACGTAGGGCTTTTGATTCGCATAACGTGCGTATATGTATTGGTCAGTTTCTTGGTTTTGCCCAACTGAATGCGCTGCTTCGTGACGAATGCGAGGTAGGTCGACTTTAATTTGGTTTTGGATATTATCGATCCTTGATTCCCACCCGCTTGTTTCAAAGTACCAATCATTTAGGAAATCATCGAGGTCAAGAGTTCCTTCGGCAATGAGATCTAATTTCTGATTTAAGTTTGCCGTGTACTCGTATTGGACTTCATTTTTGAATTCATTTTCTAAGAAATTAGTAGCCACGAATGCTTTGACGGTAGGAACTAATGCTCGACCGCTTTTGTGGGTGTATTCTCGCGCTTGGATTTTTCCGATAGTTGCTGCGAAGGTTGAAGGCCGGCCTATCCCTGCTTCTTCCATCCATTTAACTAATGATGCTTCTGTGAATCGGGCAGGTGGTTTAGTTTCATGACTATTTATATCAATGTGATTTGCCGAAACTTTTTCACCTTCTTGTAAGTCTGGGAGGATAACAGCGTCTCCTTGTGCTGTTAGTCCTTCAGGTTCTCCCTGATAGATTTGGTTAAATCCTAAATGATTAATTGTCCGCCCACTTGAGCTAAATATGACGTGCTGTATATCTTGCTGGGAGTCTTCTCCTTCAAAGGTAACTCGTTTAGTTTCCCCTGTTTCATCTGTCATTTGAGAGGCTAAGGTTCTTTTCCAAATTAATTCGTATACGGCAAGTTGGTCTTTGTTTAGTTCGTTTCTAAGTTCCTTAGGTGCTCGGAAAGTTTCACCAGCTGGGCGTATAGCTTCGTGTGCTTCTTGGGCACTCTCGCTTTTTGTCACATACGTTCTTGGTTTGTCTGGGAGGTAGTCCATTCCGTATAGTTGCTCAACTTCTTTGCGAGCTGCATTGAGTGCTTGGTCTGATAAACCGGGACTGTCTGTTCTGTGATAGGTAATATAACCATTCTGGTAGAGTCCTTGCGCTATGGCCATTGCTGCACCTGAGGATCCTCCAAGTTTGTTTATTACCTCCTGTTGGAAGCTGGAGGTTGTGAAAGGAGGTTTAGGTTGGCGTCGGTGGGGGGATGTTTCTATTGATGTTATTGTTAAGGTTTCGTTGGTAAATTGCTCTTGCAGTTTTTTCGCATTGCCCTCTGATAGGACAACAACTTCTTCTGGTTTTTTGAGTTGACCATTTTCATTAAAATCATTTTTTCCTGAGGCAACACGTTTATGGTTTATACCGATTAGTTTTGCGTCAAAGCTACTTGAATTATTTGATTTAAGTTCTGCAGTAGCGCTCCAATAGCCGGTGCTTTTGAAGCGTATTCTTTCTTTTTCTCTTTCTACAATTTTTCTAAGTGTTGGACTTTGTACACGTCCTCCGGTTGCCCCGCCGCCTATTACCTGTCGTGATAGGCCAGATAAGTCATATCCAATGACTCGGTCTAAGATTCTCCTTGTTTCTTGCGCAGAAACCTGATTCATATCAATAGCTCTTGTATTTTGCAGAGCTTCTAAGATCGCTTTTTCCGTAATTTCATGGAATACCATGCGATATACCGGAAGGTCAGGTTGAAGCACTTCTACGAGATGCCATGCTATTGCTTCGCCTTCTCTGTCTTCATCAGTAGCTAGATATAGGGCATCAGCTTTTTTTAAGGCTCTTTTTAATTGCGTAATAGTCTTCTGACTTTTTAGGCTTTCGACATACCATGGCATCCAACTTTTTGTTCCCAGCTGCTGTTGAAGTTTTTTTATAAGTGGATCTGTAGATGAGTTACTATTTGTTTCAATTCCGAATTTGGTCAGAGTAGGGTTCTCAGCGTGTATTGATTGAGAAAACCTTTTATCGTTCTTAACATCTTTGGGTTGAATAAGATCCCGTATATGACCGACGGAGGCTTCAACGGTATAGTCATCGCCTAAAAAACGCGCGATTGTTTTTGCCTTCGCTGGTGATTCAACTATGACTAGTGATTTCGGCACGGTATACCTTTCATCATATTTGGTTAAGAAATTTTGAAGTTTGGTGGCGAACGGAGAGGGTAACGCAAAAAAAACTATTTTCAATGCATTTCACGAAATTCAATTATTTCTGTAATAGTTCAAAAGTTAATTGTCTTTAAAGATCAACGACTTATGGTGATTGATTTTAATAGCGTCAAACAGATTTATTCGGAACTATTTTCAACTGTCTGATCCGCCTGTTTAGTGCCAGCACGTAATAGCAATAACCCTAGAATACCAGCGATTACAGAAGCGAAGAGGACGCCGATCTTTGATTGATTAATTATTTCCATGTCATCAAACGCCAGATTAGTTATAAACAATGAAACAGTGAAACCTATCCCAGCCGTGGCTGCTAGTCCGAGAAGGGATATGAAATTCAATCCTGATGGCGGAGATATAAATGGGAGTTTCATACCGAGCCAGGTCATAAATGTGATGCCAAAGATTTTTCCTACTATTAAGCCAAGGCCGACTCCCCAGGTAATTGGACTAGAGGCAGCGTCTCCTAATAAACCATCACCCATGTTTACTCCTGCGTTAGCGAGGGCGAAAATAGGAATAATAATGAAACTTGAAATAGGGTGTAGTGCGCTTTCAATTCTTTCAGCTACTGACACCTGAGATTCCCGAATTTCCATAGCTGTTAGTCGAACGTCAACAGGATATATACTCTCATCCTTACCCTTATCCCGTAGCCATTCTAAGGCGGCTAGACCATCTTCTTTGGATTGTTGAGGCTTAGCTGGCGTTGCTAAACCTAACACCACTCCAGCAATAGTTGCGTGGATTCCGGACTCAAAGGTAGCAAGCCAAAGCGCAGTCCCTAAGGCTATGTAAATTGGAATGTACCAAATATGGAGTCTTCTTAACACAACGATAATTCCCATAATTATCAGCGCTGTAACGAACCAACTGAAAGAAAGGTCAGACGTATAGAAGATAGCGATAACAACGATCGCGCCAATGTCATCAGCTATGGCCAGTGATAGAAGAAAAACCTTCAAGGGTCTTCCTATCTTGTCTCCAAGCAAAGATATTACACCAACCGCAAATGCAATATCTGTGGCCATTGGTATACCCCAACCAGAGGAAGCATCACCGTTTGCATTAAACACCACATACACAAGAGCTGGGAATACCATTCCTCCGATTGCGGCTATTACTGGTAGAGCTGCAGCTTTCGGATCCTTCAATTGACCACTAACTAGTTCTCTTTTAATTTCAAGGCCAACAACGAAAAAGAAGATTGCCATAAGAGCATCATTAACTAACGTTTCAAGGGTTAGGTGATGTGATTCCCCTCCCATTTGATAACTTCCGATATTAAGTGCAAAGTCTGTATGCCAAAAGTTGTAATAACTATCTGACCAAGGAGAATTCGCCCAGATAAGTGCTGCCACTGCAGCTAGCAGTAGAACGATTCCACCTGATGCTTCAACATGTAGGAATCGTCTGACTGGCTGGCCGACTCTTCTGGCTAAACGTCCATCTCCACCTAGAAACGTCCACTTCGGGAGGTCTGGTATGGGTGTATTGCTAGCCACTTAATGTTGTCCTTTACTTAGGTTAGACATTATTAAACGTATCCGACTTAGGCTGAAATTAATTACTTAAAGATGAATTGTAATTGATTTCATTGGAAGAATCTTATTTCTCCTTCGGCAGCTTCAACCACGTCTTGAACAGCTTCGTGGAGAAGGGCATGTTGTAATTGAAAATCCTGTATTTCGGGATCAATTTGGTCGCTGGCTAGGGGGGAATCCATCGAAATATTTGGCTCATTGAGGATTTCAAATTCTTTATCCCAATCTGTTTGGGTAGCCTTCCGTTCTAAAAACATGCTTGGCGCTTGAAGAAGGGCTCTATCAAGATCGTTGATAATTGCCAGAACTACATCTGTTGTAGTTAGAACTCCAGGAGTTGCGATTAGATGTAAGGCTTGAAGTTTTCGCATTGCCATAGCAGCAATCATTTCTGATTCCCCTAACTCAGCAATAGCTGAGTCTATTTCACTTAAGTCAATAACTACATTTGGCTTAACATCAAACCATTCTCGTAAAGTGGTAAACAATTTTTCAGCTACAGTGTGCAGGGCTAGAAGTGAATCAGGTTTAGGGATGGGGTCTAAATTGTCGTTTTCTTCCACCGGTCTAATCTACTGTTCTAACTCAAGAATATGTTATTTAGGTGAAGGTTAAGAGTTATCGTTAGAGGGAGGGGTGTACACGACTAGCTGAACAGTAGTTCCCTCATCAGCTGAATTAATTTTTATTTCATCAGCAAGTACTCTCATGAGGGGTATACCGAACCCTCCCTCATAATTCAATCTGCCTGGTTCATCTAGAGACCCCGATGGTGTTATTTTTTCAGGATTAAAGCCTGGGCCTCTATCTTGTACTTCTACTTCAATTCTGTCAGACGTAAGTCCACACCGAATCGTGATTCGTTCTTCTGAACCTAAATTTGCATGCGATCGTATAGCATTAGTCGTCGCTTCGGAAACAGCTAGTCTTAGATCCTCAAGACGTTGGTTTTCAAATGCCGGATCCAACGCCGCTGCTGAAACAACAACTGCCCGAACTAATGAGAGATACTCAGCTTTAGCAGGTATTTCAAGTGTAATTCCAGAGTTCATAGTTTCGTAGGCATGGTTTTCAGGTCATACATCTTTCTCAGTGAGAACGGCATCTAATCCTGTGAGTTTAAACATTTCTTTCAGAGATTCTGAGAGCCCAATGCATTGGAGATCACCGCCGTGACTTCTTGTACGTTTCAAACCACCTATAAGTACACCAAGACCAGTCGAATCAATAAAGTCAACTTTAGCTAGGTCGAGAATAATGTGTAGGTGGCCTTCCTGAACGTATTGAACAATACGTTGCCTGAGCTCAGGCCCGGTTGCCATATCTATTTCACCACTAATTTGGAGAAGCACCCATTTATCGCGAAATTGTTCTGTTATTCCGAGCATCATAGTTCTAGCTTAGTAAACTCTCTGAATTTGTCAGCTAAGCGATTAACAATATCCCTTAAATGAGTTATCAGGGGCAATGATATGGGTAATGGCTATAAGTAATTTCGGATAGGGTTATCGAATCCTTGACCACAAGTAATCTCGGTGAGGAATTGCAGAATCAACATCATTCGTCCATTCGGATTCGCCAAAGTGAACTGAACGGTCATTTATTCTGCTCATTATTATTGCGTGACGAGTGGCAGCATAAATTTCGTACCATTCAATATGTTTAGGTGTAATTCCTGTGAGTTCTGTGAACTTTGAAGTTACATCCTCCGATGTCATAAATTGGGGCATGCCTGGAAATTCAAGTGCTTCAGCTATGACTTGGAAGAACTTATGCATGAAAATCATCCATCCAAGGTCAACCTCAACTGGTGCAAGGCCAGCCATTTCCCAATCAAGGACAGCTACCGGTTCTAGTGAGTTATTGTCAAACATGATATTTCCGATTCTGGCATCACCCCAACTAACAACAGTATCGCTCTCTTCTGGCCACTGTGATTCAAGCCAGTCAAAAGCATGTTCGATAACTGGGTGCTCTCGCGTATCTTGAACCACCCACTTGTAATACTCTTTTTGGTTCGCGAAGTGCCTTTTCAAAGCTGTATCTCCCTGTGAACTGAATTCTAAGAAATCAGTATCTGGGGAATTTTGTTTGATTTGGGAGAGCTGCGCAATAATGTCGACGCAGAGTTCCTGTAGCTCAAGCTGGCTTTTAAGTCCTGCATCAAATAACCAGCCTCCGAAAACATATGGAGGAATGTCAGGTGGCACTCTCCCCTGTACTTGTTCCATTACAAAAAAAGGGACCCCAAGAACATCTATTGACGGTTCTGCCCAGAGGACTTCAGGAACTTTTATATTTGTGTGCTGTTTAACGAGTTGCATTATTTTGACTTGTGCAGAAAGGTCATATTTAGGGAATACAGGTATATCTTGTGCAGTCGGAGCTAATCTGGCGACAAGCTTTTTCTGAGTTTCATTTTCGGCTTCGCCCCATGTGGAATCAAATAACAGGGTTTCACTTGACATGCCGGATCCTGATGGGCGATCAAACTCACTTATACTCGCATTTTTTTCTCCAGTTACACCCTTTATCCATTCAGATAGTTGAGCGTGAATAGTAACAGGGTCTAACGATGTTCGCTGAGGTTCAAGTTCATTCGTCATTGATATGACATTACTTCAGGAAGGTTGGGCTCGTCAGAATTACATAATCTACATTTTTTGTATGGAAATGATTCAAATAAAGGGCTTTATCAGTTCGATAGGGTTTTCAGACGGAAATCGCTTTGTGATAGGGCACTGGAAAGAATCTCCCATAGGTGAATTCGGTGACATTATGTGGGGAACTCCTGATGGCGAAAAGATTTTAATTGCAGGAAACGATCAGGTTGCAAACTTCGTATCTGCTATCTACGACTTTGATCGTATCCTTATTGAGAATCTTCATACATCATCGGATGGAAAGCGAACAGAGGCTAAGACGCCTAACCTGCATATTGAAATTTTGGGTGGAATGGTAGGGGGGATTCTGCCAACGAGACCATTGGGTTTCACGAAATTTATTGAAAATCCATTTGCTAATTTCCTGATGGGCGTCAAAACCTACGGGACTAGCTCTACAGGAGTTGAAGAATGGTATCAAGCGAAGAAGTGGAGATGGGTTAAAGATGGGTCGGTGGAGCTAAACGGCACTAATTTACAGTCACGTTCGCAATTTACAGAACCTATTCGCGTTGGATTCTCTGAGCCACCTCGTAAATCTGCAATTGTAGAGATACATGTAAGTATCAAATTTCCTTTTGCCTTTGATTTTTGATGACTCAATTACCAAAGTCGCCAATCTGGCTAAAGATCGGTAATACTGTAAATTGAAATCACTGGGAGGTGTCTGAGTACCTGGTGGGCTCCCCCGCCTTCAAAGCGGGTGGGACGGGCGATCCCCGTCCGGCGGGTTCGATTCCCGTCCACCTCCGCAAAATTTATGACAAACTATTGTTACTAAACAGCCAGAAGATCTCGAGCTCCGGTATCACTACTTGGGTGACGGAGTTTAGACATTGCTCGAGCTTCAATTTGTCTTATGCGTTCACGGGTCAGGTTAAAGTGTTCGCCAACTTCTTCCAAAGTTCTTGGTTCTCCCCGATCCAGACCAAAACGCAATTTTAAGATTTCACGCTCCCTCTCATCAAGAGGAGCGAGCAATCTTGCAATTTCATCTGGAAGTAATGATGTAGCTGCTACTTCAAATGGAGAAGCAGCACCACGATCCTCTACCACATCTCCAAGTTCGGCATCTCCATCTTCACGAAGAGGTTCAGAAAGGCTCAACGGTTCGTTCGCAAACCTCAATGCTTCAGTGATTTTATCCTCTGGCATTTCCACATCAGCAGCTAACTCTGTCATGGTCGCAGGTCTACCGTATTTAAGCTCTAATCTTGTTCTAGCCTTTTGTAGACGTGCGAGAGTATCACCAGCATGAACTGGCAAACGGATCGTCCTACCAGTATTTGCAATTCCTCTAGTTATGGCTTGTCTAATCCACCATGTTGCGTACGTTGAAAATTTAAACCCTTTTCTCCAGTCAAACTTTTCCACCGCATGCATCAAGCCGAGGTTTCCTTCTTGGATTAGGTCAAGTAACGGAAGTCCGGATGCTTGATATTTCTTTGCTATCGAAACAACTAGTCGGAGGTTAGATTGAACGAATTTTTTTTCTGCTCGAGCGCCATTTCGGTCAAGGCGTTTCAAATCACTTTTTTCTTTAGCAGTCAACTCTTCCGAAGTTGAAAGCTTTTCTCTTGCCTCGACACCCTTCTCAATTTTCTGTGCGAGTCGGACCTCATCTTCTTTCGTCAGAAGAGGGTATTGTCCGATATCAGTGAGATACAACCTTACTAGGTCTTCTTCATCTCGTTCGACTCGCTCTTTAGGCAAAGTACGCTCTTTTCATATCGTGTGAAACTCATTATGTTTCACGCTCCGCTGTTT
>PATH01000042.1 GCA_002712325.1 Acidimicrobiaceae bacterium | reverse complement strand
AGATACTCAGAGGTTAATGATGAGTGAATATCACCCAAAGCTAAAAACGCCGTTTTGTGGGAAATTAGGGGTAGATTTCCCTGTCATTCAGACAGGGATGGGATGGGTCTCAACAGCTAAGCTAACCGCAGCTACATCCTCTGCTGGAGCGATTGGTTTTCTAGCTACAGCCACGCAAACATTTGAAGAGATGAAACAGTCGGTTAAAGAGATCAAAGAAATAACCGATAAGCCATTCGGCATTAATGTAAGAACTGACTCAACAGATATTGATGAGCGACTTACTTGGGCAATTCAGCAAGGTATTAAAGTTGTTTCCTTCGCACAGGCACCGAATCCGGAAATGGTTAAAAAATTATCCGATAGCGGGGTTATAACAATTCCTACTATAGCCGCCCGTAGGCATGCCGAAAAGGTAGCAGAATGGGGCGTAGACGCTGTAATCGCACAAGGGCAAGAAGGCGGAGGCCACACAGGCGAAGTTCCGACAGCAGTACTCATACCTCAAGTTACGAAAGCCGTTGATATTCCTGTGTTTGCAGCCGGTGGTATCACTGACGGAAGAGGCTTAGTAGCTGCACTGGCGTGGGGCGCTCAAGGCATAGCGATGGGAACAAGGTTTTTATTATCAAAAGAAAGCGAAGTTCCAGAGGCTATCAAGCAAGCATATTTTGATGCTGGTGTTACGGACACTGTGAGAACGCGTTCCGTGGATGGTGTACCGCAACGTGTTATTAGATCCCAGATGGTTAAAGCCCTTGAAAAGAATAGGATTCTTAAGTTCCCTACAGCATTAAAAAATGCTCTTAAGTTTCGACACGCAACAGAGGCATCTATATCTGATTTGCTGACGGAAGCACTCGCCATGAAGCGGAATCAGGATATGACATGGGCACAAGTTTCACTGGCAGCAAATGCTCCGATGCTTACTAAAGCGACAATGGTTGACGGTAACACTGAAATAGGAATTATGCCGACTGGTGTTGGGCTTGGTGTTATTACCTCCGCGCCTTCTGTTGAAGATATCATCAGCGAGATCATGATTGAGGCATCAGAATGTTTGCATTCATTAGCGGATAACACAGTTAGGTAGCAAAGATGGATCTTGCCTTCTCCACTTCTGAGATTGAGTTTCGTGATGAAATACGAACGTGGCTAAATGAGCATAAGCCAAGCGAAAAGTGGCTTCCGATGGACACTGAGATTGGTTTTGAACAGCATCGAACCTGGGAGCACGAACTTTTTGAATCAAAATGGTCCGTGCCTAACTGGCCTAATGAATACGGAGGTCGGGACTGCTCTTTAATTGAATGGCTTCTTTTTGAAGAAGAGTATTATCTATCTAGAGCACCCGGTCGGGTCAATACTAATGGCATCACATTACTCGGGCCAACACTTTTTGAATGGGGAACGCAGGATCAGAAAGATAGATTCCTTCTCCCTATGGCGCAGGGAAAAGAGATATGGGCTCAAGGCTGGTCGGAGCCGAATACAGGAAGTGATCTCGCAAGCCTTTCAACCACCGCAATTAAAGACGGTGAAAACTATATTCTTAATGGACAAAAGACTTGGTGTTCAAGAGGTGCATGGGCTGACTGGATTTTCTGTATCGTCAGAACTGACCCTGAAAGCCAAAGACATAGCGGATTAAGTTACTTGCTTGTTCCAGCAGATGCACCAGGCATAACAAGGCGGCCAGTCTCTCGGCTTGACGGCGAGCCAGCATTTGCTGAAATATTCTTTGACGATTGTCAAGTAAGCACCGAAAATTTGCTCGGCGGCGAGGGAGAAGGCTGGAAAGTAGCTATGGCTACCGCAAGTAGCGAAAGGGGTCTGAATCTCCGAGCACCAGGGAGATTCCTAGCTGCTGCAAATCAACTTGTGAACTTATATAAAGGACTTATTGCAGGCAATAAAAACATACCTCCAGAATTATTCAATAAAATTGTTGAGGGTTATACCGCAGCCCAAGCCTATAGGTGGCAAGTCTTTTCTAAAGCATCGTCTCTTATGCATGGAGGGACTATGGGCGCAGAAGCAAGTTATATGAAAATATTCTGGTCAGAGTTAGACGTTGATCTTCATGCAACAGCATTGGAACTCCTTGCGGAAAGGGGAGAGTTGCTATCTTCAGCTCCTGATGCAATCGCAGAATATGACTGGATGAGCGGTTACTTATTTTCATTATCTGGACCTATTTACGCTGGGACGAATGAAATCCAAAGAAATATTGTTGCTGAGAGAGTATTGGGACTCCCGAGAAAATGAGACTGAGACCAAGAACTACAACGCTACCTAAAACAATGACAGGCTTACCCGAAAGCAACGGATATGGACTTTAGATTCACAGAAACACAACGCCTCTTCGCAGGTGCTGTCGGTGAACTGCTCGATAAAGAATGCACCCCTGCGACTTTGCGATCAATGACCGAAGGCAGCGATAGCTCAATCCAAACGCTATGGGACAGTCTTTCCAATATGGGTGTTATAGGTATGACAGGGCCTGAACGATATGGGGGGTTAGGCATGTCCGACCTTGATCTTGTTCTAATAATGGAGGAAATGGGACGTGTAGCATGCCCTGAGACAGTCATTGAACAGAGCTGCATAGGTATTCCTATTCTTGGTAATGTATTTGAAGGTGCAGTTGACGAGGGGTTAATCAAAAGCTTAATTAGTGGTGAACAAAGATTGTCAACAACGCTGGGTTCTGCGTACGCTCTGGCGGCGGATAGTGTCGACTATTTACTTCTAGAAAATAACAGTGAAATCTACCTTGTACCTTCCTCTGAAGTAGAGATGGTATTACAAGAGTCTATTGACGAAACACGTCGACTTTTCTCAATTCAGTGGGAACCAACTAAGCACACCTCGGTCAAGGCGCATCCTAATATAGTTCGAAAATCTCTGTTAAGTGCTGTAACTGCTACAGCAGCGCAATCCTTGGGGGTAGCGATACACCTGCTAGAAACAACTATTAGCTATGTGAAAGAACGGGAACAGTTTGGAAAACCTGTTGGTACAAACCAAGCAATAAAACATCATCTAGCAGATACTGGAAAGGCCATCGAGTTCGCTCGTCCAATGGTCCATAGGGCGGCGTGGGCACTTTCAGTTTCTGACCCTGATGAGCAGGTTGCGGTTTCAATGGGTAAATATCTTGCATCTAAAGCTGTAAATCATGCATGCAGGACCGCACTGCAATGTCACGGGGCAATCGGCTACACAATGGAATATGATTTGCAAATTTGGTTAAAACGTGGATGGGCACTAGCAGCGACAAGGGGTGATGCGATTGCCCATATTGATGTGATAGGGCAAAACATCCTCAACCATGAACATAATTTAGCCAATGGATAAGAAATCACTACACGCTGCAAGGAATTTACGCAGTTCCTTTCATGCTCTCGCCAGGAAAGTCCTTAATCACAATATATCTCACCAGAAATTAGACGAAATAGCAGAAAGTCTTGAAACTTTTCAAAATGAAATATCGGACGAAGAAATACCGAAGTGGTGGCAGCCAGAATCTGGTTCGGGTGAGTTAAGATCAAGCACTTACAGAAACCGATCACTGTATCAAGGGCCTTATCATCTATTCTCTCCTGATCTAGATTGGGAAGAGCATTCCGGCCCTAATGGGGAAAAGGGTTTTAAGTTTTACGTTACCCTATCTGACCTCTATGAAGGGCCCCCACTGGCGGTACACGGAGGCTTTATTGCAGGACTTTTTGATGAATTGCTTGGGGCAGTCCAATCATTAAGCCAGACTGGAACTGGCTACACAGCAAAATTGGAGATTAAATATAGATCCCTTACACCAATTGATGAAGAACTTGTTTTCGCTGGCTGGATCTTGGAATCATCAGGGAGGCGCATAACAGTCAGAGGGCAATGCACACACGGAGAGAAAATATGCTCAGAGGCAACTGCACTCTTTCTCAAGCCAAACGGGAAATGATTATTTGATGCCTAATATTCTCTTTCTATGCACAGGTAACGCAGCCCGGTCAGTTATGGCAACAGTCATGATGCGTTCAGAACGACCCGAATATGGTATTCGAGGGGCTGGAACATTCTCAATCTCTGGTCTACCTATGAGTCAGCGGACTCGAGCGGCATTAGCTAAATTCAAGTTGTCTGACCCTAATCACAAGAGTCACCAACTTGAAGAAAAGGATTGCGAGTGGGCTGACCTAATTATTATTTTTGAACGAGAACATCAGGAATACATCGCAAGGAATCACACCAATTCACTTTCAATAGTCTCGTCTCTCCCGAGAATAAGCAGAGAACTTGAGAAAACATATGAAAGTCTTGATATTCGCATAGAGAGATTAAATCTAGCCGAAAAGAAATTTGAACAGTGGGAAGAAGTGACAGACCCAGCGGGGGGAGACCAAAGGATCTTTGATTCATGTGCACTGGAGATAAGTTCACTGATACACGAACTGGCATTGAGGCTCTAATGGAAATGGAAATTCCAGACTCTCTCCAGCCGATAAGGAATCGAGCAATCAACCGACCAAAATTTAGGGGACTGCTCCACAGCTATTTCTTCTTTATTTCTATTCCCGCCGGAATAACTCTAGTCATCACCGCACCCTCACCATCAGGAAAGTTCGCCGCATTCATATTCGCATTTGGCATCTCTTCAATGCTGGGAATCAGCGCATTGTTCCATAGAACAAAATTCACGGATTCTGAATGGATGCGGTTCAGGAGGTTGGATCATATCGGGATCTACTTATGCATTGCTGGTGGGTATACGCCGATAGCTATGATTGCCGCAGAGGGATGGGTCCAAAAGACGTTACTTATCACAGCATGGGTTAGTGTCGCTCTAGGAACCACCATTAGGTTCCTTCCATTTGACCCTCCGTATGGCCTCATGAATGGCTTATTCCTATCAATGGGTTGGGTTGCGGTGTTGGCTATCCCTCAACTGATTGACTTTCTTGAATTTGAATGGCTGTTGCTTCTAGGGATAGGGGGTGCGCTTTATACAATCGGGGCATTCATTGTCGGTTTGCGACGCCCAGACCCTTGGCCTGAGATCTTCGGATACCACGAAATTTGGCATGCAATGGTCGTGGCTGCGGCAACACTGCATTATTGTGTGATGGCTTTCGGTATCATTCCACACGCCTAGTTTAGCTAACTTCCGAGCGCGAAAGTAGTAGAGTAGCCATAACAAAAAAAGGAACTATCAGAGAAATGACAGTAGGACCACATCCGAAGCCTTGGCCAAGCGGTCCTCAATACGATCCCAATTTACTTGAAACAGGTGACACTAGAAACGTTGTTGATAAATATCGTTATTGGAGTCGCGAAGCCATTATTGCTGATTTAGATCACCATCGTCACTCGTTCCATATCGCAATAGAGAATTGGGAACATGATTTCAATATTGGAACTGTTGTACGTAACGCTAATGCTTTTTTGGCTCGAGGCGTGCACATAGTAGGTAAGCGTAAGTGGAACAGAAGAGGTGCTATGGTAACCGACCGCTATCAGCACATACATCATCACCCGACAGTAAAGGACTTCATTCAATGGGCAGATACCGAATCGTGCACCATCATCGGTATCGATAACATCCCTGGTTCAGAACCGATAGAAACATCAGAAATTCCTGAAAATTGTGTTCTGGTATTTGGGCAAGAAGGACCTGGGCTCAGTGATGAAATGATTGGAGCATCAAAGAGAATACTTGCTATTACACAATACGGATCAACAAGGTCAATCAATGCCGGAGTCGCAAGTGGTGTGGCGATGTATGAATGGTTGAGACAACATTCATCGGATTAAAATTATTGCAATGGAGGAAAGGACCCTTGCATGTAAGCCTGTTCCTCAACTTTCCTTTCGATACGCCAACCTTCGTCGGTTTTAACGCAGTAATCGTTGTACCATCCTCCAACGATAAAGACATGGAGGCTTTCTCCCTGAGGGTCGTAAACCCCGTCAGCATTGACAGGAACTCCAACCGGGTTATGGAACATGGTTCTGCATTTTGCAGAATCCCCTTGGTATTCAATAAATGATTTCCCTATCATGTGCTGTGTCATCGGGAACATGGATAAGTTCTTCTGCAGCCATTTCTTAATAGTGGGATAGTCGCCTTTTCCTTCAGGGCCACCCGAACTCTCGTAGTCTAAGAACGCATCTTTTGTGAAAACCTCGTCAAGCATATTCCAGTCTTTGGAGTCTATTGCTTCGACATATTTAGTCATTAGTCGTTCGATTTCGAAATGATCGTTTATCTCATCAATATTCATTATGTTCCTAAACTATTCGACTTTCGCTATCGCCCCAATATTCATCGCGCAGTAGCCGTTTATATAGTTTTCCTGTCGGGTGCCGAGGAAGTTCATCTCGGAAGTCAATGCTTCTTGGGCACTTCACCTTTGCAAGTTGATCCTGACAATATAGGAGAAGTTCTCTTTCAACTTCAGGAGATGCTTGATTGGGGTCCAGAAGTTGAACGACTGCTTTGACCTCTTCTCCTAAATCATCATTTGGAACTCCGAAAACCGCAACATCAAGAACTTTTTCATGCATTGTCAAAACATTTTCGGCTTCTTGAGGGTAAATATTAACTCCTCCCGAAATGATCATAAAAGCTTTTCGGTCTGTGAGGTACAAGAAGCCATCTTCATCAATTTTCCCTATATCACCTAGCGTTGACCAACCATTGTTTAGCTTTGCGCTCTCAGTCTTCTCAGGGTCATTGTGGTATTCAAAATTGCCGTCACTTTCAAAGTAGACGCCACCTATCTCTCCGACAGGAAGCTCAGCTCCATCATCATCAACAATGTGTAATGTCCCTAATATCGCTTTTCCTACCGTTCCTTCGTGGCTAAGCCAATCCTCACTGTTGCAATAGCAAAATCCGTTACCCTCAGTGCCTGCGTAGTATTCATGAATAATCTTTCCCCACCACGCAATCATTTGCTTCTTCACAGGGATTGGGCATGGCGCTGCAGCATGGACGACAGACTCAAGTGAAGAAACATCAAAAGATTCGCGCTCGGCTTTATCAAGTTTTAATAGTCTGACGAACATTGTTGGAACTACTTGCATAAACGTAGCTTTATATTGTTGGATACTTTCAAGAAGCTCTAACGGGTCGAATCGTGGCATCACAATCACAGTTCCACCGATTTTATGAATTCCGCGACAGAATCTAAGCGGTGCAGCGTGATACAAGGGAGCCGGAGATAGGTATACCGTGTCTTGATTAGCCCCAAACAGAAGACCAAGCAGGGCTGTGACTCCATCTGTATCACCTAACGCAGTGTCAGGTAAGGGAACTTTAACACCCTTGGGGCGTCCAGTAGTGCCGGATGAATAGAGCATGTCAGCTCCCTCAACCCTTGGGCCATTAGGTGTAACCAACTGTTCCGCTAAAAGGTCTTCGAGCAGATCGTAGCCATCGACATTTCCGCCCACGCTAAGTCGTAAAAAAACATTTGGTATGTCATCTTCTAGCTCAATTGACTCTTGCGCTTTGTAAGGGGAGGTAATGAAAGCACCAGCGCCACAATCATTAATAATGTAAGCCATCTCGGGTGCCGTAAGCCGAGAGCTTATTGCTGTGTAATACAAACCTGCATAGTGTGCGCCCCAACAGATGGATAAAAATTCCAAACGATTTTCAAGGCATAAAGCCACATGGTCACCGGGTTTCAACCCAGCTGCCTGAAATAGATTAGCCATTCTTTCCGCATATTCATGAAGCTCCTGGAAAGACATCGATTCACCTGTATCAGACATGATAATGGCAGGGTTATCAGGGGGTGATTTCGCTATTTCACCAGGGTACATTCTTCCTCCTTTATCCTTTGTGTGATGCTAAGTGACCGAAAATAGTCTTGCAACATGAGGGCGAGGAAAGAATGTCGCTCAGATATTAAAGGATTGTGGCCAATCCTTTGGACGTATCAGCGCATCAGAACCACCATCAACAAAAACCAGTGATCCACACATAAAATCTGCAGCTGAGGAAAGCATCATTGCTATCCATTTAGCAATGAGATCAGGAGAGCCAAAGTCTCCCACAGGAATCGGTAAGTGTTCAACAGCTGGTCCGAATATAGGGTCATTCATGCTACTTTCAAGAAGCGGTGTCATGATTGCTCCCGGGCAAATAGCGTTTAAACGAATTCCATTCCCTGCCCAATCTTTTGATGGCGCATTCATCCGAACATACCTAGCAACCGCTAATTTAGATGCCGCATAGGATATTGCCATACCCTGTGGGTTATCAAGAGCATCAAGAAGTGTATAGGCTGTCGTCTCATCACGATCTAAACAAGAATTAACGAGTTCATCAGGAATATTTGGGGTAATCGTCGTTGAGTTTGAAGAAACAGCTACAACATACGAGTTTTCGTTGCCCTTAGCCAAAGCACCTTTAAGGCCTTCTAAAAGCTCCATTGTCCCAAACCAATTAATTGAAAGCATCAGTTTCGGATCGAAGGGAACTGAAACCCCAGCAGATGTCACTAATCCGTCAAGTTTACCTCAGGCCATATCAAGCGTTGAAGCAATTGCTTCCTTCCTCCCTTCGCTTGTTCCCAAATCAGCTAGTATCTCTGCATTTCGGATATCAATACCAATAACATTTGTTGATTGCGATTCCAGTAATTCTCGGGTTGCAGCACCAATGCCTGACCCCGACCCCGTGATTGCTACAGTTCCCAACGACCCTCCTTTAGTTACCAACAACTTTAGACTCAACTAAATTTCACCGCATGTTGTGTAATTCTTTCTCTAAAGCAGCAAAATGAATATGTGGCTGAAGAAGATCTAAATAAATCTGGTTTACCTGATAACCCGAGGGTAAGGCAGAACCCATGGGAATCAATCATGCCAATTGTTTTGTTTATTGTTTTTAACAGAACGATGGGTTTGGCACAGGCTATTATCGCAGCGACTGTTTGGTCTTTAGTGATCTCCATTCGGAGATATCGCAACGGGCACCCCATAGGGAAATTTATTCCCATAGTCACAGCAGGAATTGTGATTAGAGGAGTCATAGGAATAATCACAGACAGCGAGGCTGTATATTTCGGAATCGGAATTGGAACTAAAGCTACTGTAGGACTTGGGATTTTCGCTACAGCGATATTGTCTCGCACATATTTGACAAAGCAGATTAAAAAAATTATTTACTCCAATAAATTCAGTACAGACCATCCGGCTTTCCAAACAGGAGTAAACCGAGTGGCCTGCATGTTAGGGCTTGCATTGCTTATAAGTTCGGGTTTCGATATCTGGCTATATAACAATGCGTCAGTGGATGGTTACCTGATCATCAGATTCTTTGTGAATTGGGTGTACACAACAGCGGTAATCATAATAGTCGCATATTATTTAGAGCGCGAATGGGGGAAAATTGCTGGTTTCCCAGGAATTTCTAGCCTCCTAAAAGGTGAATGGGAAAACAATAGTTAAAAACTTTGGAGTTGATATGAAAAGAGATTTAGTGAATCTAGGAATCCTCATTACCGGAGGGGGAACTGGTATTGGAAAGGCCTGCGCTGCAGAAATGTACGCACACGGAGCGCTTGTAACCATATGCGGACGGACTGAAGAGAAATTGGAACAATCTGTTCAAGAAATAATCACAAACCAGCAAGATGGCGGAGCTATACAATACGTGACTTGTGATGTCACTGACGAAGATCAGGTACTTAATGCTGTTTTAGCTGCAGACGAGTTTGGTGAAGGCCTTGACGGAGTTGTCGCTAATGCAGGTGGGGGAGGAGCAATAGTTCCGTACCACATGCAGGCGGTAGAAGAGTTTTCGAGAGTTCTAAATTTGAATGTGCTTGGCACGATGCTTTGCATTAAACATGCTGTTCCACTTCTGCGAAAGTCTGATAGAGCTTCTTTTGTGGGTATGTCATCTATCGCAAGTCACTTAACTCATCTTTGGTTCGGAGCGTACCCTGCCGCCAAAGCCGGTATTGAAGCAATCATTCGTAATGCTGCTGATGAGTACGGACCAGCGAATATACGGTTCAATGCAGTTCGCCCCGGCTTTATTGAGACTGAAATTATGGAGGGCATTCCCAGAGATAGCGAAATCTTCAACAGTTATATAGAGAACACGCCCCTTGGAAACGTTGGTCAACCAGACGATGTCGCCGCACTTGTAAAATTTTTACTCAGTCAAGAATCAAAGTGGATCACTGGGCAGTGCATAAATGTTGATGGTGGGCACTCATTAAGAAGAGGGCCACAATTTACTCAGTTTTTGAGGAACCTTTCTCACGACGAGCTACACGGAGAACTCCCTTAAATGCTAAATACGACATTAGGCGTAGGGTCTGTATCACTTCGCCTCTATGCATCCGATGGAACATCAGTTGACCAGGTCAATCAAATGAGAACCGAGGCCCAACTTGCTGAGGAAGTTGGCTATGACGGAGTCATGGTTAGCGAACATCATGCGGGGTTTCCTGGATATTTACCCAATCCGCTTCAGCTAAGTGCGTTTCTGTTGGCCGCGACTGAGGAAATATGGGTTTCGCCTTGCCCGCTATTACTTCCAACTAAGCCAAGAGCCATGCTGGCGGAGGAAATAGCCTGGTTGTCCAGCGCTTACCCACATCGAGTTGGAGTAGGTTTCGCAGCTGGTGCTCTTCCAGTTGACTTTGAACTTGCAGAAGTCCCATTCAACAAAAGAAATATGAGATTCAAAAGAAGCCTTCCTTGGATCGTGAACACTTTACGAGGAACAGCGGAAGACCCAATTGCAAAAGATTTAGCTATACAACAATGTAAGCTTCAGCCAATTCCAATCGTCATCGCAGCGCAAAGTGTTGAAGCCTGTAGGAGAGCAGCAAAATTAAATGCAGGAATCCTCTTTGATTCCCTGCAATCCCCAGAAGTTTCTATGAAATTATCATCTGCCTATCGTGATGCGGGGGGAGAAGGGCCAGTTATCCTGATCCGACGTGTCTGGATAGGAAATCCACCCACTTCAAAGATACAAGCACAAATGGAGCATTACCATAGCTACGCAAGCGATCGAGCCAAAGACAATTGGAGTCACGGAGATAGCACAGTACTTGCCCAAAATGGTGCAGAAGCCGCTGAACGGTTGCTCAAGATACTACACAATTCAGGGTGCGATACAGTCAACGTGCGCGTACATGTTGCAGGGCTCGAGGCCAATCAAATTAGTGAACAACTAGAAGCCCATAAAGATAACCTAGTTCCGCTGTTGAAATCCGATCTCAGAGTTAACTAGTTTCTGGGAGTTAATTTCATAGGGCAAGACGCTAAACCGTAGACAAAGGCATTCGGCATTTCTACGGGGTCACCATCAAGGGCAAAGCTCTCAACACGATTAATTAGTTGCTCGTAAAAGAGCTTTATTTCAAGACGTGCTAAAGATGCTCCCAAACAGAAGTGAGTTCCAAAACCAAATGCAATGTGATGGTTCGGGTTTCTCGTCACATCAAAAATTTCAGGGTCATCAAATTTTTCTGAATCTCTATTTGCTGAAGAATACATAAGTACAACTTGGTCGCCCTTCCGAATCTCTTTGCCATGTAAGGAGTAATCTTCTGTAGCGACACGGCACATATTATGAATAGGAGTAACATATCGAATAAATTCCTCAACGGCGATTTCAAGATCCGCACCGTTTTTTAGAAGCTCCCATTGGTCTGGCAATTTAGCAAGATGTAGCATCGATCTTGCAATTACTGTGCGCGTTGTTTCTGCGCCTCCATCAAGTAACAGTAGACAGTCACTTATTATTTGATCCAGGCCAAAATCTGAACCATCCTTTAACCCCTTTGACTCAACCTCAATCCAAGCTGACATTATGTCATCAGATGGATTTATTTTCTTTTCAGAGTAAAGCTTCATACAGGCTTCCACGAATTCAAAAACCGCTTTGGTCCCCTCATCATTTTGATAGCGAGGCCCTCCACCCAAAGCGATCGTTTCTTCCGACCATCTATGAAGTGAAGGCCAAAGATCCTCAGGGAACCCAAGTAAATGACCAATCATCATAGCCGGAAGTGGTGCAGCAAGTTCTCCGACAATATCCGTTGATCTTTCGTTAGATAATGCATCGTCAAGAAGTCGATCTACGGCACCAATAATATGAGGTGTCCAAGAACTCACTGACCGAGGAGTGAACCTTCTAGATACCAGCAGTCTACGAACATTATGCTGAGGATCATCTAATCCAATTATTGAAGAATCTGCCGGAAGGTTAGGCCGGTAGCCCCCTTTTTCTTTGTCCGAATTAATGAAGACTGCTTTGTTCTTTTCAATTTCCACTATGTCGTCGTACCGAGAGACGCCCCATATCTCATTCCTAGCATCCCAATGGACCGGATCTTCTGTTCGCATCCACTGATACGTCTCGTAGGGATTGTTTGTATAAAATTCACCATCAAGGAGATCAATTGATCTGTCAGCCACGGAAATACAGTACCCCGTATCTATAAACATCGCCTCATTGGTACCGAAAACTCGCATATGGAACTCCCAAATCAGGGCTAGAGGCGGTAGCGTGAGAATATGTCAATTGGTATAGATCTGGAACGATTCGGCCTCCTTCAAGCTGTTATTAATGATGAAAATTACAAAAGCTCCGTAAGTAGATTTCGAGAAGAGAACATCTTGTTACCTACCTTTGAAGAGCTAGCTGATCCCACTAAGATCTCCGATTCAGTCAAAGAAGCTCTTGAGAACATAGACCCCAATGAAGCCCATCCCCTAAATTTGTTCAGAGTCCATTGGTATAACGAGTACGGGACTAGGGAAAACGTTGCTGTTCCGCAGCATATAGTCCTTCCATCAGAGTTAACAGGGGTTGACGCAAAAATCGTGTTGGCATTTGGTAACAGATTCCCCATGATTACAGCTCATAAAGTCTTGGCTGCTTATTCGTGTTTTGTCCCCCGAGTTATAAGCGGTCAATTTAACCCAACTCAACATCGAGCTATCTGGCCATCTACAGGGAATTTCGCAAGAGGGGGAATAGCCATATCAACTCTGATGCGTAGCCGTGGGGTAGCTGTCTTGCCAGAGAATATGAGTCAGGAACGCTTTGACTGGCTAGACAAATGGGTCATGGACCCAGATGACATCATTCGAACACCAGGTTCAGAAAGCAACGTGAAAGAAATCTACGATGCTTGTAATGAGCTTGAAAAGGACGAATCAAACTTTATTTTCAACCAGTTCTCAGAATATGCAAACCATATTGGACACTATTCTGTGACAGGTAAGGCACTAGGTCATATATTCGAAACCCTTAAAGCTAGCGAACCAGAGCTAAATCTTTCGGTTTGCACATTCGCTTCCGGATCGGCAGGCACTCTCGCTGCTGGTGACCGACTGAAAGATGACTATGGAGCAAAAATCGTTGCTGTGGAGGCTCTTGAATGCCCGACGATGCTTTACAACGGTTACGGAGAACACAACATACAGGGAATAGGCGATAAACATATACCTTTGATTCATAACGTGATGAACACAGATATTGTTGCCGGAATATCAGATGCAGCTACAGATGGTTTGAATCTCGTATTCACAACAGATAGCGGGAAAGAATACCTCAAGTCTGTTCATCAGATTCCTGACGAAATTGTAGACAATTTGAAACACTTTGGATTCTCATCTATTTGCAACATGTTGGCTTCTATCAAAACTGCGAAAGAGCTGAATCTGGGATCCAACGATGTAATCATGACAGTCGCTACAGACGGGTCGGAACTTTATGAAAGCGAAAAAGCTCACCTAATGAGAGAAAAGTACCCCAACGGGTTCTCTACTGAAGATGCGCACGCAATCTTTACTACTCACCTTGCCAATGCAGACTCACAGCATTTAGAAATTCTCAATGATGTTGGAAGAAATCGTATCTTTAATCTTGGCTACTACACATGGGTTGAGCAGCAAGGTATTTCCGTAGACGACTTTGACGCACGGCGATCACAAGAATTCTGGAATGAACTCCACAAGTTTCCTCCCATTTGGGATGAAATGATCAGAGAGTTTAATGCCGAAACAGGCGTGCTGGCCTAACGTGGACACAGATCACGAAAGCGACACTTCTTGGATAGCCACACCAGAGAGTGCAGAGTGGCCTGAAAAAAGTGAACAGGAGTTAAATCCATACATTCGGTGGCGAAAAATGTTGTGGTCATGGCACAAGGCGATTGATCGTGGTTGGAAAGATGAAGACTTCGTATCGTTGGTGAGGGAAATAGATGATGCTATCAAAAATGCTGCTGGCTCGAACTTCAGAATAACACCAAGCGGAATCTGGAAAAATACCTCAGATCTACTACCGCACTCTGTGCTTTGGAAAGATGAAACGCAAAATGTGGGGGGTTCGCACAAGGCTCGTCATCTGATGGGGCTACTGCTCCATCTGGCTGTCGATTCAGCCGGGGAGAACAAGAGGCTTGCCATATCATCATGCGGGAATGCGGCTATAGGCGCAGCAACTGTAGCTCGAGCTGCTGGTCGGCCCATAGATGTATTCATCCCTACATGGGCAAATGCCTCAATCGTCGCAGAATTGGAATCTCTTGGAGCTCAAATCCATGTTTGCGAAAGGAAGAAGGGGCAACTAGGTGATCCGTGCATGGTTGCATTTCACAAGGCGATTGATAGTGGCGCTCTACCGTTTGGGGTTCAAGCCACAGAGAACATTTTAACTCTTGATGGTGGGCGAACAATAGGCTGGGAATTGGCTGAAGCACTTGAAGAAAACCCTGCCGATGACCTATTCATTCAAGTAGGAGGCGGAGCATTACTAACCAGTTGTGCGATAGGGCTATTCGAAGCCACAAAATTTAAACGGCTTTCAAAAGTCCCTAGAATTTGGGCAGTTCAAGCTGAGGGATGCGCGCCGTTTGACTCAGCTTGGCAGAAGGTGCCTAAAAGTAAACCTATCGAAGAAGTAATTGAGTACTGTGAAGATCACGAGTCTGAACTTATGAAACCATGGGCTAACCCAACAGGCTTAGCGACCGGCATTCTCGATGATATAACTTATGATTGGATAGGAGTTGTGCGTTCGTTACTCCTCAGTGACGGCGGGAGTGTCGTCGCGAGTGAAGAAGAAATAGCACACGCAAGCCAACTTGTTCCAAGTGCAGGAATCCGAACCGAACCTACGGGAGCTGCTTCGGTAGCAGGAGCGATACATTCATTCAAAATTGGTCAAATTGATAGTCAAACAACCATCGCAGTTTTATTAACCGGGAAAGACCGGAGCACTAATCAAGGTTCTGATTAACAATCACGTTGTCCCGACGACTCAATGTCATCCAGATTTGACCAGGGGGGATAAGCATAGGTGAGCCGTCATCTAGTGTAAGAGAGAACCATTCTCGTTCGCTAGATCTCGACCACAACCCCTTTTGCATTTTCCCTCCGTGGAAAACCCATGCCGTGCCCGACCCAACAGTCTCAGCGACAGGGACATTGGATCCAGATTCGCACCCATAACATGTAAGAAAATAAAGAGTCTCAAGCATGATGAGTGTGTCTGCAGAAATTCTATGAGCGTTATTATTCGGGTCTAAGTAATAGTGAGGCTGACCAATAGTGCTCTTTTCATATTGGAATTCTTCTTCGTTCCAATACCAGGAAGTCGTATAGTCAAACCAATATTTTAGAAGTATTTCCTCCGCCGTTGCGGCATCGTTGGGCATATTGCCAAACTCCCAAAGCGGACTTAGCGGAGATGAATAAGATCCGCGATTATCAAGGGTTCGTAAAGAGTTCGTATCGCCATACAAATTCCACGGTCGTGGTCTTGCGGAAATACGAAATGACCCCGGTGGTTCAATGAACCATCGAGCAGTAGAAGCATCTCCTATATTCTGAATCCAGTCTTGCCCGCCCGAATTGACAAATGTTGACGCCCAAGGATTCTGAAGGGCGAAATCAGTCGGTCTCATAGAGCGTATCGGTCCAACGAAGTCAGTATCAGAAGCTTGGAAAACAGCTAAATACCTCGTGATGCCTTCAACCCAAATTTCTATGATCATATCTGCTAGCTCGATTCCAGATTGTGGTCGAGCTTCCTCGTGATTATCGACTTTAACCACTAAGACTCTTCTTGAAAGGCTCTCATCATTGACGGCCATCCCATTAAAAGGAGATCGAGTGATGCCGTCTATCTCGCCTTGCTCAAAAATTGTCGGTGTCGGGGTTGGAATCGGGGTAGGTGATGGTGTCGCAATTGGTGCTGGTGTTGGCATCGGCGAAGGTACAGCTGTGGGAGTTTCTGTCTGCACATTTAACTTCTCAGCAGATTCATTTGAAATAAGCGTGGATTGACTGGAGTTAGAACAAGCCAAAGCTCCTGAAATCAGAATAACTATAAGGGCCGAAGTCAGTAGCGTTTTTGTGGGCAGTAATGGCCTTCGCATATTTGGGGAGTTGAAGTGCACAGATGGATAGTAGAGGAGAATTCCTTACTTTTAATGTCATTAATGGGATTTCACTTACCCATTACAGCAGGCCCAAAAATCGGATCAGTATCATGTATGGCCCCCCACCGTCGAGTGCCATACTCGAAGTGCCACCACTCACAATTGAGAACTACAAAACCAGATTCGTTCATGGACCAGTAAAGCCATCTCCGCAAATCTCGATTAACGCTTTCCTCAGTTTCTAATGCATCAGCAGCCGCTAAATCAGTAAAATCATCAAAGCCTGTGCCCAACCCTAAAGGGACCCCATGAAGCGTAAAGCTGCAGTCAACTGTGCCACCAGATAAATGAGGTGGGCAAAGTCGGGCCTCACCATCGGCAGGTGACACAAAACCCTCTGGCAAAATTGGATCTTTATAAGCGGCATCAAATAACTCTGCTTGAAGATCTAACGGTCGCCAGGCGTCAAACACGCATAAACCCCAAGGCTCAGGAAGCGAATCAACTACCTTATGTAAAAGAGCATTTGCTTCTGGACGCAACCACGTCCCATCTTGCGCATTTACCCAACCTGCGTCTAGATAACTAGTAATGGTCTTGATCCTAGGGTGGATTACCTTTTCCAGTTTTCCCAACGTGTCTGGAGCATCAGGGAAAATTGACGGCTCTAAAAGAGCAGGCATTGGCTCTGTCTCAGGAGGGAATATCCCGAACCTTTGGCATACCGTCTCACCAGATTCCGTCAGCATTGGATCATTGAAATAAGGCATGAAACGAAGGTACATCAAATGTGAGTTAACAACAGAACAAAATACAAAGATTCGCTTAAACGGAGACCTTAAAAGAATGTAGGCTATTCGCAAGGACTGGGTATAGGTGATTGTTCCGTATGTATGATGCTGAAGCGATTGTTATAGGAGGAGGCCATAACGGGCTTATCTGTGCTGCATACCTAGCACAAGCAGGCGTAAGCACAATTCTTGTGGAGGCAAGAGGTTCAGTTGGAGGATGTGCCTCAACAGTTGCTGATTTGGGCGCAAAATTCAATATTTGTGCATGTGACCATAGTTTGATCAGGGCAATGCCATTAATCAACGAATTGGACCTAGGTTCCCATGGGCTCGATTATCTGGAACCAGAGGCTACATATGTGAATACTTTTCATGGAAATGATGGTTCTTGGGTTTTCTATCACGACTCTGACCAAACAATTGACGGGTTATCAATCACACATCCGCTAGAAGTTGAAAATTATAAGCGATATTTGAAAGACGCCTTACCAGTAGCAGAACTTGCTATCAAAATAGCTCAAAGTGGGGCCTCAATATATGAGTTCCTCCAAGCTGCAAGCCGGCAAAGACTTAAAGGAGTTTCAAAGCTGCTTCGCTTGAGCAAAGCTAGTGCCGCAGAAGTATTCAAATACTATTTTGATGACTGGCGCCTTTACATGCCAGGAATCAGTACAGGACCTACAGTCTGGGGTGCGCCACCCGAAGCACCAGGAACAGGTTTAGCTGCGACCGTCTACGCAACCAGACATCTAATCGCAAGCGGTAGACCCCGAAGGGGAAGTGGCTCACTCCCTGACGCAATACTGAAAAGCTATCTCAGTAATGGCGGACAAGTACGACTGGAAAGCATTGTTGAAAAACTACACATTGAAAAGAACAAAGTGAAAGCGGTTCAACTACAAGACGGTGGCCTCCTAGAAGCCCCGACTGTCATAGCTGCGTGCGACCCGCACAATGTCCTAGTCAATTGGATTGATGAAGCTCCAATCCCAGCTAAGTCTTTAATATCACGATGGAGAAATGAACCTGCTCCTGAAGGATACGAATCAAAACTAGATGGGATAATTCAGAACTTGCCAACATATAAATTCATGTCCGAACTTTCGGAAAGCTTTAAGCACACAGACCTGTCACAGTCAACAGTTATCATCTCTCCATCACCTGAAAAGCTAAAAGAAGCGCACGTACTAAAAAGCCAAGGTCTCATCTCTGACCAGCCCACTATGTTAGCCAGCGTACCTTCAGCTTTAGACTCAGAAATGAAGGCAGATAATGGTCTCCACACTTTTGGTCTAGAGGTTCTCTTCACTCCATATTCTCTCAACGGGGGATGGCAAGAATCAAAACAACCAGATCGCTGGCTCGATATCTGGACAAATCTGATGGAAGGGGATTTCCGGTCACAAATTACCAAATGGCGTGCTATGACCCCAGACGTCTACGAAAGAGACTTCTTCATGCCTAAAGGGCACAGTCCAGGATATGCAGCTTCTCCCTTAGCCACACTTGTCGGTAAGAGCCGGGAGTTGAGCAGGTATAAAACACCAATCAAAGGACTATATCTCACCGGTGCAGGAACATTCCCAGGGGCTGGAATATTCGGTGCCCCAGGAACTAATACAGCAAAAACAGTCCTGAAATCTATAGGTAGTTCCTAACGATGCCCCAACTTAGCTTGAATATCATGCCTACCACTTCTGCCGGAGAGATTTCGGAGTTAGCTGCTTACGCAGAGAGTAAAGGTTTCTTCCGCTGCTGGGTTTACGACGAAGGGCTTGTTACTCGAGACGTCTATATAGTTCTCGCAGCTATTGCAGCAAAAACAGAAAAGATATTAATAGGGCCCGGCATTACGAATGCGTATGTTCGGCACCCTGGGGTTACTGCATCTGCGATAGCTACACTTGATGAATTTAGTAATGGACGCGCATTTATAGGCCTAGGTTCAGGAGGTGGATTAACGCTTGACCCGATGAAAATTGAGCGTCATAAGCCACTGACGTTAGTGCGAGAGACCGTCGAAGTGCTTCGACTGCTATTTAGCGGCAAGACAGTAAATTTCTCTGGAGAGAAACTTTCACTCGGTCCTGCAAAGCTCAACTACGGAAGTAAAGAGATAGAAATCTTTTTGGCGGGACGAGGCCCCAAAATGCTAGAACTTGGAGCCCAAAAAGCCGATGGGTTTTATCTAAGCTACATATACAAAAGACACCTTCCGGATGTTATTGCCAAGCTTCGCTCAGTGAACAGAACAGATAGCAAAAAATTGAATATTGTTTACTCAACAATGCTCGTCACTGAAGAAAAGGAATTAGAGGATGCTAAATGTCAACTCTCGTTCAGGCTTGTGGACTCCCCAGCGAACATAAAAGAAGAGATCGGGATGACTCAAGAGGATGAAGCTAAAATTAAGGATGCACTTAAAGAAGGTGGTCCCAAGTTGGCTGGAAAATTCGTTAAGGAAGAATGGGTAGAAGAGTTTACTTTGATTGGTAATTTAGATTCGTGTAAAGAAGAGTTGTTTCGGTTCTTTGAAGCGGGTATTGATGAGTTTCAATTACCGGTCTATGAGCCGAAATCTGCTGAAAAGGACATAGAACGAGCTGCTACATTCTTTGAGGACGAACGTTCTTAGGGGATTAACGTCCTTCCCAGCGTTTTAAATTAGCAATCTCAAAGCCTAAATGATCCAATGCCCTCCCCACAGAGTGATCAATGATGTCCTGCAGGTTTTCAGGATTGTTATAGAAAGCGGGAATGGGAGGGTATATCACTGCTCCAATTTCGGTAGCTTTAGTCATTAGACGAAGATGCCCTAAATGAAACGGAGTCTCACGCACCATTAGCACCAAGGGGCGACGCTCTTTAAGCGTCACATCCGCCGCTCGGGAGACCAAGTCAGCACCAAATGAGTTTGCTATTGCAGAGAGCGTTTTGATTGAGCACGGAGCAACGATCATCCCAGCCGTCTTAAAAGATCCGCTAGCTATAGAGGCACCAATATCTCGAGCACTGTGGACCTCATCAGCCAATTCCTCTATCTCTGAAACACTAAATTCAGTTTCAACGCTAATAGTGCTTTTGGCTGAAGGAGTTATAACAAGGTGCGTTTTGACATCCTCTAACTGCCTAAGCAACTGTAAGGAACGTATCCCATAGATTGAACCACTAGCCCCAGAAATAGCGACTACCACATTCCTCTGGCCCACATTACCCCTTTAAAAAATTCGAAAGATCAATTGAAGGATACGCCACCCGCTCACCATATTCACGGCGCTCTCGCTTGTAGGTCGCATCAATTCCAACTTTTGTACTTATTCCACGTTTATCAGCTGTCGGATCCATTTCGTGACCCTGTGCTTCACCTATCTGGAAAACATCGCGCTCCCATTGCACTCGATTTGTTATAGCCCAAAGAACTTCGGAAGATTCATGCATGTTGACATCACGGTCCACCACTACAACATTCCGAATGTTAATGTGAGCTGACATTGCCGCCATCGCTAGGTTCTTTGGAGTTCCTGGGTTATCGCGATCTATCTGGATCACTGCCATAAACCCATTACCGTAGGGGGGAATTATCACATCGGCATTTGGATCAATATGGCGAATGTGTTTGCGGAGTAAAGGTTCCCTAGGAAGAATATTTCCAATATAAATATGTTCATACCAACCTGGAATAATCGTTTGATAAATAGGGTCATTCCTAAAGGAAATTGCTGAGACTTCCAAAGTTGGTGAATCCCACATCTCCCCGTGGTAGCCATGAAATTCTGCTAGTGGCCCTTCAGGCGCTCTTTGTGCTGGCCTGATATGTCCTTCAATCACAATTTCGGAGTGTGCAGGTATATCAATATCAACGGTTTTCCCCTTACAGACCGCTATACCTTCGCTGCGAATTGCGCCAGCAATCAATAGCTCATCAACCGGTGTCCTCACTCCGGCAGCAATCATGATTGCGGGGTCAAGGCCCATTGCCAAGGCTACTGGGAATGGTGCTTCTGGATCAGGGCGAGATTTCATGAAAGTTCCAACATCTCGCCATTCGTTCACGTTAAAGCCGAGAATATTCTTTTCTAACACAAGCATACGATTATAAGAGAGGTTGCCACGTCCAGAAATTGGGTCCTTCGTAACTGAAACTGCTCCTGTGATGAAAGATCCTCCATCTCCTCTGCTATGTTTCGGAATTGGCAAAACACCAAGATCAACATCATCACCCGTTAAGCAATTATCGTGCCAATCTGCTTCTGTTGTAAGTTGCGTCGAAATTCCATTACTGCTCTCAAGCGCTTCACCCATAACATCAATGATGGATTCCGGATCACACTCTAAAGCCAACGCTGTCCTTCTATGTGAGGAAACTCCTCCTGCAAAGATAGGCATCTCTGTTTCTTTAACATTATTAAAGAGAGCTGCTCCACCGTCGCTACGGGCGAGCGATGCTGTTATGTCAGCAATTTCGTGATTGATTGAAACCTCTGTTGGGATCTTAGCGAGTTGACCGTTCTCATCTAGAACGTCGATAAAGGAACGTAAGTCATTAATCTTAGCCATGCCTTAGAATACTACCCTAGATAGGCATTACGCCTTTTGAAGCATAAAATAGGTTATGTCCAACTCCACAGATACCTCAATATGCATCCAAAATGCGTATATTCCTGGACGAGGCCTAAGCGATCTAACAATTGAGCAAGGGAAGATCACTGCCTTTACCCAGCCTATCGAAGCCCAAGCTAACAATGAAGTTCATGATCTCAAAGGCTGGTTGCTTGTGCCAGCAATGGCTGAACCACATGCTCACTTAGATAAAGCCTTAACAGCTGATATCGTCCCAAATCCATCAGGTGAGCTAATGGGAGCCATCAAAGCTTGGATTGAAGCTGCAGAAAAAGGAACATTTACGCATGAGAACACGGTTCAACGAGCATGTGAAGCAATGGAGTTACTAGTCACTCATGGCATCACAGCTGTCCGAACGCATGTCAACGTGACTTCTGATATTGGTACTTCATCAGTTGAGGCTCTCGCGGAAGCAAAAAAATTATTCACGGACGTATTAGATGTTCAAATAGTAGCTTTGATGAATTCTCCGATGACAGGGCCAAACAGCAAGGGCAATGTTGCAGCGCTACATTCTGTCATAGAGTTCGGTGTTGACTTTGTGGGCGGTTGTCCTCACCTTGAACCCAATCCTGAAGAAATGATCGCCTTTATATTGGAGCTTTCTCGGGACGCAGGACTGGGTATTGACTTCCACGTTGATGAAACACTTGACGGAGAAATGTTGACTCTGATTGACCTAGCTAAGCAAGTTATTAACACTGGCTTTCCACACCCCGTGTCAGCTAGTCATTGTGTTTCTCTCGGAATGCAATCTGAAAAGATACAGTCGGAGGTATCAAAACTCGTCGCCGAAGCAAACATAAGCGTTTTTGCTCTCCCACAGACAAACCTTTATCTGCAAGGGCGTGAGCACCAGAAAGCTATGCCACGAGGTTTGACTGCGGTCAAAGCTCTAACTGAGAATGGTGTTCTAGTTGCCGCAGGAGCAGATAATGTCCGCGATCCTTTTAATCTCATGGGTCGAAGTGACCCCTTAGAAACTGCCTCGCTGATGGTGATGGCAGGTCATCAAAGTATTGAAAATGCATTTCAAATGGTGAGTGCTAATGCAAGAAAAGCTATGGGCCTTGAATCCGCTTGTTTAAATCAAGGCGACCTAGCGGACTTTGTCGCTATTGATGCATCTTCACTAGGTGCGGCAATGGCTGACGCACCAATGAATAGACGAGTTTTCAAAGCAGGGAAACTAGTTGCATCAGTAGATCAAACTTCAGCCATATACAAAAGATTATGAACCGCTCCGCATCAATCGAGACTGATTTAGTACTAAGCCCATTTGGCGCCACCGCAAGAGAGTTGATTGAAGCTGCGAAATGTGCTGATGAAAGTGGTTTTGATGGAATTTGGGTATTGGATCATTTCAGTGGAAAGTTAGTAGATAAAGGATGGTCTCATGAACCTTTCACTATTCTTGGGGCGATCGCTAACTCAACAAAGAAAGTCAAGGTTGGGCCTCTGGTTGCAAATATGATTAATCGTGACCCAGTGTTACTAGCATCGTCCTTTTCTTCGTTGCAATCACTTGCTACAGGCAGAGCCGTATTAGGGATGGGGACAGGTGCTCCACCGCAAACAAAATTTGCATTGGAGCAAGAAATGATAGGAAGAGAACTTGAACCAGAAGGTGTCAAACGGCGGGAGCGTTTGGGCGAAACTATTGATGCTTTAAGAAGCATATGGAATGGAGACACAAACTTTGAAGGTAACTATTTATCTTATAAAGGGTTAGAGGCTGTTGTTGCGCCTGATACGCCTTTGCGAATTGTGGTTGGAGCGAATGGAAGAAAGATGATTGAATTAGCTACAAAACATGCAGATGGCGTCAATATTCGAGTCGGTCCTTCTATCAGAGAATTAATTTATCTCGCTGCCGAATTAGCGCCTAACCCTGAGTTTGAGATTAGCATTCATGAGAATTTTGACTATAACCATCCATATGGTGGGTATTTCGACAAGTGGGTGCAATGGGGTGTCGCAAAACGTGTGTGCATGGTCAGTGCACCCTTTGACTTGGGGAAGATCAGCGACATTGGTGAACGAATCTCCGAAGCAATTAACTAAATCTGACTGATTAAGATTATCTATACGAGTCCTGCTCTATCGGACCATTTTCCAATAGCTTTATTCTGCAGCCATGTAAACAGAAGAAAAACGGCTACACCAAGACCTGCAGACAGGATAACGGAGGTTAAAAGTTCCTCTCCTTGTAATCGACTTGCAAAGCGCTTTATCAATTGGCCCAGTCCGACTTCACCTCTACCAAAGAAGAAGTCGCCAACTATTGCACCTACAACAGAAAGTCCAGCGGAAATTCTTAAACCTGCGAATAAAGCTGGTAAGGCAGCAGGGAACATTAGCTTTCGTAGTCTCGTTACGCGACTGACGTGATGCAACGTAAATAAATCGTGCATTCCTTTTTCGGCAGATTGCAGCCCGAATAAGGTATTAACAATGATTGGGAAGAGAGCAATTATTATGCAAACCACTACCCGAGATGTTTGCCCGGTGCCCCACCAAAAGGAAATAAGTGGGACGATTGCCAAGATTGGTACAGCTTGCAACGTAACAAGGAAAGGAAATAATGCCTTTTCTACCGATACAGCTTGACTCATCAGAATGGCTAGAAACAAGCCAATTAAAATAGCGAGGAAAAGACCAATTCCAGCAACTTTTGTTGAAGACCATAACGATTGAAGCATCTCTGACATACCACCAGTGCCTCCCCAATCAAGGAAACCCTCAGTTAGGACTTTGTCGGGAGGGCGAAGTAAAAACCTTCTATTCTCTGCCAGCATGACATAGGAAATGAAGTACCAACCGCCAAGGACTAAAGCCCCAAAAAGTATTGGCGGAATTATATTGATTGCTAAAGATTTAGCTCTACCAGGTCCCACTGGTTTTGGTGTAGTAGCTTCTACGGCAGTATCAGTCATGAATGTCCTCCTCGTAGCTCTTTGGAAACTTCTCCAGAAATCCTTGCAAATTCAGCATCGAATCGTAAAGAAGGTTTTCTCGGGTAATCAAACGGGATCTCAAAGGAAGCGACGATTTTGCCGGGTCTAGCTGACATTACTAAAACCCTAGTAGACATGAATACTGCTTCAGTGATTGAGTGGGTTATGAATAGGCCGGCGAAACCTTCTTGTAAGAAAAGCTGTTGCGTTTCTTCGTTAAGGTGCTCTCGCGTAATTTCATCAACAGCGCCGAATGGTTCATCGAATAAGAATACTGGTGGCTTCAGGGTTAGAGTTCTCGCTAGCGAAGCACGCATTTTCATTCCACCTGACAACGATTTTGGGTAATGGTGCTGAAATCCTTGCAAACCAACAAGATCAATTGAAGCTTCGGCGAGTTCACGGCGCTCGGATTTCCCCATTCCATGAAGTTCGCACAATAGCTCAACATTTCCGAGCACCGTTCTCCACGGTAGCAAGGTTGCATCCTGAAAGACGTATCCCAATCTGTCTCTGTCCACTGCAACATTGCCAGCTGTCGGTTCTAAAAGTCCCGAAGCAATTTTAAGTAACGTTGATTTTCCACAACCGGATGGTCCAACAACAGTTACAAATTCACCTTTGTCAACGGAAAAAGAGATGTTCTGCAGTGTCTCAGTTCCATCAGGGAAGATCATCCCAATATCATCGAAGGCTAAAGCTGCACTTCCATTGTCATCCATTGATGATTCCTTTTCCAATTACGTAATCTACGAAACAATACAACGTCTTTTGTTGGTAAGCGAACTTATACGAACAGATCCTGCTATTTCTTTAGTTCCTTGCGGCATAAGCCGCATCGTGTACGCTTCGTTTATGGTCATTGAGTTTCTTACGTTTACTGTCCCAACATCAGTTCAAAATCAATGGAAAGCTTTGGATGAGGCTGTGTGGACTCGTTTTTTGGAGAAGCAGGAGGGCTTTGTCCGAAAGGAATT
>PATH01000036.1 GCA_002712325.1 Acidimicrobiaceae bacterium | reverse complement strand
GCGGGATTTACAAGGAACATTATTTTCACATCACCATTCTATGAAATTTGTACGCAAGCTGTGACTTTCCACACATTCTTCAGTTATGGAATACGGGAAAACCTGCTGTAAAGTCATAAGAGACCAAGACTCAATATAAAAAGAATCAAAAAGAAGGAAAAATGAAAGTAGCAGTTTGCGTGAAGCAGATTCCAGATCCAGCGGATCCTGGCGCGATGAATCCAGAAACCAAAACTCTAAAAAGGGACGTAAAACTTATTTTAGATGAATCCGACTCATATGGAGTTGAGATGGCACTTCAATTAGTTGGTGAAGACGGTGAAGTCGTTCTTATTTCCATGGTGCCAAACAACGAAAGGAACGGCCTCAACAATGCTTTAGCTATGGGCGCTGACAGTGCCATCCTAGTTAGCGATGATGCTTTAGCTGGTTCCGATGCTTTGAGCACAGCCAAAGTCCTCGCCGCAGCAATACAAAGAACCGAACCAGACTTGGTTTTGGCTGCAACAGAATCATCAGATGGATACACCGGGACGGTTCCTGAACAAGTTGCAGAATTGCTCGGTCTTCCATCCGTCACCTTCGCAAAGGAAGTAACTATTGACAGTGGTAATGTCGCTGTGAAAAGACAAACAGAAGATGGCTATGATGAGGTTGACTGCCCACTTCCAGCCCTTGTTTCCGTAACCGCTGGTGTTGTCGAACCGCGGTACCCCTCTTTCAAAGGAATCATGGCGGCAAAATCAAAACCAGTCGAAGAACTAACCCTCGCAGATCTAGGGATAGAGACTTCCACAGTAGGGTGGGCAGGTGGACGTCAAGAAATAGTTTCAATCGAACCCGCTCCTGAACGAGAAGCAGGAGAGATAATAGAAGATGAAGGTGACGGTCACGAAAGAATCGTAGCCTTTCTCCAAGAAATGAAAGTTATATAGGAGGCATCATGGCAAATATATGGGTACACGCAGAAACATCAGGTGGAGTCGTTTCCACAATAACACTAGAACTCCTAGCTAAAGCGAGGGATCTTGGGGAAGTTACCGCTTTTCATGCTGGCGCTGACGCAGAACAAGTAGCAGCTGAATTAGGAGCGCATGGCGCCACAAGAATACTTACGACTGGCGACTTAGATAATGGCCTCCCAGGACCAGCGCTAGCTTCAGCAGTTGCAGCTAAAGCCTCCGAAGAATCTCCTGATGCAATATTATTTGGAACAACATATGGTGGGCGTGATGTCGCAGGGCGCCTTTCAGTCAAAATGGATGCACCCGTAATCACTAACATCGTTGATTTGCTTGACACTGATGGTTTAACAGGTGTTGAGCCTGTTTTTGGTGGAACTACAAATGTGAAGACAAGGTTTACCGGAGAAATGCCTGGTATCTTTCTCGTACGACCTAAGTCTTTCAACGCAGAAGCTGCCGGAGGCGATGCAGCCACAGTGGAAATAATGGCAGTCCCAGATTTAGGTGCAACCGGATTAGCGAAAGTCACAAACCGTTTCGTAGAAGAATCTGATGGACCTAAGTTGGATGAGGCTGGAATAGTTGTCTCGGGAGGTCGTGGTCTTGGAGAGGCTGATAATTTCCAAATGATTGAAGACCTAGCAGGTAAACTTGGAGGAGCGGCTGGGGCTTCGAGGGCTATCGTTGATGCTGGATGGGTTCCATACAGCTACCAGGTAGGGCAGACAGGAAAAGTTGTCAAGCCTGATGTATATATCGCTGCTGGTATTTCTGGAGCTACGCAGCACATGGTTGGCATGAAAGGATCCAAAACGATCATTGCTATCAACAAAGATCCCGAAGCACCCATCTTCTCAATTGCGGATTTGGGGATTGTAGGGGATGTCCATAAGGTACTACCGGCTCTCCTTGAAGCAATAGGAGACTAGTACTTCCACTGCGGGTTCCAAAATGAGTATCGCTCTTAACCTTGCTGCCCTTCTGTTAGTAATCGGCATATCATGGTTTGGAGTAATATGGCTTGCTGGGTTTTTCCACAAAGACAATAAGGCCGATGAACTTGGGCTACCAGGCTCCGATGAGGAAAGTTCATAGCCGCAAAATAGGAAAAATCGCTTGGTTTCACAAGCGATTGAATTCCCTAATACTAGCATACCTAGAATTTCAATGTCGCAAAAAACGACTTTTTTCTTGTTATTTGCAGAAAAAAGATAGGTTGACCTCTTGAACCTGAAATATAGATGCCTCAGGAGATGCAAAAGGCCATCTCTAATCTTTTTAATTGATTAAAAATGCCATATATATCTATTTAAACGATATCTCTATATTACGGGCCAAGGAAAACGCGTTCCGGTTGGATCTTCTGGAAAGTGACCACTCTTCAGAAGTAATTTTGCACGAGAAAACATGGCATCAAGCTCTTGTGCGCTAAGAAGACTAAGAAGATCATCTCCAACAGGTGAATCTACGAATTCCTGCAAGTCATCTGCTAAGGCCTCAGGTATCTCCAATCCCGCCCAGTCCCAAATTACAGTTCTCAATTTAAAATCAACATGAAATGTCAATCCATTATCTATACCCCAAATCTTTCCATTGTTTTCACGTAGACAATGCCCGCCTTTCCGATCAGTACTATTAGCTATAAAATCAAATAAACATATGCGTTGCAGTTCCTCATGGTTGCTCAGATCCTCGAGCATATGGAAGTAATGCACATCAAAATCACAGGGAATAAACAGCTGCAGAGAGCCAACACCAAATGGTCCATCAGTCTTAACTGTAGGAGGAACGATATCCCACCCAATCAACTGAGCTACTAGGTAAGATGCGATCTCCCTTCGGTACAAGCCACTCGGAAAATCCCATAAAGGCCGCTCACCATTTGACGGTTTGTATATCCCTTGCAAATTAGTCTCATCATCGAGAATATCCACCAAGTATGTTGAATTGGAACTCCAGGCCATTCTTCCGATAATCTCAATCTCGCTATTCTCTAGTACCTTAAGAGCATCATTACTAGAGATCTCCGGCCTGCTACGAAATGGGGATACATCTTCTTGCATGGCTCAATTAGAACAAGGACACCAGCCATCGGTATAATTCAATGGCTCGCCACAGTAGTTACAAGGAGGCCTTCCAGCGCTAACTACCTCGGTAGCCCTTACGATAAACGCTTTAACTTGTCCAGGTGTTAAATGAATTTGAGCCATTGCGGCCTCTTCATTCTCTTCGTTTAATTCTTCAGCTACAACAACAAATTCTGACTTATCCTTCTCGAATGCAACCCCGATACTCGAGACAGTCCAATCTGGTGTTATCGGCTCAACCAAGTCCAGCGCTAAAGGGATATCTTCTGGGTCAATTGGTTCCACGTCCCCAATAAGTTGATCTAAAAAATCAGCCAGCGCTCTTACTTGCATCTTTTCTAGCTGAAGTGTAGCCAAATCACCCGGATTGCCAAATTGAAGGAAAAAGACTCTTTGCCCAGATGGCCCGATAGTCCCAGTAGTGAAGTGTTGCAGTTGACCGAAATGAAATGATTGTCCCATTATCAAGTCCCCCCTATCAACGAAGAAATATTGGCTCCAGAAGAATTGACTGCAAGAACAAATGGGCTACTAGTTCCGAAAATAACTGGACTCACGGAACAAGGAGAAATATGAAGTCGTTGAAACAAGTCAAGAGGTGTCCCAAGTGCTGCAGTGAGAAATGCTTTGATCGTATCGGCATGTGAAACAGCTACGACAATTTCTCCCTTATGATTTTCACAAATATCTGTAATCGTCGTTACCATCCGTGATTGCATTTCCATAAAAGATTCTCCATCAGGAAATCTAAAGATTGATGGGTTCTTTTGTACCTTCTCCCAATCATTTAATTTTCGCAATTCAGACAATTTTCGCCCAGTCCATTTGCCAAAATCAGCTTCGATCAGGCCTTGGTGCTTCTGTACTTTTTTCCCAAAAGCTTTCCCAATTGGCTTCGCAGTCTCTAGAGTCCTCTCCATAGGTGAAGAATAAACAGCGCTAATATTGCTTATGGAACTTAAATTTGAAGCAACTTTATCTGCCTGCTCTTTACCTAAATCGCTTAAGTGAAGTCCCTTTGTTCGACCAGGCAAGATTTTCCCTGTTGTCGGTGTATGGCCATGCCGAACGAGGATAACAACAGTTGATGATCGGTCAGCTTGTTTAGACTTTGTTTTACTCGCCACAAATCACACGTTACCGGCAGAACTGATATAAATTTCAAGTCAAAAAAAATAACCGAACTTTGTCAAGCGAGTTGCCTGATTATGAACAAAAGCTATGGTGCAGATGATGAGTTTATTAAAGTTAAACAAGGAGATAACCGAGTGCCGTAAATGTCCGAGACTCGTAGAATGGCGCGAAAGGGTTGCATCAGAAAAGCGAGCGTCTTTTCGAGATCAAGAATATTGGGGTAAACCAGTTCCATCTTTCGGAGATCCAAAAGCAAGTCTCCTCATCGTGGGTTTGGCACCAGCGGCACACGGAGCAAACCGAACGGGCCGAATGTTCACCGGAGATCGAAGCGGCGATTTCTTGTTAGCAGCTCTCCACCGAGCTGGTTATGCCAGTCAACCAGATGCAACAAATAGCAATGATGGTATGAAGCTCCAAGATGCATATATAACAGCACCAGTCCGGTGTGCCCCCCCTCAAAACAAACCAACTATTGAAGAGCAAAAGACGTGCAGCGATTATTTGAAACGTGAGTTTGAGTATCTTGATAATGTCAAAGTAATTCTTGCATTAGGTGCAATTGGTTATGTCGCTATTTCGAAAGAGCTAAATGTATCTCCCAGACCTAAATTCGCTCACGGATTAGAAGTAGAGCTCGAATCAGGTGCAGTAATTCTTTGCAGCTATCACGTAAGCCAACAGAACACATTTACGGGAAGGCTAACCGACGAAATGTTTGATGCAGTGCTAGAAAGAGCAAAGGAATTATCTATAAAAAAGCTATAAAGCTCAAGTAGATAGTCGTAGGAATCAAGTTAACCCGATAGCGTCAAACATGATGAAGAAACAATTATCAATCATTATCATCGCTTTATTGGCCTTAGCTGCTTGTGGTTCTTCAGGCAAGCCTATTTCATTTGATGACCAGACAGCTCCACTTAAAGAGGACTACAAACCCTATGCTGGCCAGTTGCTCGGCGATGCTTATAGCGCCCTTGATGTGCCTCTTGTTCATAGGAACTTCATCGAAGGTTGTATGAGCACCGGAGTGATTGAATTTGAAGAAGGCTCTGAGCAACTCCTTAAACTAGCAAGCACCTGCGGTTGCAACTACCAAGGGCTTCTCAATTTGGTGAAAGAACTTCATCCGGACAGCAGAGAGAGTCAATTTAAGCAATTCGAAGACTATGACAAACAGCTGAAAAACGAAGGTGGCCTCGCAAACTTAGATAACCGAGTCAAGGATATATTTTCCTCTTGCCAAGGTTGATTTCACGTTATCTTTTAGCGCTAGCTAGTGCTCTACTCTTGCTTTCTAGTTGCTCAACCGATAGAAATGATAGCGGTTTCTCCAAGAACCCCGGACCAATTTCAGCTAATCTCATAGGCGCACTTCAAGATGGAGAGGACCCGAATACAGTACCTGAAGTAAAACGAAACTTCCTTAAAGGGTGTGTAACCGGAGCATCAGGGTCAATACCAAACCTCATCGCAATTCAAGAAACAGGCCTTTTGCAGGTCTGCGGATGTAGTTATGAAAGAATGGTTCAATATCTCATTGACCAAGCTACCTCTTTGGCTGATTCATCAACGTCTCTATCCGATATTGAATACTCAGCATTTGACTCCTTTAAAGACTTGGACGAAGAATTCCAAAAGGGAAACGGAGAATTCAGCGAGAAATTATATCGAATTTTTGAACAATGTATTAGAGATTCAGCTCCTACGATTTCTTCGTAGGAAGCCCCAGCCTAGGACTTTCGCTAGCCCATTCCGGCCATCGAGTTCTACTCTTTGCAGCTAGTTTCTGCATGAGCGCTATTGCTCCAGGGTCATCATCACCAGGCCGTGTCTCTATAGCTCCATCTTTGATCATCGCCTCAATGATCGCTCGTCCCAAGTCTGTTCTGACAACAGTAAGGGTCCAGTCAGTTAGCTCCCCTATGCCTCCAGTTGAAATATCAGCATGCTCAGCAGCGAAATCAGGGCAGTGATTACATCCTTCGCGGGTCCAAGCGTGACACTCTTTAAGGTTAATCTCGTGGTAGTCACCATTTTTCATCCACACCTGGAAAACTCCCTTGATATTCATTTTTGAAATCTCATCTTTGTGTAAGCCGTATTTGACCCAGAAGAGTTCATCAAACATCGAATCGTCAAAGGATTTTGAGCAAAGAAGGCCGATATTGAGCTTGATAGGTTTCCCGACTTTTCCTATTTTTCTATTCCACATCACAGGGGCGATAGACGTTTGGCAACTCATACCAACTAAAGCGAGCTGCGTTAATCCGCGATCTTTAGCTTCTGGGTATGCCATAGTATTTGCAGAATAGGTATAACGACTTCCTGCACCGGCAAGAACTTCTTCTCGATTGGTAGCAACCATGGGTATAGCTTTCCAACCTGCGTCTTCCCCGCCTTCCGAGGATCCTTCAAGTCCAGAAACAAGAGCTCCGTCAATAATATTATTTTCCAGACACCAAATTAGTATCGAGGAAACTAATCCACCATCTTGCCCGACGTCATAGACAAAATCGTCAGATGCTCTTACCAAGAGAATGTCTTTATAAATTCCAGCAATTTCCTCATCTTCTCGGACACGCCCGAACAGGTGCTGATCGGCTTCAGTCTCCCAATCCCGAAACCGAGGGCAGGCACGAGTGCAGCTAGTACACCCTTTCTCACCATGAACGCAATTTGACAAACCAAGTTCCTCTTCAAGGTGGAAAGGTTTATATTGACCTGGCTCATGTTTATAGCCGATCACATCATGAGGGCAAGAGATAACGCATCCTGCGCATCCTGTACATAAACCGGATGTAATTACTTCGTCATAAAGCTCTTTCCATTGAAAGGTCCAACGACTCTTTTTCTCCTTAGGAGCAGTCTCAACATTCGCCATGATGCGATGATACAAGCCTGTATTCTAATTGAGTTGAATTAGTCGGAAGTTTGTCTGTATTTAAGTGAGCGCCCTCGGCAGGATTCGAACCTGCGCACATGGCTCCGGAGGCCAATGCTCTATCCCCTGAGCTACGAGGGCGAATAATTTAGATTACCTTGATATAGGTTTTGGTCAAACGGATGAATCAGCCACCGGATGCAAATTGACCGGCTAATTCACTCAATTCAAAATTCTCGTGGGGATTCTCAAGCCATCCTTCTGGTAAGGAGACGTCTTTGGGCCCGCCCGTATGACTTCTTGGGATGCGATAAGCGTCTACCGGTAACCGTAATTCTTTATCAAAATTTTTAATGACTGAAGCTAGTTCATCTAATGAATTTATTTGTTGGATTTCTCTTCTGATTTCTTTCCCAACCGCAAATCCTGTTAAGTACCAAGAAGCGTGTTTCCGAAATGTGCGTAATGCAGTTTGTGAGCCATTCCATTCAACAACTGCTTCTGCATGCGTAATCATTGTCTCGCCGACTTCCCCGAGCGTTGGGAATTCAGATATACCCCTACCCGAAAAGGCTTCAGCTATTTGTTTGAAAAGCCAAGGTCGCCCAAGGCAGCCCCTGCCAATGACGACACCGTCTGCGTTAGTCATTTGCATCATCTTGATAGCATCATCGGCTTCCCATATATCTCCATTTCCGAAGATTGGAATTGTTTTGATGTGCTCTTTAAGTTTTCGTATAGCCAGCCAATCAGCTTGCCCACTGTATAGCTGCTTAACTGTTCGGGCATGTAGAGAAATACCTGAGACTCCTTCTTCCTCAGCAATTTTTCCAGCTTCCAGATAAGTAAGGTGATCATCGTCAATACCCATCCTGAATTTCACGGTTATAGGAATTTCGTCATTTGCGCTTTCTACAGCGGATTTAATGATTTCTCGAAACAGGTTTTGCTTGTAGGGGAGTGCTCCTCCACCTCCGTGCTTGGTTACTTTCGGGACTGGGCAGCCAAAGTTTAAATCAACGTGTTCGACATGTTCTGTGGCTAGAAGTTTTTGCACAGCTTCTCTTATAGATATAGGCTCCGTGCCGTAAAGTTGGATAGATCGTGGTGATTCATTCTCGCCGAACTGAGCAAGTTTCATCGTTTTTTTATTCTCTTCAACAAACGCTCTTGCTGTAATCATCTGATTTACGAATAAACCTTGTGTGGTATTTGCTTCTTTCGTGTCGTTAAACCCGCCATCGAGTCCTTGAGTCATAAACGATTTACATAACGAACGAAACGGTAGGTCCGTTACTCCAGCCATAGGGGCAAGGATCACTGGAGGCCAAATAGAAATACTTCCAATAGAGGGAGCTTCGCGGGCTTCTGTTTTTAATGTCACGTTATTAACCTATAGGTGAGCTCTTGTACTTGAGACTAGCCTTCATATTTTAGCTCCTGGGTTAGATGAATAATCAACAAATGCAAGCGAAAACCCGCGCTTAAACATACGATAGAGAATCAACCTATTAATACTCCTCATGATTACTGAAATAATAAAAGATTCGTTAAGAAAAAAACTTAAAGAGTTAGGAATTGATGCCCTACCTGATCAAATTAGTCTTGAGCGGCCTGCCAATAGAGATCATGGAGATTGGTCTTCAAACATTGCTTTGGTAACTGCGAAAAGTGCAGGGAGACAGGCTAGGTCATTAGCTGAGGAGATTGTTAACTCATTAACTGTAAGCCTCCCTGATGGGATAGTAGAAGTTACAGCTGCTGGTCCCGGTTTTATTAATTTTCGGACATCTGCGGAGATAAGTTATGGGATTCTCCTTGAGGTTCTGAGAACAGAAAGCAACTATGGATCCTCTGAAATGGGTTTAGGGAAGAGGGTCAATGTTGAATTTGTCAGTGCCAATCCTACAGGTCCTCTTCACGCAGGTCACGCTCGTGGCGCCTGCTATGGAGATGCAATAGGGAACCTTCTTGAGTATGTGGGTTATGACGTTCATAGAGAGTTCTATATGAATGATAGAGGCATACAAATGATTGCTTTCGGAAGGTCACTTGAAGCGAGAAAGAATAATGTGCCTCTCCCCGAAGATGGCTACGGAGGTGAATATGTCAATGCGTGGGCTGAAGAAATGCCTGAGAGTTTATCTTTAGAGGAAGTGATTACATGGGGTTGCGAGTTCGCTAAAAGGGACCAGCAAGATACTCTCAGTCAGTTGGGGATTCATTTTGACACCTGGTTCAGCGAAAAATCTATGATTGATAATGGTGAAATAAGTGATGTGCTTGAGGATTTGATCAAATCAGGAATGGCGTATGAAAAAGATGGGGCTACGTGGCTTTCTTCTATAGAATTTGGTGACGATAAAGACCGAGTGCTGATCAAAAGCGACGGCGAATACACGTACCTGGCTCCCGACGTTGCTTACCACAGAAATAAATTTGAGAGATCTGACTGGTTGATAAACGTATGGGGAGCAGATCACCACGGCTACATAGCAAGAATGAAAGCTGCCATGCAGGCGTTGGGGTATGACTCTGATGAACTGACTGTTCAGATAACACAACTTGTTAAGCTCCTCAGGGCTGGTGAGGAAGTTAAGCTCTCAAAGCGACAGGGCGATATTATTGAGCTGCGCAGCATAATTGAGGAAATAGGCGCTGATGCTACTCGATTCATGTACCTTCTGCAGTCGGTTGATTCAAAGCAAACTTTCGACCTCGAGTTAGCTGCATCTCAAGCGATGGATAATCCTGTCTATTATGTGCAAATGGCTTACGCCAGGCTTTGCTCAGTGGAGCGAAATGCAATGGAACATGGCTTTGAGTTCCAAACACTTCAAATTGATGAGTTAGGCCTTCTTATTCATCAGCGCGAAATGGAGATTATCCGTGGTCTAGAAATTCTCCCAGAAACTATAGAGCTCGCTGCCCGTGAGCTAGCGCCACATAAAATAGTCACTTGGGTCAGGGATTTTGCAAACTCTGTTCATGGCTTTCATCATGATTGCTATGTGGTGGGCGATGGTGTCAGTAAAGAATTAACAAATGCGAGGCTCAACCTAGTAGTAGCATCTAGACGAGGTCTGAAAGTTGGCCTTGACCTATTGGGCGTTACCGCACCCAACAAAATGTAGGATTAGCTATGGCTGACAGAATTTCAAAAGCTCTTTTACCTGACAACACGTCTGTGTCAGATGACGGTATGGCTGCGTTTGGAGGGGTGAGGGTCGACGAATTGGTAAGTCAATTTGGGACACCACTCTTTGTCTACGATGAAGATCATATTCGCAAGAGGTGTCGGGAAGCTGTGAAAGCATTTCCTGATGGTGTGTCATATGCTTCGAAAGCTTTTTTATGTAAAGCAATAGCAAAGTTGGTTCACGAAGAAGGAATGGGTCTTGACGTAGCGACAATGGGTGAAGCATATGTTGCCCTTCAGGCAGGAGTGCCTTCAAGTCACCTAACTTTGCATGGCAATAATAAATCAATGGAGGAATTACGTTACGCGGTGGATAACAGAATAGGGAAAGTCGTTATCGATAGCTTTGATGAAATTAAAAAACTAGAGCATCTTTACTCAACGACTAAAACACCGCTGAAAGCTCTGGTACGGGTAACTCCTGGTGTGTCAGCTTACACTCACAAATATATAACTACTGGAGAAGTCGATTCTAAGTTCGGTTTTACCGTTCAGAATGGCCAAGCCGCCAAGGCTATTGAAAGAGCCAAATCTTCAGACGCAATTGATCTTATAGGCCTTCATGCTCATATCGGGTCGCAAATTTTCACAAGTGATTCTTTCCGCAAATCAACTGAGATTCTCGTTAACCTTGCTGAGCATTTTGGGCTTCCGGAACTTTGCGTGGGTGGTGGTTTAGGAGTTCCGTATCTTAATGATGAATCATCCATATCTATCTCTGAATGGGGGGCCATAGTTCATGAAATAAGTAGATCGGCCTCTGCAACGTTGAAGATAACATCGGAACCTGGAAGAAGTATCGTGGCTTCTTCAGCAGTTACCGTATACACGGTTGGAACTATCAAAGAGATTGAAGGTGTCAGAACGTACGTCGCAGTTGATGGAGGAATGCATGATAACCCACGACCAGCTTTGTACGGCAGCGACTACGAAACATTCCTTGCTAGATCAATTGATGAATCTCGAGAACGCAAAATAACTCTTGTCGGGAAGCACTGCGAATCGGGAGATGTACTCGTAAAGGAAGGCGACATACAGGATGACCTAATGACAGGTGACTTGTTGATTACGCCTGTCACAGGAGCATACGGTCATTCCATGGGGTCAAATTACAATAAAGTTCTAAGGCCTGCCGTAGTCTTCGTTCAAGAAGGTAAAGCACGCCTAGTTATCCGTAGGGAAGAGCTCTCCGATCTTTTAAACAGTGATGTTACTTGAACCCAAGCCATAACTAACATAACCAACCAATAGTTCCGTTGTACCCAAATCAGCTAATTAAATCATCCTTGTGCCTGTCCTCATGTAACTTATAAGAATGGGAAAAAGTCAGATATCCATAGGCCTACTTGGCTTCGGGAACGTTGGTTCAGCATTTGTTAACTTGCTTGAAAGTCAGAAATCTGTAATCTTTGCGAAGACTGGACTTGAGTTAGTTGTAACTCATGTAGCAGTAAATGACCTAAGCAAAGATCGACTAGGTTTAGATGCGCAAACGTTACTTACTGATAAAGCTCACGAAATCACCGTAGATCCTGAAGTCGATCTTGTCGTCGAACTAATGGGAGGATTGCTACCTGCAAAAGACGTAGTTGAGGCGGCTCTTCAGAGCGGGAAACCAGTAATTACAGCAAATAAAGAGCTACTTTCTAAAGAGGGCAAATATCTATTCTCGCTAGCAGCTGAAAGAGAGGTTGACCTTCTTTTTGAAGCAGCGGTTGCTGGTGGTGTTCCTCTGATACGGGTCTTGCGTGAATCTTTGTTGGGAGAACCGGTTGAAAAGATCATGGGGATCGTTAATGGAACCACAAATTATATTCTTTCTCAGATGGAAGAAAAAGCCATGCCATATAACGAGGCATTGCAAGAAGCGCAACGCCTGGGCTACGCAGAAAGTGATCCCACTGCCGATGTGGGAGGACAAGATGCAGCATCCAAAGCAGCTATTATTGCAATGGTGGCATTCGGCGCCAACGTATCACTTAGTGACGTCCGTTTTGAGGGAATAGAGAACATAAAAAGCGTTGATATAGCGTTTGCCAAACGAGCAGGGTGCACTATCAAGCTCTTAGCGATGGTCTCAAAGCACGGTGATGAGCTGGAAGTTCAGGTATACCCAGCGATGTTGCCAAAAGGTCACCCCTTATCCGCTGTTAGGGATAGCTTCAATGCCGTCTTCGTTGAAGGAGAAGCTCTTGATAGTTTGATGCTATTTGGCCGAGGAGCAGGGGGAATGCCAACTGCTTCCGCCGTCCTCGGTGATGTAATAGACGCCGCTATAAACCTGTCAAAAGAAACCTATAGAGATATGGGAGACTTAAACGAAATTTCACTTCTTCAAGGTGGTGAGCAAAAGTCTGCTTACTATGTCAGCGTACAAGTTGCGGATGAACCGGGAGTTCTGGCAACTGTGGCTTCAGTTTTCGGAGAAAATGACATATCCATCCAAACAATGGAACAGGAAGGCATGGAGAAAGAAGCACGTCTTGTCTTCATAACTCACGAAGCTGAAGAGAGCAGCTTAGAGGGTGTCTTAACTCAGCTTTCAAAATTATCTTGCGTAGAAAAGCTAGGCACTGTCATCAGAGTCCTTGAAGCGTAGATGCGGTACGTTAGCACGAGAGGCAAATCGCCCGAAGTAAGTTTTCAGCAAGTCCTTCTTCGAGGTCTTGCACCAGATGGCGGACTTTACCTTCCTATTGAATGGCCTCAATTTACAGTAAAAGAGTTAAGAGCAGTTCTAGGTGACGACTTTCGTTACCAAGCCTTAGCAACTGAAATAATCTACCCATTTGTCAAAGACTCGCTAGATAAAGATGAACTTAGCGAACTAGTTCATCGATCCTACGGCTCGTTCAGCGCTCAAGACATTGTTCCCATGAAACGTATCGATAGTAAACTTTGGATCGCCGAACTGTATCACGGACCGACCTTAGCTTTTAAAGATATTGCATTGCAGTTAGTTGGCGAATTGTTCGAAAACCAACTTCAAAAGAGTTCCGAAAATATAACGATTGTTGGCGCAACGTCTGGAGACACAGGTTCAGCCGCAATAGAAGCTTGTCGTGATCGGGAAGGAATGGAAATCTTCATACTGCATCCGCATGGGCGCACCAGTGAAGTTCAACGTAGACAAATGACTTCCATTCACTCAAAGAATGTATTCAATATCGCTATCGAAGGAACCTTTGATGATTGCCAAGACCTAGTCAAAGGTATGTTCGCAGATGTTGATTTCAGTACCCGCATCAACATGTCAGCGATCAACTCAATTAATTGGGCGAGAGTGATGGCTCAAATCGTTTATTACTGGTGGACGTCTATGCAAACAACCGAAAGCGGAACTGTTAATTTCTGTGTGCCCAGTGGAAATTTTGGGAATATATTTGCCGGATTCGGCGCACATAATATGGGGCTGCCTGTAGAAAACTTTATAGTTGCTTCCAACCGTAACGATGTTCTCGACAGGTTTTTCCGTAACGGTGAAATGGAGTTACGAGAGGTCGCCCCTACATATTCGCCTTCAATGGACATACAAGTCTCTAGCAACTTTGAAAGATTGCTGTTTGAGGTATTCAAAAGGGATGGACGTTTAGTGGAAGAAGCCTTTAAAACGCTGCGATCCGAAGGCAGCCTTTCTGTCAGTGCGGATACTCTTTCAGAGATTCAAAAGAAATGGGCAAGTTATAAAGTCACTGACCAAGAAACCCTTCAAATGATTGAAAAAATCTCAGATGAATGTAACTATCTAATTGACCCTCATACAGCTGTCGGCGTACAAGCAGCCGAACGATACATTGATGTATCTCAAGCTCCGATAATCTCTTTAGCGACCGCACATCCAAGTAAATTTCCGGATGCAGTTAAAGAGGCTAGTGGTATTTCCCCAAGCCTTCCTGGCCACCTCCAAGACCTATATGAGCGCAAAGAGTCATATGAAATTCTGCCAAACGAAGAGAGCATTGTGAAGAACTTTATACTTGATCAAATGAGAGATCAGTAAAATAAGATTCCCAATCTGTTGCTGAAAGCGGCTACTTTCCGATAAAGTCACCTTGTCGGGACGCTGATAGCACTGAACTAGACTGCATCTCCTTGTGCAGTTTGACGAAGTTCTCCGACAAAGAGGCTCAAGAAGCGAACATGCTACTCGTGACAACGTAGATTGAAGAGGACAATGACAACTGAAGCGCCAGATCGTAAGGACCTTGAATCAAAAGACAAGGAATCGTTATTGGCTATAGCAAAAGCCATGGGTGGAAAACCAACTTCTCGTTCCACAAAATCAGACCTAGTGGACATAATCATCGAATTAGCAGGTGGAGAAAGCTCCGCATACAACCAGACCGAAGATGAGGGCTCAGCTGCTAACGCAGCTTATTCTGCTGACCCGATGGCAGATGCTCGTGCAGAAGCAAATCAGGACTCAAATACAAATAATGGGAATGAAGAGAACAACGGGCGTAAAGGGCGAAGAAAGGGAAAAAGCAAAGAGGCTATGGAAGAGTGGGCAGGAGACCCCGTAACAGCAGAGGGGCACTTAGACCTGCGAGACGATGGATACGGATTCTTGCGAGTAAATGGATTTCTTCCAAGTCGAGATGACGTCTACGTGCCAGTAAAATTCGTACGTCAATACGGTCTGAGGAAGGGAGATCATCTTCTTGGCGCTTTCCGACCTGCAAACCGATCAGAAAAGAACCCAGCTTTGCTCCAACTTGACGCAATCAATGGAATTCAGGTTGATGGTGCTCTTGACCGCCCCGATTTTGCAGATCTTACTCCTGTTCATCCGAATACGAAACTTAAATTGGAACGCCCAGAGGATCCAGAAAACGGTATATCAAGATCACTGGATTTAGTCGCGCCAATAGGTAAAGGTCAAAGAACCTTGATTATCGCTGACCCCAGGTCAGGTCGCGAAGAACTAATCAAAGAAATATCGCAATCGATAGAGAGTAATTATTCGGAAGTCAAGCAACTCGTTTTGTTGGTAGATACTCCTCCGGAGCAAGTAACAGAGATGAAGCGTTGGCTAATCAAATCAGATGTTGTTGCCTCAACGTTTGATCAGTCACCCGAAGAGCACGTCGCAATAGCAGAGTTGACCATTGAACGAGCTAAAAGAATGGTAGAACTCGGTGAAGATGTTGCTGTGATTATAGATGGAATGACCTCGTTGGCTAGAGCCTACAATCAAATATCAAGTAATAATGGAAGGAGCAACTCGAGTGATGTTGATGCGTCTGCTTTGTATCTCCACAAAAGGTTCTTCGGTGCCGGAAGAAAGCTTGAAGAAGGAGGTTCCCTTACCGTCATAGCAAGCGTTATGAGCGGAACAACTTCACGTTTAGACGAAATGCTAGTTCAGGAGCTTCAGGGAGGAAGCACTTCAGAAATTTACTTAGCGCAAGAAATCTTTGATGCTAACGTATCGCCATCGCTGGACATAAGGAAATCCAACACTCAGAACGAGGAATCTCTTAATACAGATGAAGAACAGGAGAGCATCTTGCGCTTGCGAAGTAAGATCCGAGAGGTTATTGCAGAAGGTTCTCCAGCATCGGGTATGGAGTATTTGCTCCAGCAGATTTCGCAGACCGATGATAATTCTCAACTCCTTGACAAGACTTCATAGAAATCATTGCTTCAGTGGGTGCATAAACTGAGGTCCAAAGATACGATTAATAGACAAATTTCCATGGAGTTAGAATGAAAGCAGATATTCATCCCGAATACAGAGCAGTTGTGTTCCAAGACACCTCATCCGGTGAGTCTTGGATAACGCGATCTACCATAGAAACAGACGAAACAATCAGATGGGAAGATGGTGAGGAATATCCCCTTGCAAAGGTGCCTATATCCTCCACCAGTCACCCATTCTTCACCGGAACGATGACAATCGTCGACACTGCTGGTCGTGTTGAGCGTTTTGAGAAGAGATACGGTAAGCGTAAACGCTCATCGGACTCCGAAGAATAAACATAAATAGCGCTAAAATAAACAATGGTTGACTCCACTCAACTTGAGCGTTTGAACCTTATTAAAGCTCGTGCTTTAGTTGAGAAAAGATTCCCACACCAAGACTTTCATTCGGAAGCAAAGAATTCCGCTGCTTTCATCACTAGTAAAGATCATACTTTTGTATACGCACATAATGAAAATGTTTCAGCTCTAGCAATAGCACTGACAATCCCAGAGTTAGGGTCTTCCTGGAACTTAATTCTCAATGAACCAGATCACAGGGTTCGTACACAAATAGCAGGACTACAAAGTGACTGTAGTCTTTGGGTTGTTAACGGGGATACTTTAGCACCTCACCCTCATGAATCCCCTGAAGAACCGCAGGACTACTCTATAGACCATCAAATGAGAATTTTACTTGAGAACAATCATTGTGTTGTCATATTCGAACACGGAAAGGTCAAAGGAGAGTTAAAGGGACTAGCAATTGCTGAAGTAGCTACCACACCACATGGCGAGAGTTTTCTTGAGGTAGGCGTTGGAACGTACGACCAAGAGGCACACAAAATAGTTAATTACAACGAACCAGTAGAGACAACATTGGAACGGATCAGCCTAGAAGTACTAAAGTACCGCCATAAAGACAGCGTTGTTCACCCACTCAACAGAGTGTCAAGACCTAACTGGCTGATCCACGAGGCTAGGAGTCCAAACTCCGACCTTGGTTTGACGGACATAGAACGCGTTCCCTCACCGCTAGAACCAACAGACGTTACTCAGTCTTTACCTGCATCTGCTATTGCCAAGAAAAATGATCAGTCAATCCTTCTGACTGCTTACGTAGGTGCTGACCTGGAAGCAGTCCCTGCCACAGCGCAGTTGCTCACTTCCTTTCCTGCAGACGAAATCTGGTTTTTGCACCCACCAAATGATGGTCATTCTGCTATTCGTCGTCAAGCAGAGCACCTAAAAATCCCCGCATCTTTTATTCCAGTGCCAGAGCCATGGCCTACTACCCCTTTCACGAATTGTTAAACTAATTACCGAACGTAACAGTCCGAAAGCAAATGAGGCTATTCTCACTTCATGGCAGATCTTCACGAAGAACTAGAACAGGAATTTCTTGATATACAAGATCGACTAGGGGACCAAGACCTTTTGGCAGACCAAGTGGAGTACGCGAAAGTTGCTAAAAGATATAGCGAACTCGAAAACATAGTGAAATGTATTAGAGAGATAAGGTCATCGAATGAAGATATCGAGACAGCCAAAGAAATGCTAACCGAAGCTGATGGCTCTGATCGCGAACTACTTCGTGATGAAATTAATACCGCACAAATAAACCTTGAGTCACTCGAAGCAGAACTAAGACAACTCCTCATCCCAAAGGACCCGAATGAAAACAAAAACGTCATTTTGGAAATCCGCGGTGCTGAAGGCGGTGAAGAGGCAAATCTTTTTGCCCGTGATCTCTACGAGATGTATACAAGTTTCGCAAGTAAACGAGGTTGGAAACTAGAAGTGCTGAACAGTCAGCCCTCCGATATGGGCGGTTTCACAACAATTACGTTCATCCTCAAAGGTAATGATGTATGGGGAAATATGAAATATGAAGGTGGGCCTCATAGAGTTCAACGAATACCAGTTACCGAGACCCAAGGTCGCGTCCACACATCGTCGGCAACGGTTTCCGTCTTGCCCGAAGCAGATGAAATCGACATAAGAATTGAAGAGTCTGACTTACAAATTGATGTGTTTAGGTCCTCAGGGCCAGGTGGGCAATCAGTAAATACAACAGACTCAGCTGTTCGCATAACCCACAAGCCAACAGGAATTATCGTGTCAATGCAAGATGAGAAGAGCCAGCTTCAAAATAAAGCACGAGCAATGGTCGTTTTGAGATCGCGGCTTCTTCAAGCTGAGCAAGAAAGAATACAAGCTGAGCAATCCGCCTCCCGCAAAGGTCAAATGGGTGGCGGAGGAAGATCAGAAAAAATCAGGACCTATAACTTCAAAGAGAACAGAGTTACTGACCATAGAATAGGGCTCACACTATACAAACTTGACCGAATACTCGGAGGCGAAATCAATGAGGTGATAGACGCTCTTGCAGAAAATGAAAGAGCAGCTCAATTGACAAGTCTTGAAAATGATGAGTGACTCCGCTGAAATCAAAGAGGAAGATGCAAGGAAAAAAACATGGGCAGATTTGCTTGAAAGCACCACCATTGCCTTAGAGGAAAAGCGCATGTTCAATGCCAGAGTGGAAGCCCATTGGATCCTAGAAGCTGCGTCTGGGTATCACAGAGAAGAACTAGTCATGAACCTGAAAACTGATGCCCCACGACTAGGAGTGAAACACCTAAACACAATATTAGATAAGCGGTTGAGCGGAGAACCCATCCAATATGCTCTGGGATCATGGTCATTTAGGAAACTTGATCTTCTCATTGACAGAAGAGTTCTAATTCCCAGACCTGAGACAGAAATACTTGTTGACGTTGCCCACGAGTATCTAAATCAATGCAATCAAGATGAGCCCCTTAAAGTCTGCGACTTAGGTACTGGTTCAGGAGCTATCGGACTGGCGATCGCTCAGGAACGTGATGATGTCGAAGTTTATTTAGTTGATGTGTCACCTGATGCCCTTAAAGTGGCATCAGCAAACCTAACAGGGTTAGGAAATCATGCGGTAAAGGTCAAAGTCCTACAAAGTGATTGGTTTGATCAGATCCCACAACATTTAAAAGACTCTTTTCAGCTGATTGTCTCAAATCCTCCGTACATAGCTGACGGAGAGGAGCTACCCCCAGAAGTAGCTAACTATGAGCCACCTCAAGCTCTTTTCGCCGGTAAGGAGGGAACCGAAGACATTCAATCGATATTATCCTCGGCTCCTACATGGTTGTCGATGGGCGGGACAATAATCTTAGAAATGGCTCCCCACCAGACTGAATACATAGCCGAGATAGCCGCAAATCAGGGTTATTCTGATGTGAAGATATCTAATGATTTAGCTGGAAAAGAAAGAATTGTGAGTTGTACATGGAAAGAGTGAATATCTCTACTGAGACGGGTGATGTCTTAGCTACAACAGCGAAAGTCTTACAAGCAGGTGGCGTCGTGATATTCCCAACCGACACTGTTTACGGGATAGGGGCACTCCCTCAATACCCAAAAGCTCTCAAACGTATATTCAAATTAAAAGATAGGCCCTTAGGAATGGCTCTACCGCTACTCATTAGTGACATTAGCCAAGTAGGGACTATCACTACTTTTGAAAGTGAAAAGATGTTGCTGCTGGCAAAAACATTTTGGCCAGGCCCACTCACCTTGGTTCTGCCAAATGTTGTCGATGCATCCAATGGCTTAGTAAGTCAAGATGGGACTATTGCAGTGAGGAGCCCTGATCATGATTTTATTCAATCACTCTGTAAAGTCGTCGGCACGATCGCTACCACTAGTGCAAATCTTCATGGAGAGCCCACCCCACTTCGCATCTCAGAAATGCCCAAGTCTTTTGATGGCGTTGATTTGATGATCGATGGAGGAGAATGTTCTTATGGAGCCGCCTCAACGATTCTTGATCTGTCAAAGGAACATATAGAGGTTCTCAGAGAAGGACCAATTTCAAAAGATTTAATACTAAGCGTGCTGAAATAGTCTTTTCTAGGCCAAGGCTACAAGGATCTATGAAATCATCACATCTTCGCTTAAGAGGAACTAGCGTCTAGTGCATGGAAAGAATTGCTATCGGATGTGATCATGCGGGTTACACTTTAAAGACTGATTTGGTTGGCTTCTTGGAAGAGTTAGGCTACGAAACATTAGATCTCGGGACTAACAGTCATGACCGAGTAGATTACCCAGATTACGGGGCTGCAGTGGGTCAAGCAGTAACGGAAGGAAAAGCAGATTTGGGCTTGCTGGTTTGCGGGAGTGGTATAGGTATTGGCATGGCTGCAAATAAGATTTCGGGAGTAAGGGCTGCAACGGTTCATGACGTAACGTCAGCGCATCTTGCTCGCGAACATAATAACGCAAACATAATTTGCTTCGGAGAGCGCCTGATAGGTTCGGAAATAGCTCGTGAGTCGCTGGTTGCCTTTCTGAATGCTGAATTTCAGGGTGGCAGACATGCCGAGCGCGTTCAAAAGATTAGCGAATTAGAATCCTAAAGCCCAGCGAAGACTCAATAATTGAATCCAAGATCCAAATCTACAATTAATGCCAGTCGCTCATCGAAGTGGAAACTAGGTTCTTGAAATTTAATCTGGGTAACTTCATTAATTCAAGATTTAAATCAGCGAGGTGACCTCTGGATAGAGAGGATTTTCTTGTAACAGTTTTGCGGATCTTTCTCTAGCAGAAGATTGCACAACATCAGAAAGAATAAACTTAGCTTTCGAACGATCTCCAGAAGGGGTAGTTGCGGGATCAGCTGAAGTTAGCGTGGAGCAGATGATATCGGCTACTTCATCCATGTCTTCGCAGGACATTCCGATGCTTGTCAACGCTGGAGTCCCTAACCTAATTCCAGATGTGTACCAAGCGCCATTGGGGTCAAAGGGAATGGAATTTCGATTCACTATTACTCCCGCTTCCTCCAAAGCGCTTTCAGCTTGTCTTCCCGTGAGGTCAAAACTCCTGACATCTACAAGGACTAAATGATTTTCAGTTCCTCCTGTTACGAGCCTGCCCCCTCTCTTTTCAATGCCTTCGGCAAGAGCACTAGCGTTATCTACTACCTGCTGTGCATATGATTGGAAGCTAGATGATTTTGCTTCAGCAAACGCAACTGCTTTAGCAGCCATAATATTTGCCAAAGGGCCTCCAAGCACCATTGGGCAACCTTTATCAATGTGCTCTGTTAATCCTGGCTCATTAGAAAGCACGATTCCGCCACGCGGTCCCCGTAAAGATTTATGAGTCGTAGAAGTGACGATATGAGCATGGGGGATGGGATCATATTCATCAGTGAAAACCTTTCCCGCTACAAGACCAGAAAAGTGAGCCATGTCAACCATTAGTAGCGCATCAACTGAATCAGCTATTTCCCGCATTTTGGCGAAGTTCACTTTTCGCGGATATGCGGAATAGCCAGCGACAATTACCAAAGGACGGAATTCGTTCGCTAAAGCTTGTATATTCCCGTAATCCAATTGCTCTGTTTCCGGATTGACACCGTAAGACCTTTGGCTAAATAGTTTCCCGGAAATGTTCGGGCGAAATCCATGGGTAAGGTGCCCTCCAGCATCAAGCGACATGCCAATCATTCTCTGATTCCCAAACGCCTCTCTTAGAGTTTCCCAGTCATCGTCGTGTAAATCGTTAACATGCTTCGCATCGTGATTTTCTAGAAAAGGGGCTTCTACGCGGTAAGAGAGAAGCGCCCAGAAGGCTACTAAATTCGCATCAATTCCTGAATGGGGTTGGACATAAGCATAGTTAGCCCCAAATAGATCTTTCGCATGTTCGCAAGCGAGAGTTTCGACTTTATCAACAAACTCACATCCAGCGTAGAATCTATGCCCTGGAGTTCCTTCAGCGTATTTGTC
>PATH01000035.1 GCA_002712325.1 Acidimicrobiaceae bacterium | reverse complement strand
ATCATGGCCGGTCTAGAAACCACACCAGAAATGTTTGATCTCAGAATGTCAGAAGGGGCACGTCCACTCTTTGATGCAGTCAAAAAATTCATTGATGAAGAAGTCAATCCGCACACACAAGAGTTCTTTCGATTAGGAGAAGGCCGAGAAGACCGTTGGGGGTACGGCGAAGGCCAACTCGAACTGCTTGATTCCATCAAAGCAAAGGCGAAGGAACAAGGACTTTGGAATTTCTTTCTTCCAGATGCAGAAACTGGTGAAGGACTAAAAAACCTTGACTATGCATATATCGCAACTGAATTAGGGAAAAACCCCATAGCCTCTGAAAGCCTAAACTGCTCCGCTCCAGACACCGGAAATATGGAGGTCCTTGAGCGGGTAGGAACACAGGAACAAAAAGACCAATGGTTAACTCCATTACTCAATGGTGAAATTCGGTCAGCATACGCAATGACTGAACCAGATATTCCATCATCGGACGCAAAAAATATTTCATGTAGCGCAGTCCTCGATGGAGATGAATGGGTCATCAACGGAGAGAAGTACTACATCTCAGGAGCCGGTGATCCAAGATGCAAAATCATGATATGTATGGTCCAAACAAACCCAGACGGTCCGCCACATAAAAGACAATCCCAAATACTTGTTCCAATGGACAATCCAGGTGTCGAAATTGTCGGCCCAATGCACGTCTTCGGAAAGGACGACGCTCCCCACGGACACATGCATCTTCGATTCAATGAATGCCGTGTCCCCAAGGACAACATTTTACTTGGAGAGGGTCGAGGATTCGAAATCTCACAAGTACGTCTAGGTCCAGGACGAATACACCATTGCATGCGTTCCATCGGTGCAGCAGAGAGAGCAATTGAACTCATGGTGAAACGTGGATTAACACGCGAAGCGTTCGGCAAACCAATAGCAAGCCTAGGAAAAAATATAGAAGTAATTGCAAAAGCAAGAATAGAAATAGAATCAATGCGGCGCATGGTCTTAACCGCAGCGAAAGCAATGGATGAACTTGGTAACGAAGCCGCTCGAGTATGGGTCAGTGCAGTTAAAGCCATGGTCCCAATTCGTGTCTGTCACATCATTGATGAGGCAATTCAATTCCACGGAGGAACTGGAGTGTCCCAATGGACACCGCTAGCGGATATGTACACATCTCAACGAACACTTCGTCTCGCCGATGGACCAGACGAAGTGCACTGGTTCGTTGTTGGTAGGGCAGAGTTGCGCAGATGGGAAACAGAAGGCGGAATCAAATACGATCCTAAAGCCTCTTATTACTCAGAAGACGATGATTCTGTACTGACAGCAAGAATCTGACCACTACAAATTGTGAAATAGGAAAAAATCGTGGACGATGCATCAAACGCCCCAAAATTTCACATGGACAGAAGCCAATACGGAGAAGGGCTTCTGCAATGGTTTACGGACGCACACCCGAATCATTCAAATATTGCTGTCAATGATATTGATATTCCCGTAGCAACAGGATTTTCAAATGAAACTGTCTTCTTTGGAGTCTCATCAAATACTGATGAGGGACCGCACGATGGAAGATATGTCGCACGAATAGAGCCAGAAGACGGCGGAATGTTCCCGATCCAGACACCGGATTGTGCAATATCAGTCGCTTTACAGCAACGGGTTATGGACACCGTAAAAAACAATAGCGATGTCCCAATCCCTACTCTTGGAAAATTAATTACGAAACCTTATCTAGGGCTCCCATTTTTCGTAATGGTTCACGTTGATGGACGCATACCTTCGGATCGCCCCCGCTATACCGAAGAAGGATTCGTCGTTGACGAAGCGACCGACGCGCAACGAACACAAATGGTTCAAACAGGTTTAGAAGCTATGGCGGGAATTCACCAAATCGACTGGGAAAAAGCAGACTTACATTGGTTGAATCCTTGTAATGGAACCCCAACACAACAGAAGCAAATAGATATATACCGAAGTTACGTCGAAAAGGAATTAGCTGGAAGAGAACACCCAGTTATGGATTACGCCCTTGACTGGCTAGACCAAAACAACCCCAATGATGAACGTATCGGCCTGAGTTGGGGTGATGCCCGCCTCGGAAACATTATCTGGGATAACTACACACCAGCCGCAGTCGTCGATTGGGAAGCGTGCTCACTATGCCCCACAGAAGCAGATTTAGGCTGGTGGCTCATGTTTGACAGAATGTCATTCGATGACGTTGACGTAGAAAGACTGTCAGGCTACCCAACCAGAGAAGAACAGGCAGCATACTATGAACAAGTCTCCGGGAAAGAAGTACGAAATCCGCATTACTGGGAAGTATTCGCAATTATGCGATTTTGCGCTATCTTCATACGTCTCGGCGATCGACTCACAAATTCTGGACTTCTTCCACCCGAGATGAATCCAGCCGTTGGAAATATGGTGACAAGATCACTAGCGAACATTCTCGAGATTGACAATCCAACACCAAGCCTGATCGGCTGAGATTAGTTATTCCGAGCCCTCATTCCACCATCAACAGGTACTGCCGCTCCCGTAATGTACGACGCTGATGGAAGAACCAATGAAAGAGTTACATGGGCTACTTCCTCTGGATTTCCAAAACGTTTTAAAGCAGTTCGGCGGCGGGCAAATTTTGCTTTGTCTTCATCTGGAATGTATTGAGTCATCCCAGTATGTATCGGGCCTGGACACACAGCGTTAACTGTTACTCCCATTGGACCTAACTCAACAGCCAATGCTTTTGTAAGCCCAACCACCCCATGCTTTGAAGCAGTGTATGGACTAATTCCAGCTGACCCACCAAGTCCTTCCGTGCTGGCAATATTTACGATTCGACCGTCCTCATTACGTTTAAGATCCGAGAGGCAACTACGAATCAAACGCATTTGCGCATCCAAATTAACTGAAAAAGTCATCTTCCAAAGATCTTCAAAATTCTCACTCTCAATGTTTCCCCTATGGCTAACCCCAGCATTATTCACAAGAATATCTATCGGACCTAAATCGTTACGTACCTCAGAAACGAAATCATCAATCGCAGAAGCATCATCCAAGTCAACAACATAACCCGACGCTAACCCACCAGCATGCGTGATTTCATTCACAACCTCATTGACACCTTCGGGGTTGCGATCGCATACAGCCACACTCGCTCCCTCATCACTAAACAAATGAGCTGTAGCGCGACCCATACCACTAGCAGCCCCGGTAACTATAGCTACCCGTCCGCTAATCGATCGACTCAATCTACCTAAAGACCCCACACGATGACTCTACATCACCAAACCTATGAAACTTCAAGGGCAGTCCACGAATTTGTGAAAGAGCGGATAGCGTTGCCACAAGTCACCAACACTTGGATGCTAATGGATGAAGCGAACGACATAATCCCCCGAAGCGCTTGGCTTACGCTCGCCGTAACGTCAATTGCTGCCTTCATGATCGCTATCGAAACTTCAATAATCTCTTTAGCCCTACCACAATTACGAGACGGATTCCCTGACGCTTCAGAAAGTAAATTGTCTTGGATAATTAACGCTTACACGATAGGCGTCGCTTCTCTGCTACTTGTATCGGGGTGGCTAGCCGACAGGTATGGAAGAAAAAAAATGTTTTTTTGGGGGCTGTTTGTTTTTCTCGTTGCGTCATGCGCCGCTGGTCTTGCTCCCTCAGCAAATTTCTTAATAGCTGCACGAATTTTGCAAGCTATCGGAGGTGCGATGCAGTACCCTGCAGGGCTAGCATTACTCCTTGCAGCGTTCCCTCCCTCAAAAATTCAAACAGCTATTGGAACATGGGGCGCAATGGGTGGCCTAGCGGCAGCTCTAGGACCATCATTGGGAGCTCTTTTGGTAGACGCATTCGGCTGGCAAGCAGTGTTCTTCATAAATGTTCCAGTCGCTGCGATTGTTATTATCCTTGGACCACGCTGGGTTCCCGAAAGTGTTAGTGATTCCATTCCGGACAAAGTCGATCTCATCAGTGTTCCACTTGCTTCACTTGGCGTGGGGATCGCAATCTTGGCCATAACCCAAGGGGATAAATGGGGATGGTCTTCACTAAATCTCATCTTGTCATTCGCAATTGCGTTTCTCCTCGTGACTGCTTTCGTTATCCGATCCCAGAGACATAAGGCTCCGCTATTTGATCTTGGTCTTTTCAAACTCAAAACATTCTCAGTGGGAATGATCGGAACAGTTTTCTTTATGGTTGCGTTCTTCTCATGGCTCATCTCATTACCAACTTTTATCCAAAGTGTATGGGGATGGTCGGTACTAAAGACAGGCTTCGCAATCGCCCCTGCACCGTTACTAACAGCATTTGTTTCACCTCCAGCTGGCCGACTCGCTGAACGAATAGGCAACGGACCAATACTTACAATAGGTGGACTTCTCGGCACTACAGGTCTCACACTGCATTTGATCTTTACGAATACCCAACCAAACTATTTCATGGGAATTTTTATCCCAGGGGTCTTGATCGGCTTTGCAGCAGGGTTCGGTTTTGCTCAACTCATAGGAGCGGCAATGCGCGATGTACCAAGAGACCAATTTGGTATGGCCGGCGCAGGACGCACCACAATCTTCCAATTAGCTTTGGCACTTGGTGTTGCCCTCGCATTCACCATCATCGGACGACCAGACTCACCTCAGGCGGCACTTGACGGCCTCCAAACAACATGGATACTAGGAATCTGCTGCTATGTAGCCCAAACACTCCTGTTCGCTTTTTTCGGAGGCGCAGATAAAACATTGAAGTCCTAATCACGCTAAGTTTGCCACATGAAACAAAAAGGAATAAATAGAATCGTGATTGGGGTTTGGGATTTCCAAAAAGGAAAAGAGTATTTCGAAAAGCTTCTCGGAGCAGAATTTGCGCCAGAAAATGAAGATGGAGAGGCAGCAGCGTTCGGAGTACGGGTCTCAATGGCATGGGAGGCCGGAATTGAACTCATATCACCTTTACCTGGCGTTCAAAGCCCAGTACGAGATGAGATGGAAAAAAATGGCGAAGGCATTAAAGGTATCGTTTTTGCAGTAGATGACGCCGATCACGCGATGTCTCAGGGCAACGCAATGGGACTTCAATCACACTATGACCTTGACTACGACCAGTCCCAAATCGATACAAAATGTCAGGGACGTTTCACAAAATACAAAGAATACTTCATCACAGCAGCTGATCCGCTACACACAACCCTTCTACTAGGCGAATTTGCCGAAAAGAACCAAAACAGCGCTTCAGCTTGACGATTCTTCGGTCAGTACTAGGCTAAAACCCATACGCAGCTATGCGAAATTAAACAAAATATACTGTTCACCTTCAACGGTGAACAGATTTCATTTGCGGGAGGGAAAATGAATAAAAAATTATTAAAGCTTATGGCTATATTTCTGAGCTTTGTCATGATTATGGCCAGTTGTGGTGGCAGTGACGATGATTCAAGCAGTAGCGATTCAAGCAGTGAAGCAAGTAGTAGCGAAAGCAGTAGCAGCAGTGAAACAAGTAGCTCCGCTGAAGAAGAAGCACCAGCTGAAGAAGAATCACCAGCTGAAGAAGAAGCACCAGCTGAAGAAGAAGCACCAGAGCCCGAACCAGAGCCAGTAGAAGAACGAACAGCATCCGATGTAGGTATCACTGAGGACAGCATCAAAATTGGTGTAATAGTTTCAGACCTGCAAGGACTCATAGACATCGGCTATCCGCTTCCCGCAGCTCTCACAACAGATCACCTGTCAGAACGCTTTACAAAATACTTTGACGAGTGGAATGCTGCAGGAGGCATTAACGGTCGAATGATTGAAGGTGTCCAAATCACGTGGGACCCTCTAAGCCCAGCAACGATGGAAAATTCCTGCACGGAAGCGGTATTAGATGAACAAGTATTCATGGCTATCAATGCATCAGGTTTCAGCCAGGCATTCATTCCATGCTTCACGGAAGATAATGACACAACATTCTTCTACGGTGAAGTTGCATCTCAAGCAATGATCGATGCGGCGCCAAATCGTCTCTTCTCACTTAACCCACCATCCGAAGTAGCTGGTGAAGCTGGAGCACAACTCATCGTGGATCAAGGACTAATCCCAGCAGGTGCCAAAGTCGGTATTTTGGACTCAACCAACCCTCCAATTGCGGCAGCTGGTGAATCTGCAGTCACAATTCTTGAAGGAGCAGGTTACTCAACAACCACGATTACAGTTAATACGCTAAGCGGTGACAATGCAGCAGCTAACGCTGAAGGCGCAGCAGCAGTTGCACAATTTACAGCAGAAGGCGTAGACCATGTTTTCGTAATCCTTCCATTCATTTATGCTGCAGGTTTCTGGGGCGAAGTCGGAGCGCTACAACCGTCATGGGACCGAACAATCCTTGACTCAGCTTCGTCGAACTGCACTCCATTCGGAGCAAGCCGAACAAACCCAGCAGCTGATGGAGCAATCTGCGTAACATCATATGACTCATATGCAAGCCCTAACGGTGGGGTAGGAGATGATGATGCTTTCGAAGCGCAATGCCGCCAAGAATGGATAGATCACTTCCCAATCTTCAACGGCAAGAGCGACAAAGGAGCACCTTCCGGTGAAGTCGGACTAGAAACAGCAGATGGAGAGTTACTAAATTCAGACTATGCACCTGGTGAGTGCACAATGCAGTACCTGATTAAAGCTGCTCTTGAGAATGCTGGAGTAAATCCAACGAGAGATTCATTTGCAGATGCAATGCGTGGACTTTCCGGACCTCAAGCATTCCGATCCAATGGTGAAGGAGCCTTTGGCCCAGGAAAGAACTACTTCTCAACGCAAATGCAAGCAGTGGAGTTCACACTCGCTTCACGCAGTACACCAAAAGGAGCTGATGGAACATTCAACGGATGTCCTGCTCCAGTGAACTGCTGGATACCAACGAACGGTCAATGGTTTAAATTCAACTAACAAGACTGAAAATATAAGAGATGGGAGGTAGAGAAATCTACCTCCCATTTTTTATACACATACCCGCATAATCATTTTGTTACAATAAGCCTTTCCAAGGGGGAAAAAATGAAACGTTTATTTATTGCAATTTTGTCATTAATGCTTCTATCAGCAGTCGTCGCAGCCTGCGGAGGGTCTACTGACGACAATGTATCTGACAATACGGGAAGCCAACCCTCAACCCAACAAGGCAATGAGCAAGAAAGCTCCAGTAGTGAAGAAAATAACGACAGTGAAGATGATCGCGCAACGTTAATTTCGCTTGCGAAAGCTGCATCAGGATTTGATAATGAAGAATTTGTGGGTTGTCTCGTAGACATAGTCTCTAATGAAACCGGATACTCATATGCAGAACTCATTCCTCTAGTAGATGAAGAAGCACCAGAATTAGACGATGCTCTTGAAACAGCATCATTTACTTGTCTTGAAACCCTTTCTCCTGAAGAAATTGACGCCTTAATTGAACAGGCTGAAGAAGAAGAATCTGATGCAATGCCCGAACCCATTGAAGAACGCTTAGCTTCAGATATTGGTATCACTGAAGACACAATCACCGTGGCGGTAATCATTGCCGATCTCGAAGGGCTCCGAAACATTGGATATCCTCTCCCAGCCGGCCTATCGAACGAGACATTAACCGGTCGTGTAAGCAAATATTTTGACGACTGGAATGCCGCTGGCGGAATCAATGGACGCATGTTTGAGATGATTGAAATTTCATGGGACCCCCTCAGCCCAGCCAGCATGGAAAACGCATGTATTGAAGCGACGCTCGATAATGAAATATTCATGGCAATAAATGGTTCCGGGTTCAATCCGACGTTCGTGCCATGTTTCACTGAAGACAATGACATGCTGTTCATCCTCGGGGACAAAGCACCACAGGTACAGATTGATGCGTCACCCGATAGGTTATTTGCTCTCTTCCCACCAGGCGAGGTTGCAGCATCAACCGCAGGCGACGTTTTCTTATCCGAAACTGACCTCCCAGCTGGTTCAACCATCGGCATTTTGGAACCTGTCAGTCCAGGTGTTCAAGCTGCTGTAACTGAATTGGAGCAAAAACTAGAAGACGGTGGTTTCAATACCACAACAATTACAGTCAACACTCTCTCTGGAGATAACGCCGCAGCTAACGCAGAAGCAGCTGCCGCAGTTTCACAATTCAACGCAGAAGGCGCTCAACAGGTCTTCGTCCTTCTCCCATTCATCAACACAGAAGGATTCTTCGGAGAGATAGGAAAACTGCAACCCGAATGGGGTGTAAGCATCATTGATGTTGGACCAGGAATGTGCACACAATTCGGTGCTAGTAGAACAAACCCAGCAGCCGAAGGAGCAAAATGCATAACCTCAACAGGATCATATACCGACTCGGATGGCACCATTCTCCCTGACAGCGAATTCGAAGCGCAATGCCGTGAGAACTGGTTGCGTCATTTCCCCGTCTTCGAAGGCAAAAGCGATATAGGAACACCTTCAGGCGAAGTCGGCCTCGAAACCGCCGATGGTGAGCTTCTCAATTCAGACTACGCCCCAAACGAGTGCATGATTATGCGCGCATTATATTTCACGTTCCAAAATGCAGGAGTGAACCCAACACGTGACTCAGTAGCAGATGCGCTGAAACAATACGTTGGTCCGTCCGCCCAAATGTCTAATAAACAAGGCGCGTTCGGTCCTGACAAGAACTACTTCGCAACACAAATGTGGGAAGTAGAATTCCGGGTCGTTTCACCTCAGACACCACGCGGGGCAGACGGACTTTTCAACGGTTGCCCAGCCCCAACAAATTGTTGGGTGCCTGTTACCGGCAACTGGATAGGTATTAAATAAATGGATGTAACGAAAGCGGTTTACAAGCGAAAATCAATACGAAGTTTCCTGCCAACAGCAGTTGCAGATGATCAACTTGCAACGCTGTTGACCAAAGCAGCGCGTGCCCCGTCTGGTGGAAATGTGCAGCCATGGAGAATATATGTTCTCAACGGCTCGCGAATGGATGATTTTAAAACACACTTAGAGAGCTTCTCTCTAAGCGAAGCAGAATACCCCATTTACCCACCCAAACTTGATGAACCCTATCGAACGAATCGATTTGAACTTGGTGAAGAGATGTACGAACTCTTAGGAATACCTAGAGAGGATAAAGTCGCACGTTTGGCAAATATGTCCAAGAACTATGATTTCTTTGGAGCTCCGGCAGCGTTCTTTTGCTTCATAGATAGAAGTATGGGAGCGGCTCAGTGGTCAGATCTAGGCATGTTCCTACAAACATTCATGCTTTTGGCAGAAGAAGCTGGTCTAGGCACTTGCCCACAAGAAGCATGGGCCATGCATCATCAAGCAGTATCAGAATTTGTTTCAGCACCAGAAAATGAGATGCTCTTCTGCGGAATGTCCATAGGGTATCCAGACTGGGAACAACCAGTAAACTCTCTCGAATCTAAGCGCATGCCACTTGAGCAATGGTGTACATGGGCTTAATCTCAACCTGACTACTGGAGTTCAAACAAAAGATTCAAAATCAAAGGCACATAATTTAGTCTTTTGCGATAATAGATTTATGAGGTCTTACCTCAAGAAGCACAAATGTTGAAAGCATAATCAGAAAGCAAGCCACTCCTGGAGAAGGGAGGTGGAATGCTTAATCCAGAAAAAGTTGATGAACTGGTAGCTTCTTACGGCAAAAAGTGGTCAACAAAAGAAGAACTTGAAGTCTTATGCAAAGCAGAAGGCGTGACAGGCTGGTTCATGCTGTTTAACACAGTCGCCGAGCGTGTCGGACTGGTAAATAACCAATCCTTCATCGCTTAACATCATCACTAGAGCCGCAATGGCGTTATATGTCCGAGACGGCTTTAGGCCTGTGAAGCATTTACTCCGATGTACTCGTTCCGCTTCGTTGAATGGCTCGCTCATCGGTACCGAGGTATGAGGCAATAACACCAGGGTCGTTACGAACCTCATCAGGTGAACCCTCAGCAATGACCGAACCAGACTCTAAACAATAAATCCGGTCACTAATAGACATCACCATAGGCATGTCATGCTCAATTAAGAGTATTGAACTTCCTAATTCAGCTCGAATAGCATGGATCAAAGGACCGAACGCTTCTGTTTCTTTCTGCGCAACTCCAGCAGTTGGTTCATCCAAAAGCATCAACTGGGTATCCAACGCAATCAACGCGCCTAACTCAACTATTCGGCGTGTACCTGTCGAAAGCTCAGAAATAAGTTGATCAGCATACCTGCCAAGCCCCAAGTAGTGAATTATCTCTTCAGCTTCAGCTCTTTTGCGCCGTTCAACAAAAGGTGATGGAGGAATTCCAAGCATTGATGGCAAAAGCAACGATCGTTCTCTTGCTTCCAACGCAGTCATAACTGTCTCTCTCGCAGTTAAGCTCCCAAATAATTTTGCGTTCTGAAAGGCACGTCCTACACCCTTTCTTGCCCGTATATGTGAAGCTGATTCATGAATTGATTTGCCATGTAACGAAATCTCACCTTCTGCAGGAACAAAGCCTGACACTGCGTTCATCAGCGTTGTTTTACCTGCTCCATTCGTACCGATCAGTCCAACAATTTCACCTTGTTGAACATTAATCGAGACATTTGATACAGCCAGCCTCCCACCGAAACGAACAGATACATCGGAAGTCTCCAACGCAGGGATGGACGTATCAACATCTGACTGTTGATTTGAGCGCGACCAAATTGCTTCTGACTGCCCTTTATATGAGGGCGACCAATCAGTCTTGTTTGCCATCCACGTAAGCATCGTGTCACGAGCATTATGCAACAACGATATTAACCCTCCAGGGAAATACATAAGAACAACCAACATTCCTAACCCACTTGAAAAGAGGCGGACCTGCGCACTGCTTTCAAAGACTGTAGGTATCCCAACCAAAAAGACAGTTCCAAGTACACCACCGGTAATTGATGAGATCCCCCCAACAACAGCTATGGACATGACAAGAAGTGATTCGCTTGGCTGGAATGCAAGAGACCGCAAAGACCCAGTTGCGGGTACTAGAAGACCACCAGCGAGAGCCCCAATAGCTCCTGAAACAGCAAACGCTGTGAGCTTCGCCCGTGTTGGGGAAATGGTGTACGCAGAGGCAGTCATCTCATTATCACGAACAGCTATAAGTGTTCGACCGATCCCCGAATATCTCAAACGCCAGAGGAGATAGATCACAACGGCAACCGCAGCAACGCACAAATAATAATAAGCTTCCTTATCGGTCCTAAGATCGTACCGTCCGAAAATGACTGGTGGCTTAACTTTTGCCCCACCAGCTGCATTTGTATTTAATCTATCAATTGACAAAATCCAGCGTCCCGCTACTAAAGAGAACCCAAGCGTAGCGATCCCTAGATACAAGCCACGTATCCGCAACGCTGGTATTCCAACAATCAGAGCTACGAGAATTCCCCACAAAACACCAATACCAAGTGCGAGAAAGTAATTCAACGACTCCGTATAGTACGACGTCATAAAAGCCCCAACTGCCGCAAATGCGTATTGTCCAAGTGATAATTGCCCAGCCCACCCAGTGAGAACAACAGCGGAAAGAACAACAAGCATCACAATCATCACACCAGCGAACGCAATGAGGCGACTTGGTTTATCAACAACCCAAGGCAGACCAACAATTGTGAGAGCGAGAATGACGCTCCCAACTCGCGATACCCATTTGTACAGCGGGTATTGCACCAAGTCCTTATGGGCTGAACGAAGTCGCGGTGTCAGAACCCAGGATTGTTCACTTGTCTTATTTCCGCGATTAATGAAAAGCATCAAGATAAGGAGGATTAAGAAAATAGCGAGTAGGTTTGACCCATTGCCAATACCCCAGTCATCAAGGAAGCCCTTTCCTTTATTCGCGAGGACTAAACGATTGATGATACCTATTACGATTCCTCCAAGAAGAGCTTTAGGAAACGACTGCAATTGTCCGAACATTGCTGCGGTAAGTGAGAATAAAAGCAACTCTGGTCCAAGACTTGAACCAACACCACCAGCATCTAACTGATAGATCGGGCCAATTAGAAGAGTAGACACTCCAGCAAGAACACCCGCTATTAACCAGACTTGTGTGGAGACGGATCTAATCGAAATACCCGCTAGTTGTGCAGCCCCAGGATTATCCGCCGCAGATCGAACAGCTAAACCAAAACGTGTCTTTTGGAGAAGGTACCCAAGGACAACCACTAAGAACGGAACAACAATAAGGACAGTGACCTGTTCTCCGCGCAGCAGAATATCTAAACCACCTATTTCCCAATAGCCCTTAATTGGGGTCGGGTAGTCAACACGTTCATCAACTGTAGGTAGCCATATTTGTACGAGCGCTACCAGCTGTGCCACACCTAACGTCGCTACGAACAAGAGAAGCCGAGGTTTTGTGAATAGTCTTCGTACTACTAGAAGTTCAGTGACTGTTGAAACAGCTGCGCTTGCGGCAATAGCGAGAATAGCCGCTAACCAATAGGGGAGCCCATAGTTGACCATCAACATACCCATAACAAAGCCACCAAAAGTACCGATAGCTCCCTGCGCAAAGTTAATAACTCCAGTCGCCTTATAAATAAGAACCAAGCCCATCGCTATCAGGGCATAGACAAGCCCATCAATAAATCCTTGAAATAATATCTCATTGCTGTAGAGGATTCCTGCGAGGACTGCCATCACGGTTACGCCCCTTCCCCTGAAAGGAAGACAGCTCGGAGAAGGTCATCTCGTTCTAAGAGTTCTTGAGCGGGTCCTTGGAATTGAACTCGTCCACGCTCCATAAATATTGCACGGTCAGCAATAGATAACGCAACATTCACTGATTGTTCAACAATCACCATCGTGATTCCAAGGTCTTTCAATTGTTCTACAACTTTAAGAAGGTCCTGAACGACAACAGGAGCTAAACCGAGCGAAAGTTCATCTATCAAGAGTAGTTCTGGTTCCAAAAGGACAGCTTTCGATAGTGCCAACATTTGTTGCTGCCCACCAGATAACGACCCTGCTTTGTCGTTTAATCTATCGCTTAACTGCGGAAAGATTGAGAACACTCTTTCCATTCTTTCAGTTCGTAACTGCTCATCGTCTATGAGCCAACTCCAAACCTCAAGGTTCTCTCCAACGGTTTGACCTGTGAAAAGAGCTTCACCCCCTGGGACTTGCACCATACCAAGCGACACACGGTACTCAGGGTCAACAAGAGTGATATCTCGCCCATTCATCCGAACCACACCTCGATCCGGCATGTGCAGCCCTGAGACAGCTTTCAGAGCCGTTGATTTACCTGCCCCGTTCGTTCCTAACAACGCTAAAGTCTCACCACGTTTTACCTCAATATCGACGTCGAACAGTACTTGCAGGTTCCCATAACTGACATTAAGTCCTTGTACTTGAAGAACCGGAACTTGATCCGGGTTCTCTTGTGCTCGCCGCTCTTCTTCCTGTTCATTTAACAGTTCCTCTACGACAAGTGAGATATCTCTTTTCATGAAACGGGATCCGTACATGATTAAGACACCGCCAATAAGAGCAGCGGGTGGAACGACAATCGTTAGAGCTGTTCGTTCACCATAAGCATCTGAGAACGCGCCGGTGAGTAACCCTCCAAAGAATCCTCCCATCAGGAAGATGTAGACGCCAACCAAAGAAAACGCCTGTGCTCTCATCCGGTATGGAACTACCGCTGAAATCGTTGGACCCATTTGTGTAAATGCCGCGCCTTGGCATGCATTGCCTAGTGTGTAGAACACCATGAGTAGCACAATGTTTGTGAAGCGAACACCGATTGTCACGAACACGCCATATAAAGCTACGAGCAGACCCATTAGCCAAAGGGCTTTCTTCGGGTCTTGCCTGAATAACTTGTCACCTAGTTTTCCAGCAAACGGAATTGCGAGAAGTGCAGCTCCCCAGCTGATTGAAATAAGCCAGCCACGCTTGAACGCTCCATAGTCGTAATACTCTTCAAGTAACAAAGACATTGTTGTAGGAACGGCAACAAGGGCGAAACCAAGCACGCCAATACCAACGACAAGATAATAGAACGAACGCACATTCTTCAACCGTTGGAAAGCCGAAGAAAGCCTTACCGGAGGTTCTTCTTGAGCCTTTTCTAATTTTCCCCCAAGCACGGCATCTTGTTCATAGGCACCACGAACTGGTTCTTTTAAGAGAAAAATCGCGACAACTAGTATTAAGGCGGGGATCGAAAATAGGTAGAACGCAACACGCCAATCGTCTGGTCCGTCACCTGCCAAAAGAACAATACCGCCTGCGATAAAAGGTCCGATTACCTGACCAATTGGTCGGCCAAGAGCTTCAGCTGCGAAAATCCGTGCCCTTATCGCTATTGGATATTGGTCTGCTATAAGTGATGGCGAGATAGGAATCTTTGCTCCCGCACCTATTCCAGTTCCCGCTCTGCCTATCGCTAATTGAAACGCATTCTGAACAGCTCCTGTAAATGCGACAAGACCAGCCCATACACCTGTAGCTATCGAGAGAACACCCACACGGCGATAACGGTCAGCTAACCATGCAAACGGAATAGTCGAAAGGACCAAGACAACACCGCCAAAGCTACCTAAACCAAGCAGCATCGTGTCTGAAATATTTAAACTCTTTTGAATATCAGGACCAAGAACTGTAATAGCTACACGATCAAACTCTTCAACAATCGACAGGACAAGTAGCACTAATGCCATTGAGACCCCGCCTTTTTGCACACCCTCACGGAATGTCATTTCATCATCACCGACACCTGGAAGTAAATCGTCAGGGAGAACGGTGTCAGCTGTTTCTTCAGCTAATGCAGCTTTGCGCGCTTCTTCTTCTTCGAGAATCGTGGCGGTGATACTCGCAGTTTCGTTCGGTCTATCTGCCTCGCTCATCACCCCCCCGTTCCGTAAAGAAAGAAAATACGTATCACGATGGTACGCCAACTTTTACCTCTAGGACAAAAGGGAACTCAAGAGAAAGTAACTAATTATCTGACGTCAATAAAATTACTGATACTTATCGGATTCGATCTTGTATGTTGAATACAACGTCATCAATTTTTATAGAATTCATGTTTCCATCTCGTCGATCGACAACCTCAACAACCCCGTCAGCTATGCCTTTGGGTCCAACCGTTATCCGAACCGGTATTCCTATCAGTTCAGCGTCAGCAAACTTCACACCTGCCCTAGCATCACGGTCATCAAGCAGTACTTCAATACCATTATTCGTCAACTCTTCATAGATGGCTTCAGCAATTTCAACACTTTTGTCATCCTTCATCTGAACAACAGTTATCACTACATGGAAAGGCGCCACTGAAATCGGCCAAATGATTCCATTGTCATCATGATGCGTTTCCACGATTGTCGCCATAGCTCTTTCAATACCTATGCCGTAACTGCCCATAACAATTGGAGAAGTTTTCCCCTCGGCATCAAGGACCTTTGCCCCAAACGTTTCTGCGTACTTTGTACCGAGTTTGAAAATATGTCCTGATTCAATTGTCGAAACCTTACTAAGATTCGCCCCACAATTAGCGCACAATTCTCCATCTTGAACTTCTCGCAAGTCCATCCACTCATCTACTGCGATATCGCGGGCAATATCAACCCCAGAAAAGTGAAAGTCATCCTCGTTCGCACCAGTCGTCATATTCGTACGTCCCTGCAAAGCATGGTCAGCAAAGACCGGAATATTATCCACATTCACAGCGCCTAGGGAACCAGGTTCAGCACCAAGACTTTCAATTGTTTCTTCTCTCCGAGCTTGACGAATAGTATTGGCTTGCGTTGCGTCAGCAAGCTTTTGCTCATTAATAAAATGATCGCCACGAACGAGTGCCAGCGTAACCTGCCCATCAATTACAAACACCATCGTCTTAATCTGCTCATTTGCAGGGTGCCCAGCGTCTACAAGTGCGACAATCGTCCTAATCCCGGGTGTAGCAAATTTTTCCGGTGCGTCAGGTCCAGCCGAATCTACTACCTCATCTACGCGAGAAATTGCCTTCTCAATATTTGCGGCATACCCACATGATGAGCACAGCATCACGTCATCTTCTCCAGAAGGAGCCTGAACCATGAACTCGATACTGTCAGAACCACCCATATTGCCAGAAGAAGCCTCAACTGGAATGGCATCCAAATCTAAACGGTTAAATATTCTTATATACGCCTGATGTTGCTTTTCAAAAGCAGTATCAAGGCCAGCTTCGTCAAGATCAAATGAGTATGCATCTTTCATTGTGAATTCTCGGACTCGAAGTAATCCGCTTTTCGGTCTCGGCTCATCTCGAAATTTTGTATGGATTTGATACCACATTTGCGGTAACTGTTTGTATGAACTGACCTCGCTCGCGACCGTTGCGAAAATCTCTTCCGCAGTTACGCCAAGAGCTGCTTCCCCACCATGTCGATCCTCAAGCCGGAACATAATGTCTCCCATAGACTCCCAGCGTCCCGACTCCTTCCAGATAGCTGATGGTTGGAGAGTAGGCATCTGGACTTCTTGTCCACCAATTGCATCCATCTCTTCTTCAACGATCTTGATAATTTTCTTTCTCACTCTAAAGGCTAATGGAAGGAGCGTGTAGTGCCCTGAGTGAAGTTGGCGTATAAATCCTCCACGGACGAGGAGTTTGTGGCTCGGAGCTTCTGCATCAGCAGGAGCGTCACGTAGTGTCGGAGAAAAGAAAGAAGTCCATCGCATATCTTGCAAGCGTAGTTGCCAGAACAGGAAATGGATAACCTTTTAGTATGCTCCCCCGTATTTTCACTAAAATTTTTTTGTTTCCACTCATCGCTGTGACTGCTTTATCGTTCGGTTGTAGCGACTCCATGGGAGACAACACAGGTATTCAAACAAGCGGAACACAACCCGCAATACAAAATGAAATACAAGCAGTTGATGGTTCACTCGTTCCGGTTTCTGAGTTCAACGGTGTTCCTACAGCTATGTGGTTTTGGTCCCCCAATTGAGGTCAGTGCCGAGCCGAAGCATCTGCGGTCGCAGAACTCAAAAGAACTTATCAAGACACCATTCAATTCATCGGAATTGCGAGCAGGGGAGAACTTGCACAAGTAGAAGAATTCATTGAACGATATTCCGTGACTGCTTTGCCGCACGTTTTCGACGAACAAGGAGATATCTGGCGTCAATATAAGATATCTTCACAACCAGCATGGATCTTTATTGACACAAACGGTAATCAAGAGAGAGTTATTGGCGCATTGAATGAATCAGAGATCAGAACAAAACTTGAGAATCTTCAAAAACCCGCTCCTAGTGCCTAAGACGGCATGGGTTGATTCCATCATTGCTAACATAAAACTGTGTCCGATACGATAATTATTCCTCGCCCAGATGACTGGCATGTACATCTCAGAGAAGGCGACATGTTACAGGCTGTTATCGGATACACATCTCGAAGATTCCGGTACGCAATGGTGATGCCAAACCTTTCAACCCCTGTTGCCACTACCGAACAGGCATCAATGTATCTTGAACAGATCCGTAAAGTAACACCTCCTGACTCACCTGACTTCCGGCCACTAATGACCCTTTACTGTTCTGACCAATTGGAAATAGAGGATCTCTGCCACGGGCATAGCGAAGGCATCGTTAAAGCCGTCAAATACTATCCCGCCGGTGCAACAACGAATTCTCAATCTGGTGGATCAGCCATGATGAACTTCAACCATATTTACGAAGCAATGGAAGAGAAAAGAATACCGCTTCTCGTTCATGCGGAATCAACTGATGACGATGTCGACATTTTTCACCGGGAAGCAGCATTCCTAGAACGAGAACTCGCTTTAGTCTGTGAACAGTTTCCTGAACTTAAAGTCACGGTCGAGCACATTTCGACAAGTGATGGCATCGATTTTGTGAAAGCGCACCCACAAGTTGGTGGGTCAATCACACCTCATCATTTAGCGCGAAACCGGTCTGACATGATTTCACCAGCATTCCACGCAGATCTATTTTGCAAACCCGTTATTAATTCCGAGCAAGACCGGACAACGCTGGTTGAAACGGCAATAAGTGGAGACCCATCATTCTTTCTTGGCACTGATTCAGCACCTCATCCAACACATGCAAAATATGGAAAAGATGCGAAAGCTGGAATTTTTAACGCTGCGTATGGATTAGAGGTCGTCGCTGAGATATTCGCTACTGCAAATAAATTAGACAATCTCGCAGCGTTCACATCAGTAAATGGTGCGACATTCTATGGATACGAACCATCCCAGGAGACCATAACGCTCCACCGCTCATCTCTCGACCCTGAAAAGGCAACACATATATCTACAGAAGATGGAAATCAAGTTGTTCTTTTTGGGGTTGAAGAAGCATCCCAATGGACGGTCAGCACATAGATGTTCAGGATTCACTTGTTCGGTAATCCCCGTACTCCCCATCGCGTTCACTTAAAGCTTCGGTGAGGCCTTTATCTTGAATCTTCCCGATGAATTGCTGCATGGATTCCGTATGTATTCCTAACGCACAGAGTTCGGTACCAGCGCGAATTCCGGTACGTAATCCCATAATTTCCATTTGACGATGCACAACACGCTTATTGAGCTGCGTTAAATCCGATGGCGTTTTCGTAATCCGCTCAGCTATTTTCAAAACTTCATCTTCAAGGGAATCAGCGGGGAAAGCCCGATTCGCCCACCCTTCAGCGACTGCTTCGACTCCTGAAATAGAATCACCTGTCATCATCATTTCCATTGCCCGTCGCATCCCTAGAAACCATGTATGGAAGTGCATATCTGGAACGCCGAATCGAGTAGCAGGGTAACCCATTTGTGCATCTTCAGCTATGTATACCAGATCGCAGCATGTAGCGAGTTCGCTACCTCCGGCTAAGCAATAGCCGTGTACCTGAGCAATAACTGGTTTCGCTAAATCCCAAATACTCATCCAACCTTCCGTTACATGACGGGGCCATTGCCCCTCACCGTCAGCAGTAAAAAATGGTAGAGCGTACCCTTCATTCCCGCCGGCAAGATCATATCCAGCTGAAAATGATGGTCCAGCACCGCGAATAATCGAAACCTTAATAGTCGGGTCCATGTCAGCTTCACGCAACGCTTCTAAAATCGCACCACGTAATGGATGAATCAGAGAATTTCGTTTCTCAGGGCGATTCATTGTCAAACGACGCACACCAGGCAACGGATCATCAACAAGTAACACATCACCAGCGTCTTCATTCCCCGATGCGACATCACTGCTACTTTCACCATAATCACTCATCTAACCATCCTCCTCTACAACACTCACCACTATCGTAACCGTTCCGCATTGTT
>PATH01000026.1 GCA_002712325.1 Acidimicrobiaceae bacterium | reverse complement strand
TGAAGAAGAAGCTCCAGCTGAAGAAGAAGCTCCAGCTGAAGAAGAAGCTCCAGCTGAAGAAGAAGCTCCAGCTGAAGAAGAAGCAGCCGGAACAGCCGATGACTCAGCCATGGGTGACGGTGCTGAATTATGGGAATCAATTGTTGATGGCGGTGTCGTCGAAGCAGACGAGAGTGCTGAACCAATCCTTATTACACTGGTAAATATTGAAGGTACCCCAGTAGGATCCTTCCCTGAAATCCGTGAAGGTGCAGAAGCAGCCGTACAAACAATTAACGAAACAATGGGTGGACTCGATGGACGTCCATTTGAACTTGAGTCATGCGTTCATGGACTGGATCCAAACGAAGCAACTGCATGTGCAAACGAGATTGCTGACGCGCAACCAAACCTGCACATTCAAGGTATTGACTTCTTCAACCCACTGTTATGGCCAACATTTGTAGGAGCTGGACTTCCAGTACTTCAGACAGTTCCAATCTTTATTGAGGACTTCGACACAGATGGCATTCTCTCAACAGAAGGTGGATGTGTTTCATCATTCCCAACAGCTATGGAATACGGTGTAGAAACATTAGGTGCTGACAAGTACGTAATCATTTACTCGAACACAGCTCCTGGACTTGTATGCTACGCAGATACAGAAGAGCGTATGATCCAACAGCTAACTGATGAAGGCAAAATTGCACGGGAAGACTGGATTGGTATCGTAGATGCATCCGGCGACCCAACAGACAATGATGCCGTCGTTCAACAAGTTCTTGAATTCGTTGACGGTGCTGAAAACGCATGGGTATTCTTCGGAATTCAAGCTTCAGACTGTAACGAAATCATGTCAGCTCTAGCCGCTAACGGTTACGAAGGTGGAATTGCCACTTCAGGTGCTTGCCGTGACGACTCTGTACTAGCTAACCCAGCTTCTGCAGGTGTTCACTTCGGTAGCAACCTCGGTATTCCTGAGCGTCCTGATCTATGGTCAGATTACAAGGTCAAATACTACGAATGGCGTGAAGCTAGCCTTGATCGATACGGACCAACCGTTCCACAGTCAGCATTCATGGAAGTTGCGCACGACGTTGTTATAACTGGATTGCTGCAAATGATCATGTTTGAGGCAATGGGAGGGGACGTTGATAACGATCCTGCCGGATTCATTAACTTCATGGCATCACAGAGCAACATGCACCGCGCAGGTTCTGAGACACCGCTTGACTGCACAACTAACTCATCAGAGTTCGTTTCAGTTTGCGCAAAGGACATGGGGTACTACGTATGGACCGGTCCTGGCGGACAGTTTGAATACGGACCTCTTGGACCATCAAACCTCGACTCATCAGAACTTATTCTGCGAGCCGCGGAAGGCAACCCTCGTCCAACTAGCTAAGGCTAAAAGACGANACTTNCTTTAAGTATCAAACCGGCAGNGGCGCAACTAGACAAATAGTTGCGNCNCTGCCACTTTTACGGCTATAAATTTAGTCGGGCCNATCGATGCCNAATCGATCAAGCACATTTAAGACAGAATTTAGGGGGAACTAATAAATGTCATCANTNCTCGTGGCTTTAATCGCAGGTATCGGAGCTGGAGCTCTCTATGCAATGCTAGGGCAAGGCATCGTNGTGGCATTCAGGGGNTCAGGCGTNATCAANTTCGGNCANGGCGCAGTCGCCGGCTACACCGCNTANTCNTTCGANGAACTNCGAGAAACAGGAAGTTTGTATNTACCTTGGTTTGATCCCATCCCAGANTTTGGNTTCCTCCAAACNCTTNGNCTNAATAACCTNCCNGTTCGAATNGATATNTTTGACAACGTTACGCTNACAAACAANCCNAACCTAGCTCTCACAATNTTTATATGCCTTCTNATGTCAGCATTTCTTGGTCTCTTNATGCACTTCCTTGTGTTNAAACCATTGNGGAACTCCCCCACNTTAGGAAAGGTAATTGGNTCAATCGGTGTTTTCCTTTACCTAAGNTCCATGATTGCCGTNAANTTTGGNGGNCANAATAGAGCAGATGATGGCTTTTCNGGATTCAATAACACAGCNGGAGCAGTAACGAACTTTNTAGGNCTGGGAGGCACAATCCCACGATCAAATTTCTNCCTTTTCGCTGCCGCAATCATNATGTGCATAGCCGTNTGGGGACTTTACCGATTCTCAAGATTCGGCATNGCAACCNGAGCTGCAGANGAAAACGAAAAAGGTGCTTCNCTCCTCGGATATTCNCCACAATTCCTCGCNGGAGCAAACTGGGTTCTTGCATCAGTNACTGCAGGAATNGCCGGNATTCTTTTCCTACATAANACGCAACCAGCTCAAATAGCGTTATTCGTAGTTGGTGGNTTAGGAGCGGCNCTCTTCGGTAACCTCACNTCCATCCCAGGNGCNACACTCGGGGGCTTAATCATTGGAATGATGGCCAGCGGTGGTGTTGAACTCACAACAAACGATTGGTGGCCAGACATACTTCCGGCTGATGGCGTAAGGAACTTTATGCCACTTCTAATCATCATTCTTGTTCTCTACTTCCGAGGCGACAAGCTCCCAATCCGAGGCTCTATAAGCATTGGGAGACAACCTAGAGCTCCTGCAACTAACAACGTAACCATCGGAGCAATAGCCGCGCTAGGGATTGCTCTATTGTTATCCAATATCTTCGTCTCCAAATGGGAAGCAGTTCTCACAACCACAATTATCGCTGTGGTCTTCATGTACAGTTTGACCGTGCTTGTGGGATTCTTGGGGCAAATCTCATTAGTCCAATGGAGCATCTCAGGTCTTGCAGCTTACGCAATGATACGACTCATGGCTGACGGCAATAAAATTCGAGAAACCGACTTCGTAACAAACACCGGATGGGGCTGGCCAACCGTGTTAGCTTTCCTTGCGGCAATTGTTGTAGCGGTTATCTTTGGACTACTAATAGGACTTCCTGCCCTGCGTATCCGTGGTGTACAACTTGCCGTTGTGACCATTGCAGCAGTTGTTGCCGTTGAAGGGCTGCTCATGAGGAACCCTCCATTAATGGGTTCAGGGTCAGTGTCGGTAAACCCCAGCCCGAACCCTAATTGGTTTGGGCAATACGTTGGCGGGTTCAACCCCAACACTGCAAGAACAGACTATTGGAAATTCAGTCTTTTCTTAATTATTGTTGCCGGACTAGTTGGGCTTGGTGTCGCTAATTTGCGCCGAGGCCAAATCGGAAGGCGGTTCCTAGCGATACGAGCTAACGAACGAGCTGCTGCAGCCGCCGGTATCAATGTGGCTAATATGAAATTATTAGGATTTGGTATCTCATCAGCTATCGCAGCTATAGCGGGTTGCTTAATTGCCTATAAGTTACCGGGGTTACAGACCGACCAATTTGAGATATTTGGCGGGCTCGGGTTACTAGCTTTCGCTTACCTTGGCGGTATCACTACTGTTTGGGGAGCTATTGTCGGTGGCTGTTTAATAGCTGGTGGATTAATTCCGGAATTCCTCGGTGTGCATTTTGCCTCGATTGACACAGGACTAATTAACGCCGTGGGCGCTATAGGGCTTGTTGTCAACGCCAAAGTAACAAATGGAGAAGGCGTCGCTCTCTTGCAAACTGATTTAGCTAAAAACACATTAGCTGCACTGCGAAGACCACCCGATGATGAGTCAGATTCCGAAGAAATACCAGCACTAAGCGATGAAGAGGTAACCTCATGACAAACATTCTTGAGACGAAAGATTTAACAGTAACTTTTGGTGGTCTTAATGCATGTGATCATGTCGACTTAGCAGTACCAACCGGAAAGTTTGTTGGCCTCATAGGCCCTAATGGCGCTGGCAAGACGACGTTTATTGATGCAATAACCGGCTACGTTCCGACCTCAGCTGGCAACGCAGTATTTGACGGCTCTGATATCGGCGAACTGAAACCACATGAACGAGCGCAAAGCGGGTTAGTTAGAACATTCCAATCACTAGAACTCTTTGAAGATCTTTCTGTCAGGGACAATTTACTTGTAGCCGCATACCCTACTCGGTGGTACACATTCATTTCAGACATGTTCCACATGAGTAAGAAAGATCCTGAAATTGAGGAACGTGTAGATTGGGCTATCAATATCATGGGCTTAAACGACGTTGAAGATGCGATGCCTACGGATTTAAGCCATGGGCGAAGAAAACTTGTGGGCGTTGCTCGAGCTCTAGCAGCTAGACCAAAACTTATTCTCCTAGATGAGCCTGCAGCGGGTCTTGATACTGCTGAAAGTCAGATACTAGGAGGACACCTAAGAGAATTCCTCAATCATGACATGTCCGTTTTTCTAATTGATCACGATATGGGATTAGTACTTAGCGTCTGTGATTACATTTACGTTCTCGACTTCGGGAAAATAATCGCAGCCGGCACTCCAGCCGAAATTCGAGAAAGTGCAGCAGTGAAAGCTGCTTACCTTGGAGAGCAAGCAGGAGAGATCCAAGCTCAGGAGGGTGAACGTATGAGAAGCCAGCAAACAGAAACGGGGCAAGACAATGACTGAAACAACGATAGAGTCGTCAGCCGACACCGATACCCATAATGGAAATCTGGTAGAGATAGAGAACCTATCTGCTGGATATGCTGGCGTGGCAGTAATTCGAGGAGTAAACCTCCACGTTGCTAAGGGCGAAGTTGTTGCGTTGCTTGGACCTAACGGGGCTGGCAAAACAACTACTCTTCTAACCACTTCCGGGCTTCTAAAAGCACTTGAGGGTTCAGTAACCGTTCTTGGAGAGGCCTCTAACTTTGGGTCTCCACATAAAACAGCAAGGCTCGGATTAGCTCATGTTCCAGAAGATAGATCACTTTTCTTCGGATTAACGGTTCAAGAGAATCTCAGGCTCGGGTTACGCGGTAAGAGAAGTGACCAAAATGCTGGATACGAAGCAGCACTTGATCTATTACCTGCGTTACGGCCGCTGATGAACCGACGTGCGGGTCTTCTTTCAGGTGGTGAGCAACAAATGCTCGCAATGGCAAGAGCTCTAGTTTCTAACCCTAAAGTTCTCCTAGTGGATGAAATGAGCCTCGGTTTAGCCCCAATCATTGTTGAAAGACTGCTCCCAATAGTTAGAGATATAGCGAATGAGACAGGAGCCGGAGTCCTCATAGTTGAACAGCATGTCCACTTGGCACTTGAAGTAGCCGATCGGGCTTATGTTATGAGCCATGGAGAAATCGTTCTTGAGGGTTCAGCCGAAGAGTTAATCCAAAGACAAGACCTTTTGGAGGCTAGCTATTTGGGTGGAGAGATAGACGAGGAGACATCATGAATCACAACCGTTTACTTTCTTACGCTCATCTACTCATGGCATCCGGCTACCTTGTCTTTGCGCTTGTGGGCCCCTGGGCTAAACGCGGTGACAGTTTTGGTGCATTCAGTAGCGATGGCGGTACTGGCTTTGGAATTATTGGAGTCATCCTTGGGATTATCCTTGTTCTATTGGCAATCTTCAGAGTGATGGGGCGGGCTGAGGTCCTTCCCGGGTTGGGAGTTGAACAGTTAACTCTTGTCATCGGAGTCGCTGCTTGGCTAAACCTGATATGTTTTATTGTCGGCTGGCTTCCAATATTTGAATATGGTGAAGGTCGTCGAAGGGGCGTACCAGGTACAGGCTGGGGTGTTGTTGGTGGATACTTTACTGTTTCACAAATTCCTTTGTTACTCTCACCTCTCACTCTAGGAATTCCTAGCCCGAGTAAAGGCATTATGCCTCTTGCCGATAAGAAACGGCAGCTCTTTTCAGCGATCACAGTACTATGCGGAGCAGGATTAATATTGTTCCCATTTCTTGCTTGGGTCACGAGCGGATCTGTTGAATTATCAGCCTTTGATGGAAGGAACGGGAACCCCACTTCAGGACCAAGATTTGGTTATCTACTATTTGCAATTGGGGTAGCTCTAATAATCGCAGGACTGATGAGACTTCGGACTAAGGGACTAGCTGAACCGGGACCAAACCTTCTCTTATCGCATTGCCTTCTTGGAGCTGCAATCCTTGCCTTGACTATGCCTCTTGGAATTATCATTTCCTGCTTGCAAAGAAGTGGACTTGATATCGGAGTAGGTACTTGGTTGACCTTCGCAACTTGTCTGATACTTACTAGCCTTGGTGTCATAGAGAACCGCTCAAGGAATGCTGTAGGCGTATAAATACAAATACAAGACTACCAAGTGTCAATCATTGGGCGTTTTTTGTTGGACTGTCTGGAGACTTTTGTAGAAGCTCTTAGAGCTGTTGTAATCCAATGGCGGGAGTCTTGAGGGTCAATCACATCGTCTATTTCAAAATGGTCTGCCATGCTTAAACCTTTCCCAACCTGATACATGCGGTCTACTAATTTCTGATATGCCTCTTCACGTTCTTTAGGGTCACTTATCTCTTCAAGTTCTTTTTTATACCCTAATTTCACAGCTCCTTCTAAACCCATTCCACCGAACTCTCCTGTAGGCCATGAAATGGTAAACATAGGGAACTTGAATCCCCCAGAAGCCATAGCTTGCGCCCCTAAACCGTAGGCTTTTCGCAAAACAATGGTGCCGGTTGGAACCGAGACAGACCTAGCATTAACGAACATTCTGCTAACATGTCTAACTAACCCACTCTTTTCAGCCTCTGGACCGACCATGAAACCAGGAGTGTCGCAAAGGCTAATGATAGGAAGATCGTGCGCATCACACAATTGCATAAATCTCGAAGCTTTATCAGCTGCATCTGCATCTATAGCTCCCCCCAGATGACTTGGATTGTTAGCTATGACCCCAACTGGTTTACCTTCAATACGTGCTAAGGACGTAATAATTCCAATACCAAAATCTTTTCTCAGTTCTAACACTGAATCTATATCAAATAGAACGTCAATGACTTTCCTTATGTCATAGGCGCGTAATCTATTCTCTGGTATAAGGTGCCGAAGCGTTCGCTGATCTTGTACATCCCACCCAGCGGTTTCCCCTTGAAAATATGAGAGATACTTCTTTGCTACCTGAACTGCCTCTTGCTCATCTTTTACGACAATGTCCACTACGCCGTTAGCTTTCTGGATTTCCATAGGCCCTATCTCGGACGGGTGATATGTTCCTAAACCTCCACCCTCAATCATCGCAGGTCCACCCATGCCGATATTCGCATCTTCTGTCGCAATAATTACATCACAACAACCTAGAATCGCCGCATTCCCAGCGAAACAGTAACCTGCAGTAACCCCTACAAGAGGAACATCACCTGAGAGTTCAGCCCATAAGCCGAAAGCTAAACAGTCTAAACCTGCAACCTGAAGTCCATCAGTATCACCGGGTCTACCACCGCCACCTTCAGTAAAGAAAACTACTGGCAGTTTCCATTTCTTGGCGATTTCAAATAGTCGGTCCTTTTTCCGGTGATTCTGCCCGCCTTGAGTCCCTGCTAGGACTGTGTAGTCGTAGGATATAACCACACATTGTGTTTCACTTTCATCAAATAAATCTGAATTCACTTCAGCAAGACCACCGACCATACCATCGGCTGGGGTGTTCAAAATCAGATCGTCCATTGATCGACGTTTCCGTTGAGGTGCAATGACTAAAGGTCCATATTCGGTAAATTCTCCCCCATCGGTAAGGTCAGCAATATTCTCTCTTGCTGTTCGTTGCCCCTTTAGGTGACGCTTATCAACTGCGCTTTTACGACGATGGTCTTTCCCAATTTCATGGCGCTCTATAGTTTCGGCAAGATCAGGTCGTATATGCGTTAAGTCAAGTTCATCGACTTTTACCTCATTCGTTGAAGGCGTTTTTCTTTCATCAAAGGAAAATAATCGTTCTGATTCTGAAACCATTTGGCCAATTTCGATACAAACTTTTGTAATCACCCCTCCAGAAATCGCTAAAACTTCATGTTCCATTTTCATTGACTCCAACAACGCGACACGCTGACCTTCTGAGATTTGATCTCCTACTTCAACATCAACGATTAAAACGGTTCCCTGAAGTGGAGACTGAAGATCCACACTCACTTATCAGCTCTCATCTGATGGTTTGGGCAATTGATTTATATACGTTGGGAGATCAAAATAGTCTCGCCACAAAATAATCTCTTGATCTTTGACCTCAAAAATTCCAGCACAAGGCATTTCAACCCAACCATGAGGCCAAAGGAATTTATCCATGCGTTCATTCATAACAATTGACCCTGACGCCGTTTGACGGATTGTAATCCAGTCTATTTCAGCACATCTTTCCATCATGGGTCCAAGCTGGGCAAGTATTGATTCGCGTCCGAAAGTCTTACCCATCGGCACGTTGTCATATTCGCAATCCGCTGACAGAAGGTTAGTAGCAGCAGATAAATCCTTCTGATTAATTAGCTCAATAAAAGTCGTTACTATCTCTTCGGGTGTCGCATTGCTCACGGGGCCTCTCCATCCCAACGGTCCCAATGAAGAACAGTCTCTAGTGGCGGCCTTTTTGCAGGTTTGAAATCCGTCCCCTTTGAATAACCGCAAGTAATTAATGCGCATTGAGTATAACTTTGGTAGTCAATTCCAAGAACTTCAGCTGCTTGTTCTTCAAACATTAAATGGATTGTTGTCCAAGCTGTACCTAATCCTCTTTCTCGGGCAGCTAACATGAAGCTCCATGCCCCAGGAAGAATAGACCCGAGCATCGCAGATGATGCCATTGACGGGAGACCTTCAAAGCGGCCAGGCAAAATAGGAATCATCATCACCGGAACTTTCTCAAAATTCTGAGCAAGATATGTAGCTGAATCTAGAACTCGGCTCTGTTGAGATATGCGGTCCTCGTCAGCCCCTTTATAAGCTGTCTCAACATTTCCTTCCATTTGGGTATATAGTTCCCAACCTTGCTTATACAGATCTGCAAGCGCTGATCGTTGGTCAGGATCTGTGACAACAAGCCACTGCCAGCTCTGAGAGTTAGATCCTGTTGGTGATTGTATAGCAGCCTCTAAGCATTCTTTTATGATTTCTGGCTCAACTGGCTTTTCGAAATCTAAACGCTTACGAACAGCTCTAGTAGTAGCCAGAACCTCGTCCACTGATAGGTTAAGTTTCATAGTTTCTCCTTAATTTTTTTAATCTTGGTTTGAGTCTTTTTCTAGCCTTGCTTGATATTGATAGGCTCTGTGTGTCCTACCTCCTGCTACGAGTAGGTTTCGGCCAGTTATCCATCTCGACGCTGGGCTTGCGAGAAAGACAACAGCTGCTGCAATATCATCCGGAGTTCCTAAAAACCCTAGGGGGATTGTCGCAGCTATCTCTTCTTCAGCTCCATCTGCGCCTAGTACCTCAGCGAAAGCTTCAGTGACTACTGGCCCTGGAGAAACTGCATTAACACGAATTTTCGGCGCTAACTCAATTGCTAGAGTCTCAGTCATATTAAGCATTCCTGCTTTCGCAGCTGCGTAAGGGCCAGTAAAGGGAGACCCTCGCATACCTGCACCTGATGAAATATTAATAATTGCTCCGCCACTACTCATTCTTTTCGCTGCAGCTTTGGCGCCCTGAAATGCAGTGGTTAAATTTAGCTCCAATTGGTTTCTAAAAGTGTCGTCTGGAGTGTCAATTAGAGTTCTTGTCTTCTTTTCATCTGACCCACCGACATTGTTAACCCAAATGTCAAGTGATCCGAAAGAGTCAACAGCAAGATCTCCTAGTGTTTCAGAATTATCTCTAATATCGGCATCGTAAATCAAGGCTTTCCCTCCTCTTTCTTCAATCCCCTCTGCTGTGAACTCGAGATCCTGTTTTCTTCTAGCATTTATTACAACATTGCACCCTGCTTCAGCCAAGCCCCATGCGATTCCTCGACCAATGCCCTGACCAGACCCAGTTACAACAGCTACTTTTCCGCTCAATTTGAAATTATCTAATACGCTCACAGCATAACCCCCTAAAAAGTTTCCCCCTTGAGAAGATTACTAGCACTAGAGCGGAACGAGAAATTCAAGAAATGGGATCTCAGACTGATTAACGCTATTGTCAAGAGATGGAAAGAATGAAAGGCAAAGTAGCAGTTATTGTCGGGGGCGCAAGCGGATTCGGTTATGCATGTGCAAAGCTCTTTGAAGCTGAAGGAGCAGAGATTGTCATTGCGGGACGAAGAGGAGCGCTCGCTCAAGAAACTGCCGATGAATTCAATGGAATAGGGGTCACATGGGACGTGACAGACTTCGAACAAGGTAAAAGAGCTCAAGAAGAGATAATGGACCACTATGGTCGTATTGATGCCGCAATTAACTTCGCTGGCTATGACGATGTAAGGACCATTCGAGAAATTACACCCGACCATCTTGAACCAATGGTTGATGTGCAATTCAATGGCGCAATTTATTTCCTAAGGTTTATGTGCAATGCTATGGCCGAGTCCGGAGGAGGGTCTGCTATTCTTTGCTCATCTCTTACCGCTCATAATCCAAATGTCGGAAGAGTAGGGTATGCAGGAGCAAAAGCTGGACTTGAGTATGTGGCTAAGCTCGCAGCAGTTGAGTACGGTCACGATCAAGTTAGGGTAAATTGCATAGCTCCCCATGTCATTGAAACCGAGATGACATCTGAAATCTTTAAAATTCCATTCGCTGTTGAGACTGTTCGTTTACAAACGCCATCGAAAAGAATGGGGCACGTGGATGACGTTGCAAATTGTGCCCTGTACTTAGCGTCCGACGAGTCCAATTATGTCAACGGAGAAACGATAAGAGTCGATGGCGGAGCTCACACGCAAAAACTGCCGTCTGACATTGACTACGCTTTACTTGGACTCGCAAGGCCTGAGCTAGCTGCAGGTAACCCACGCGCGATGGTACCCAAGTGGTACGAAAATGAAATCGGGAACGAGGAAAAGAGCTAAGAGATCTCTATTTATAATTCAAGAATTCAATGACCTCATTAGCAAACACATCATTCTTATCCCCGACGACCATATGACCAGCGCCGCTAACATCGGCAAAACTTGCATCCGGAAACCTTTCAAGAAATTCGCTAACTTGAACCTCTGTAACTAGGTCACTTAGTTTCCCTCTCACGAGTAGCATCGGAACAGAGATATTGCTGCAAAGTTCGTTTAATAAGTCAGGGTTCCGCATATCAGGATTTTCTTTACCTCTTTCACTTGAAATGAACAAAGGATCCCAATGCCAAAACCACTTTTCGCCGCGCTTACGTAAATTTTTTTTCAACCCTTCAAGATCCGATGATCGTTCGCGATGAGGGTTGTATTTGGAAAGAATATCTGAAACTTCCGACAAAGACGTAAATCCTGTTTTGGAATGCTCAAGCATAAAATCTTTAATCTTTTCTGCTCCTACAACATTTATATTCGGGACTATATCAACTAGCACTAGAGCTGAAATAGATCCGGGACTATATCTCCCCTCAAGGTAGATGCCCACAAGCCCCCCTAATGATGCACCGACCAAGGATGGCTGGATTCCCAACGTGTCTATAAGGAACGCAACATCTTCAGAAAAATCTCTCAGCTCATAGTCACCTCCATTAGACCAGTCTGAATCTCCATGTCCCCTTAAATCCATTGTTATGGCACAGCCATCAGCTTGAGTTATCTTTTCGGCAGTTGCGTTCCATGAATGTCTGGTTTGGCCGCCCCCGTGCAAAAGCAGGATTGCGTTCTTTTCTAAATCCCCCCACAAGTCAAACTCCACAGCAATTCCTGACGGCGTCGTCAAACGTTCGGTTACTGGCATAGAGGAATTCATGAAAGCTAAGAAATCGCTCCGGTCGATTTTAACTTTTCTATTGTGTCGTTTGAATAACCTATTTCAGTGAGTAGCTCTATGGTGTTTTGACAATAAGCAGGAGCTGGCCGCGGGTTATGTTTTGTCGCCTTATTGAAAATCGCTCCTTGGCGGGGAACTCTCATTTTGCCAACTATGGGGTGTTCAATCTCAGCGACTGACTCTACTTCTTTAACGTGATCATCGTGAGCCACTTCTGAAGGGTCCAGCACTCTTACCGCTGGAACGTCAGCATCCTGGCACTTTTGGAGGGCTTCTATAGTAGTGAAGGCACCAAGCATTTCATCAAAAGAGGCATACCATTCGGTAAAGTGCTTACTTCTATTTGCGGCTGTGGAAAATCGCTCATCTTTTGCAAGGTCCTCGCGCGAAAGAGCTGAACAAACTGCTTTCCACTGAGAGTCGGTTCCCGCGGTTACTGATAGCCAACCATCTGATGTAGAGAATAGCTGGTATGAGCCGAGTAAATTGGGTAAATGAAGTGCGTCATCATCTAGAACTGTTTCATGCATCATCACATCGGGCCAATTGAAAGCTATATTTGCTTCAAGCATTGAAACCTGAACATGTTGACTTTCTCCAGTTTCATTTCTCGCAAACAACGCTGCTGTTATCGCTTGAGACGTCGTCAAAGCTGCTACTTTATCCGCAACCATCCCACGGATAAGAGTAGGCCCATCAGCGGTTCGTTGAGCGCCAGCCCATCCTGATATTGCTTGTATAACGGGATCATAAACTGGTCTGTCGCTGTAGGGCCCTTCAGCACCAAAGCCAGATGAAGATACATAAACCAGTCTCGGGTTTATTTCAAAAGCTTCATCAGCCGAAAATCCCAAACGAGACACAGCACCAGGACGAAATCCCTCAATGAAGACGTCAGCATCTTTTATGAAATATCTCAGTATTTCTTTCGCCTCTTCTCTTTCAAGATTTAAGCCAATTGATCTCTTGCCAGCATTAGCATTCGCAAACCATCCGGACATATTGCCTTTTCGGCTACCGTACATTCGCAGATCATCTCCGCCGGTTGTATTCTCAATCTTTATTATTTCAGCGCCCTGAGTGGCAAGTAAGTGCGTAGCTCCAGGCACGGCTATCATTTGAGCTAATTCGACTATCTTTACCCCACTTAGCGGTCCTGTCACAATATCTCCTTACCCAAATCTAACCATGGGCGTGGAATGAGGGATCTTCGCCAGGGTCGGCTGTTAAATTTACTGGGCAGTCGTTCGCCACGTCAAGAACTGCAAGGAGTCTTCCAACTCCAAGACAAAAGCCAATTAATGATAACAGCTCCAATATCTGTTGATCTGAAAAGCTCAACTTCATCCGTTCCCAAAATGCTTCATCAGATTTAAGCGCTACATGGTCAAATACAAAACGCTCCGCTAATTCTGCTGCGAGTTTTTCTTCTTCCGAGAACGCACCTATCTCCGAATATTCGGCTACTCGATGATAGAGGTCATCATCTAATCCTTGCTGCATCGCCGATGCAGACCGAGTATCTAGTCATATATGGCAATCATTGATCTGAGCTATTCGCATTCTTGCTACTTCTCTAACTCTTGTGTCTAAAGACACTTTGGTATAGAGCGCGTTCCCTGTTATGCCAATCCCTTTCCCAACATCTGGTTGCATATACCAAAGTCTGCTTCGTTCTAACCCTTCACCCTCGGGAATATCAATTCGTGCCATGTTAAACCTTTTCAAGTAATTTTGTTTGCTCTTACTTTAGCTTGACCCGAATGATAGAGAAAGACTAAAGAGTAAGCATGGAAGAATTTAATATAAATGAAGTTGATCACCTACTCTCAACAACCAGAGCTGTTCGTAAACGGTTAGACCTGAGCCGTCCTGTGCCTAGGGAATTAATTCTTGACTGCGTCAAAGTCTCAACTCAGGCACCGGCAGGGGGAAACTACCAAAAGTGGCGATGGGTTATAGTTGATGACCCCGAAAAAAAATTAGTTATTGCAGAAGCTTATAGAGACGGTTATGCGCCTTACATAGACGCTCAAAAGGAAGCTGTTTCAAATAAAATACCCGACGACCCCACGGTGCAAAAGATCATGTCATCAAGTGATTATCTTGCTGAGATATTGGAAAAGGTTCCTGTTCTGGCAATTCCTTGTTCATTAGGAAGCCCTGCGGATATGGAAGGAGATTTAGGTGGTGGACTTCAAGGGTGGTGGGGATCGGTGTTACCTGCAGTTTGGAGTTACATGTTAGCTGCAAGAGCACGTGGCCTTGGAACTGCTTGGACGACCCTTCACCTGCGTTACAGTGAACGAGTTGGGGAGGCGCTTGGAATACCTGAGACAATAACTCAGCTTGCTTGCGTCCCAACTGCATATTATCTCGGTGAGACCTTTAAGCCTGGGAAAAGAAAACCCGCAGAAGAAATCACCTACTGGAATAGATGGAAACAATCTAATATCCAAGAAGGTTAAGCTTTCAAATCATCACGCTTATCAGCAGTTTGAAGATGGTGCCTTATCACTTCATCGACAACAAGCCGGAAAACCTTTTCTCCAAAGATAGGGTCCATACCCTCACGTCGCGCTATCTCATGAAGTCGGGCTATTTGCTCTTTCTCACGTTGTGGATCAGCTGCGGGTAAACCGGTTTTTGCCTTTAATTCTCCGACGGTTTTTGTAATTTCAAAACGCTCAGCCAGCAAACATATTAGTTGTTCATCTAATTCGTCAATCCTTACCCTATGTTCGCGAAGAATATCAGTATTCATATGTCATTACCCCTTGGTCTGCAAAATCCCGCTCGTTCAGATAGTTGTAGATTCTAGTAGATGATTTCCTAACAATCTTTTGTTTGAATGCCATTTGCAAACATGCTGAAAACTTTCTTTGAGAATGGAGATTACGGAAAAGGCATGGGAATATTTACTCATGATCCCTCAAGATGAAACCTTCAATGGTACCTGGAATTTCAAACCTCAATTTTGTACTGAATCTGGCTTCAGACAACATTACATTGATGAAGGCGCAGGAGACGTGGTGGTTTGCCTACATGGCGAACCCACTTGGGGATATTTGTATAGAAATATGATTGACCCTTTGGCAGAAGAATTTCGGGTTATAGTCCCTGATCACATGGGGTTTGGGAAAAGCGAAACCCCACAAGATCGCGAATACACGCTGAAAAGTCATACTGAAAATTTAAGCCGTCTGATTGACTCACTTGAACTAAATAATATAACTTTTGTGATGCAAGACTGGGGTGGACCTATCGGAACTGCTTACACAGTTCGTAATCCTGAACGAGTGAGTCGTCTCATTTACATGAATACTCTTGCTGGTTACGGTCGCGTTCCAGATGATATACCGAAAATACGAGACTCGCGCTGGTTCCAGTGGATTGGCGAAGGACTCAAAACTGGCCGAACTGAAGCTGTACTTCGAAATGCCGGATCTACAGTTGTCTCGATAATGAAATTGCTGGGGGTCTCGTCAAAAGTAATAGACGAAACATGGATAAAAGCTTACAGTTCACCATTTCCAGACTATGACAGCGCAATAGGGGCGTATGAGTTCCCTATAGACGCGTATCTAGGCCGTATAGGAGAATACGTTTTAGAAGGTCTTTCAGGGGTGGAGTACCTCACTTCAAAGCCAGCAATACTTTTAGAAGGACTTGAGGATTATGCGATACCCCCGGAGTTTGCTGTAGCGGACTTCATGTCACTTTGGCCATCGAGCCCCGTCATCAAACTTCCTGGTGTCGGGCACTTTTGTCAGGAAGATGCACCTGAGCTACTGGTCGCTAGTATCTTGCAATTCTTGAAAAGTAACCCCCTCAATTAATCCAAACGATAGAAAGACATATTGATGACCTCAGAAGCCGAGATAATTGAGAGAGTTCAATCTAATCTGCGAGGGCCTGGGGGAGATTGGGAAACTGCTTTCGAAGATGTGCTAGGAGAAAGACTTCTTGTTTTCAAAAACAGACATAAGTCTATTCGCGAAATGTTCAATGCAAACATAGCAACATGGGCTTCAAGGGAGTTTCTTGTCCTTGGAGAAAGAAGAGTTACATATGAAGAACTCAAATCATGTGTTGAGTCAACAGCGTATAGGATGCAAACGCAATGCGGAATAAAACAGGGAGACAGAGTTGCGATACTTGGTGCGAATTCCCCTGAATGGGTTATTAGTTTCTTCGCTGCAACGCACTTAGGGGCAATTGTTGCAGCGCTGAATGGTTGGTGGACAGAAACAGAAATACGCCATGCAATTGAATTAACGGAACCGTCTCTTGTCGTCGGAGATTCGCGAAGATTAGCCCGAGCTGGATCACTGTTAGACAACCTTCAAGTTATTGATTTTGACCAAAACCCGCTGTTTTTCGAAGCTTCAGAAAATGAACCCAAATATCCTGACCTGAAGGAGGATGACCCGGCGCTAATTTTATTTACATCTGGGACCACAGGAAAATCAAAAGGGGCACTTCTTTCTCATAGAAGCCTCGTAGGTTTTGTGGACGGAACTATCCACAATGCTTATGAGAAAAAATTGGTCGCTCTAACTCTCCTAGATATTGATATTTCTTCTTTACCTAATGATCAGGAGATAATTCTCGCGACCTCTCCACTTTTCCATATATCCGGTTTACCTGCAGGCGTGCTGATGAATATGGCAAACGGGGCGAAACTAATTTTTAGGAAAGGTAGATTTGACCCTAGTGACGTACTCCGACTTATTGAGGAAGAGAGAGTAACGAACTGGGTAGCCATTGGAGATATGGGACCAAGAGTCATGACACATCCCGAATTCGTTTCTCGAGATACCTCTTCATTGACTCGTGTCAGTAGCGGAGGGGCTCACCTTTCGAAACATATGCAGAATCTTATTGCGGAACATTTCCCGCAAGCGGCTCACTCAATAGGTCAGGGCTATGGAAGCAGTGAGTCATGTGGTGTAATCACATCAATCGGTGGGCAGGATTTTAAAAACAATCCAGATTCTGCCGGCAGTCCTTGCTTGGGGTATGAAATTGAAATTCGCGATTCTAAAAATAACCGCTTGGGAGAGGGTGAAGAGGGCGAAATACACGTTCGATCAGCGTATTCAATGTTGCGCTACTGGGGAAATGAGACTGCAACTGCTGAAACAATAAAGCCAGACCGTTGGCTCGCTATGGGCGATATTGGCAAAATCATTGATGGAATGCTTTATATTAATTCGCGAGCAAGAGATATGATCATCCGGTCTGGTGAAAATATTTACCCAGTTGAGATCGAACACCGTCTTGAAAGCCATCCTTTCATTCATGAAGTCGCTGTAATAGGAGTAGATGATGCTGAGAAGGGCCAAATACCTAAAGCGATAATTGTCCTTAATGACAATGGTCTATTCAAGATAGATACGTTTTTAGAATGGTGCTCCGAGACATTAGCTAGTTATAAAGTTCCAGAAATTTGGGAGCACAGGACCTCTCCCCTTCCAAGAACCGCTAGCGGAAAAGTGATTAAGGGTGCTTTAACCGGTGATCGTGAAGTTAGCAGCTTTGACGATTAATTAGAGAGAAGTTGGTCTTCCGTAATTGCAGTAATGTTTACTGGAATCGCGCTCATTATCGGCAATCCAGTAATCCGGTCGTACCCGACGTCCGATGTTACTAGACGGTTAGTTGGAGATCCGATATCACGAACCTTCTCATCCGTTAATGAAATATCGCCCCAAGAGTGTGACATTGAAACCACACCTCTCTTTATATCTGGGTCACTTTCAATGACCCCAACAACAGATGATCTTGGTGAAGTTATTTTTAAGAGGTCGCCAGCCGTTGCACCTAGTTCAACTAAGTCATCAGGATTCACGTAGACATAATTTGTGGTGGCGACCCTAGCAAGTCCGGGTAGCTCTGACCCTAGTGAGTTAAGAGCATGTTTTAGCCGTCGCCCTACAAGAAGGTACGGGAAAAGTGACTTATCAAATGTATCTAGTAATTCGCTTGCAGAGTGTTCCACTCGGACTTCGGAAAGTTCCTCAAGCACATCATCAGGGCAAACAGCGAAACGTGCGTCGTTTTTAGGATCGCCAGGAAGAACCTTTATCGGATTGTCATTGTGAATCGTTCGTTTGTTTTCTCTCCATCTACTCATTGGCAATCTAGCGTTCCCGTAGACGTAATCAATTACAATACCATCCGTTAGATCTTCGTTGATAGGAAGATCCCCTCCGGGCAACTTAATTTTGGTTTTATTTCGCCTGGCTATTCCAACAAAAACTTCCCATTCATTAAGCACATCATCATCTGAATAAATAACTCTTTCCGCATAATTGGTATACACAGCGGGGAATCGGCGATCCATGACATTCGGGACATCTTCACGTTCTAGTTGAAGTCGGGGCGCTATCACATAATCAGCTAGTTGTGCGGTTGCTGTCATTCGATGGTCAATTACTACTAGCAACTCAAGATCGCCTAAAGCTTTTAAGGTTTTGTGCTGATCAGGCCAAGCCTGAACCGGATTCCCCCCTGAAACTATTAGCGCACGTACCTGACCATCTCCTTCTAGGAGAATTTCATCGTTTAACGCGTTTGTTAGCATCTCACCTGGCAATCCTGATAAGCCTCTGACTCTGTGAGGTGCGCCCGGAGTTGGATTACTCGGAGCAGTTACTTGAGCTCGTCTTGTGTCTCCAGGGAAAAGCATATAAGGGCTTTCAAGAGTTTCACCTTCTCTAAGAACGCGTCCACATAGAACATTTAGAGTAAGTACTAGAGATTCCATCAACGTTCCGTGCGGAGCCATATTAGGACCGGTTCCTGAGCCTGCTGTTCCTTTAGGCCCTGACGCAAACATCTCGGCCGCTAGTTTTATGTCACTCGATGAAACAGCACAACGCTCAGCCGCATAGTTGAGAGTGAAAGCAGAGCAAGCCTCTTTCAACCTACTAAGTTGAACCTGGTCTACATATTGCTCACAAAAGCTCATGTCGTGAAGGTCATTATTCAGGATATGCCCAATCATTGAAGCGAGTAAAGTAGGGTCTTCACCTGGCTTGACTTGAAGCCACACATCAGCTTGAGTTGCTAACTCGCTTCTTCTTGGGTCAATAACAATAAGTTTTAATCCCCTTTTTTTAGCCTCTCGAAGCCTAATAAAGGGGTTAGTCCCTTGAAGTCCACTCGCTGGACCATAACTTGAAACTAGAGGATTATACCCTACTGCAAGAAGCACATCAGCATCAGTAAAGTTCTGCCATCCAGCTTCCCAAGAACCAAGTCGAAGTAACGAACTTCGGTGTGCGGGTTGGTCGATTGTTAGCGAAGTATAAAAGGATGGGGAGTCAAAACCCTCATGCCATGCTGACGCTACAGGAACACCAATACTGTTTTGGTAGGCTCCAGTTCCGATATAGGTTGCTACCGATCTCGGGCCGTATTTCTCTGTGATCACCTGTAGCCGCTCTGCTATTTCGTCAAGGGCTTCTTCAGATGCCATTTCCTCGAAAGTTCCCGCCGTTGTTTTCTTAAGCGGTGAACGTAGACGACTTGGACTGTGAAATTGATCAGCTAATTGTCTACCTTTTATACACGTGTAACCCTCAAACAAGGGATCTGTTCGGTCACCACGTACCGCAACGATTCTCTTACCGTCCTCTACATCTATCTCCATGGGGCAGGCAGCATGGCATATACGACAGAATGTTTTTTTAGTTTCAAGCATATTGAAAATGTACCCGATTTTCTTAATAGATGTCGTAGCCCAATTGCACCAGTTAAAAATTCTGGATTACGGTATGCATGGAACTGAAAAGATAGATAGGAGTCGCTAACTATGGCTTATGAGTGTTTTGATGTCTCAATCACGGATAAGGTCGCTCATGTAAAACTTGATCGAGGACCTAATCTCAATACAATGATTCCCTCCTTTTGGAGTGAACTTCCGGAGATAATAAATGAAATCAGTGATGAAGGGAAAGCTAGAGCAATTGTGATTTCCTCAACTGGGAAACATTTCTGTGCAGGTATGGACTTAGCCGTATTCACTGGAGGTGGACTTGGTGATGGTGGGAAAACCGAACGGGGCAGACGCAATGCACTGACTCGAGAATCAGCGCTTCACCTCCAAGAAAGTTTCACCTGTTTTGAAAAAGCTAGAATGCCAGTCTTAGCTGCTATCCAAGGTGGTTGCGTAGGCGGAGCAGTTGACATGGTTACAGCTGCTGATATGAGGTATGCAACGGAAGATGCATGGTTCTGCATTCAGGAAATAAATATAGGGATGACTGCTGACGTCGGAACGTTACAAAGACTGCCGAAAATTATTCCTGAGGGGGTAGCAAGAGAACTGGCATACACGGGAAGAAGAATGACAGCTCAACGTGCTATGGAAGTAGGGTTGGTGAATGAAGTTTTCTCAAGTCATGAGGTAATGGTTGATGCAGTTTTGGATATCGCGGCTGAAATCGCAACAAAATCACCACTAGCTATTTGGGGAACAAAGGAAAGCATAAATTACACTAGGGACCACTCTGTCGCTGACAGTTTAAACTTCATTGCTACCTGGCAAGCCGGAATGTATCAGCCTAAAGATATGGCTAATGTATTTGAAGCGCAATCCAATCGGGAAGAGCCAGAATTTGATGATTTACCACCTGCTCGGAAGGGATTGGGCTAGGGATTCAAGATTCGTCTTCCTATAAGCTTTAAACAGAGAGTTTCGTCAGCGCCTTCGAAAATCGATAGAACTCGGGCATCCACATACAAACGACTTACAACATACTCTTCGGCATACCCAAAACCGCCATGTATTTGCATNGATTCGCGCGTCACCCACTCTGCTGCTTTGCAGGCATAGGCTTTTACCATTGCTGCTTCTAAAGTTCCCTCACCTTTGGACATCAGTTCGCCAACCTTATACGTGTACTGTCTACATGCATGAATGATTGAGGACATGCGACCTAATTTACTTTGCGTAAGCTCATAGTCGAATAAGGCTGCCCCAAAAACATTTCGTTCTTGACTATAGAGAACAGCTTCATCATAAGCTCTTTGCATAACTCCAACTGCGCGGGCAGCTGTTTGCAATCTTCCATTCTCAAATCCTGCCATTTGCAGATAGAACCCCTTACCTTCGCCCGACTCTCCCCCAATAAGTGAACCTGAAGGAACTCTCCAACCCTGAAACGAAATTTCGAAACTATGCATACCTCTATATCCCAGTGTAGGTATTGCCCTTCCCTCTAGCTTTCCGCCATGATCTTGGCGAAAGCTGAAACTGTGCCCTTCGGCCCTGTCTTTTTCTACGACGAAGATACTTAATCCTCTGTGTCCTACCGAAATATCGGGGTTAGTCCTTGCTAGCACCATCAATAAATCAGCTCTACCTGCAAAGGTGCACCAAGTTTTGACACCGTTGATTTCCCAGTCTCCATTTGATAACTGTCTTGCATTGGTAGTGATACCTGCGACATCGCTGCCGAAATCTGGTTCAGTCACCGCAACAGCCGACATACGTTCCCCTGACGCGATTAAAGGCAAAAGTCGTTGTTTTTGATCTTGAGTTCCGCCGTTTTCAATAGCTCTTGCCAGTATCTCTGGGCGAGTAATAAGGGAGCCCCCTATACTCAGAGACGCTCTTGAAAGTTCCTCAGTTGCGATAACCATACCGTAGTTGTCAAGTGAAGTACCTGTTGCAGTTCCTCCGTAATTTTCGGGAATTGAGAGTCCAAAGCACCCTAGCTCAGCCAGGCCTGAGATTATACTTTCAGGAACGTCAAGGTCCTCACGGTGTACTCTTTCAGCGTGGTGCTCAATGTTTTCTTTACCAAAGCGGTGAAAAGTCTCAGCTACAAGTTGTAATTCTTGATTCAGGTGATTTTGAACTCGTAAATTCGCTGCTGAAGAATACTGCTTTGGTGATCCACAAGATGCGACGTACTGATTCAGGTACTGTATGTCTTCAGTAGAGATTTCCCATAGTGTCTCGCGACCAAAGCACATATCAGAAAGTGACTTAAACGTGTCTGAACAAAATAATTCGACTAAGAGTCTCTCATTAACTCCTTTCTCAGCAAATTCTGAGAAACCTTGCGCTATTGAAAGCGCAGAGCGGGCATGAGCTAATTCATATAGAAATACCTGGTCTTGTTCAGGACTATCTTGTTGCCGTAAGTAATTCAGACCTTGATTTACTATGGCTTCAGCACTTCTAAGTGCTGTTTCTAGATCAGCATTACCCATTAGTGACCTCCAAAGTAAATGCTATCCATATCCTTACAAAATAATACCGGTGTTTAAACCTAGTATTCTTTCGCTTTTGGATGGATTTAGCTATGTTGTGAAANTGAACAGTCCAAGAATTACAGCAGGTATCCACCTTCCCCAGGCTGGACCTGCTGCATCTGCGGATGCGATAGCAAAGGTCGCTGAATTAGCAGAGTCCTTGGGATTTGGAGATGTGTGGGTCAGCGATCATCTGATCATCCCCGCAGATGCCAAATACCCCCCATCTGCCTATATTTATGAGCCTCTTGCAGTGATGGCTTGGGTTGCAGCTAAGACTTCGAGAGTAAAAATAGGCACGACAGTTCTTGTGCTCCCAATGAGGAACCCAATTGTAGTTGCGAAGTCATTAGCTTCAATAGATCTTTTGAGTGGCGGTCGCGTAATTCTGGGCACAGCTGCAGGGTGGCTGAAAGCTGAATTTGATGCTTTAGGCATTCCATTTAATGAGCGCGGTAAAAGAACGGATGAAGCTTTGGAGATGATTCAACGCTTGTGGGAAGACGACAAAATAAATGCCTCCTACCCTATTCACCAATCAAACCTTGTAAATATGAGAGCAAAGCCACAACCAAATGGCCCTATCCCAATTTGGATAGGGGGTCATGCAGATGTTGCCTTGCAACGTGCTAGTAGAGTTGGGGATGGTTGGCATGGAGCTTTTCTATCAGCAGCAAAGACCGAAGAATTAATTCAGAAACTATTAAGCCTTGAGTTGAGAGATAATTTTGTTTTTTCTATGCGGACTAGTTGGGACCCGCTTGAGGATGATGAAAGCCAAATCGCATCAGAAATCATAGAATACATGCGCGTTGGAGTAACGCATTTTGTTCCCGAGCCTAGGCAGAGAAATATAAAAGACTATATGGACTCTGTTCGGATTCTCNGAGAAATACTAGAGGATTGTGGAGTTAGCTTCAGTTGACATTCAACGCAGTTAGTTACTCTGTGCGCTATCACGTAGAGCTAAAATTTTCTCTTTAGTAGGAACCCGAATCCCGACATACCAAACACCAATAACTCCCACGCCACCCACTAGAATTTGAAGGAAAGTATTTGTAATAGCAAGAATGATGCTGAGAGTCACAGCTGATGTCATCATCCCTATCGCTATGATCTTAGATTTTCGAGGCATTCCTAACCCATCCCTGTGATCTTGCACTAATCGCCCTATTCCGGGTAAATCTAGGATCCAACGTTCAAATTTCGGGCTAGATTTCGCAAAGCAAGCTGCTGCCAAAATCATGAAAACCGTAGTCGGCATTCCAGGAATAATGATCCCAATAAAACCTAGTCCGACAAAAATAAATCCTAAAAATAAGAGAAGCGACTTCATAAACAAAGATTTAGCTGAACCAAAGGTACTTTTCCTTATAAGGGCCATGAGTAAAGGGTAGTCTTAGAATTCAATTTGTGTTAGTGCCGGAGATTTATCTCTTGTAAACTCTGCCTATGGGGGAATTTCCGAGCATAACTGAATTGATTGATTTATCGGGGAAGCGTGGGGTCGTGACCGGAGGACTCAAAGGTATAGGTCAATCGATCACAAAGCGTTTAGTTGAATGCGGAGCTAAAGTTTTGNTTGCTGACTCTGATCCTTCAATCAATGACCGTTCAGATACTGACCGCACGTCCTTTCAGTATTGTGACGTTACAAATGCATCTGACCTGATTTCTGCAATCGAATCAGCATCGGATGATCAAGGGATTGATTTTGTTGTGAATAACGCTGGGATTTTTCCTACGACGGGGCCCATAGAACAAGTGACTGACGAATTTGTAAGCAGAATGCTTGAGGTCAATGTTCGAGCACAATATAGCGCATCACGAGAAGCCTCAAAATACCTTAGGGAAGGAGGATCAATCGTTAATATCGCTTCAATTGCAGCCCTCAGAGGTGGAGCAAACATAAGCGCATACAGTACGTCAAAGGCCGCCGTTATTGGACTTACACAATCCTTTGCTCAAGAACTCGGTCCTAAGGGAATCAGGGTTAACGCGATAGCTCCTGGAATCATTGACACTCCCGGAGTCCAAGATCAACTTGCTCCTCTTAAGGCAGGCGGATTGGACATTGAGAATGCTATCGCATCAAATCCGCTTAGATTAGCCGGGCAGCCAGACTATATTGCAAGAGCATCGTTATTTCTAGTCTCCGATTTATCTGCATTCATTACAGGACATACTCTGGTAGTCGATGGTGGATCAACAGCTTAGGGAGCACTTGCATGAATATTTCAAAAGTCAATGAAATCAAAAGTAAGATTCACTATGAAGTTGGCCGCACCAAACCTCCTGAGGGCTTTCCAAAATTTCATGATATTCCGAAAGGTCGATACACATCACAAGAATTTTATGAGCTTGAACAGAGGTATGTCTTTTCAGATTCTTGGGTCGTAGCAGGACGAGAAGACCAGATTCCCAGACCAGGTGATTTTTTCACTTTCAAAAAACTAGGAGAGCCGATGCTCCTAATTAGAGGGAACGACGGCTTAATAAGGTGNTTTTATAACACATGTCAGCACAGGGGCGCACCGGTAGTTAGAGACGAGGCCGGCTCCTCGAGACGACTACGCTGCCAATATCATTCATGGAGCTATGACATCACAGATGGTTCTTTGGTGGCTGTACCCGATGANCATGATTTCGTTGATTTGGATAGAACGCAACGGTGTTTGCCGCAAGTTAGTTGTGACACTTTTGAAGGATTTATTTTTGTGAATAAAAACCCCGATGCAGAGCCACTTCTTGCATCTCTCGGCACAGCGACAGAAATGTTAAAGCCCTTAGATAATTTATCTTTAAAAGAGGTTTACCGTGAGAGCATCGTGATTCCTTGTAACTGGAAGGTAACTGCTGAAGCATTTCTTGAGGTTTACCATTTCAAGCACATCCATTCNAATAAGGAGGGTTGGGCAACTCTTGATAGCCGAAGAGCAGCAATGGGTCTATACCCCGGTGGACACAGTCGAATGATAACTGGTTATTCNGATCAGCACGTTAACTTAACTGGTATGCAGTCATGGGATGATTGGAAACCNCTAGATAACGGTGACTTCAAAACTATAGAATCAACAAGTCAGGAGTATCTTGACATGTTAGATTGCACCAGCACGGCAGTTAGCTATTTCCCTAACACAATTATTCCTTTGGGTTCATTTGGCTACCCTGTACTTCTCTTTTGGCCTATAGATATNGAAACCACNCTTCTTGAATGGTGGTATTNCGGTCCTGNAGATTGGGAAGGNGATGCAATACCNGANCACTGGCAAAAGAGAGCAAAACAGTTCGATCAGATCATGGATGAAGATAAATACAATATGGCGCCGATGTGGGAGTCTTTGAAATCACCTGCTTTGTCTGGAATACCAATTAATTATCAGGAGCGAAGAATCTGGCACCTTCACGAGGAAATTGATCGGAAAATCGGTCGCCAAAATATTCCTAATGAGCTACAGATGGATCAGGTTTTAGAACCGCACCTAGAAAGGTAGTAGATGTTTAGCTTTCAAGATATCTATCACATAGGGATTCGTGTCCCAAACCTTGAGAAAGCTATGGATGAAATGGGTTCATCCCTTTCCATCACATGGGCGGAACCAGTGCATACTGAGGCTCAATCAATTTGGACTCCATCTGAAGGACAGCAAAAACTACCGCTTAAATTTGTATATTCTTGTGAAGGTCCACAGCATCTAGAACTTCTTGAAGGGCCCGCTAATTCAGTCTGGGATGGGAGAGAAGACTCTGGGGTCCACCATGTTGGTGTTTGGGTAGATAACGTTACCAGCGAAACCGAACGGTTCCTTAAGGACGGGTGGACTCTGTTAGCAGCCTCTTCCTCTCCAGAAGAAGGTTACGGAGGATATACATACGTTGCCCCTCCAAGTGGAACCATCGTTGAATTAGTTTCCCGAAAGATGCTCCCGAGATTTGAGAAATGGTGGGCAGGCGGCTCTTTAACTAAGTAAAGAGGTCAAATAATTCTTCAAAGGCTTTGAATTGCCCACCATTTGTTGAAGAAGGAACCAAGATGGGGGTTTCTAAACCGGTTTCGTACCACTTCTCTATGCCTTCTTTAACTTCTGAAGCTGAGCCAAATAATGACACATCTTCTAACCATTTATCCGTCATTAAGCTCGGCAACGATCCATAATCTTTCTTTGATATTGCTGCTTCTACCTGTTCCATTTCGCTTTCGTAACCAACAGATTTCCAATAGTTCCGATAGTTAGGAAGACCAACATACATGCTCAGCGTCTTACGGTTTACCGACGCTGCTGCTTCTCGATCGTTAGAAATACAGGTTGGAATCATTCCCCCAATAAAGAAATTACTTTTAGGTTTTTGATTTTCATTCATTCGCTCCAAGGACCCTGCAATAGCGCTTCTCGCAGCATTTGCGAATACAATTCCATCAGATTCCCGCGCACCTAGCGCCATCATTTTATCTCTCATAGCAGCAATAACAATGGGTGGCACCTCACCCACCCTCTTTGCTTCTTTATATGAATGGATGAATTTTTGAGTATCTTGAAGGGGTTTACCCGTTGAAATTGAAAGGCGATCATTCATCGGTCCATGGCTAACCCCAACGCCAAAAAGAAATCGCCCACCAGATATCTCGTTTATGTATGAGGCCGACGCAGCGTAATCTTGGACGTGACGTGTGTAGATATTAACGATTGAGGTTCCAAACGCAATGCTGTTGGTCCTTTCTGCAATGCTCTGGCAAAGACCCATAGCGTCCCCAAAACTAGGACAGTAAATCCCTGAAAAGCCTCTTTTTTCTATCTCCACCGCTAAATCAACCGTGGTCCCTCGCCGAGACGGTACAGCTGATAAAGAAACAGCAGGAGCTGGATTATTCAATACGCATCCCAGAAATTGCCCTACTGACAACTAGTTGTTGTATTTGCTCTGTCCCTTCAAAAATGTCATGTATTTTCGCATCTCGGTGCCATCTCTCAACTGGATATTCCCTTGTGTAGCCGTAGCCACCCAATATTTGAATAGCTCGTTCGGTTACCCACGTAGCTACCCTTCCGGCCTTTAATTTAGCCATAGAGCCCTCAGCATTCTCGAATTGCCCGTTCTTTCCAAGCCATGCTGCCCGCCAAGCTAACATCCTTGCAGCATCAATTTCCGTAGCCATATCAGCGAGCATAAAAGCAATTCCCTGATTCTGAATTATTGGCCTACCAAATGCGTGTCGCTCTTTGGCATATTCGAGTGAGTATTCATATGCTGCTCGAGCTACACCGATAGCCTGTGCAGCGACTGCTGGCCTCGTCGCTTCAAACGTCTGCATAGCTGCTTGAGCATTGCCACGTTTACCCTCTCGCACACGCGCAAGTCGTTCATCAAGCTTTTCCTTTCCACCTAATAAACACCTTCCAGGAACCCTTACGTTATCTAATACAACCTCAGCCGTATGGCTGGCACGAATACCATGCTTCTTATACTTTTGTCCTTGAGTAAGTCCTGGAGTGTTTGGGGGAACAACAAAACTGGCATGGCCTTTAGAACCCAGTTCCGGGTCCACAACCCCGATAACCACATGGATATCAGCTATTCCACCATTAGTAATCCAAGCTTTAGTCCCATTGAGAACCCACTCATCTGTAGCCTCATCGTATTTAGCGGAAAGTCTGTAGCCTCCCACATCTGAACCAGCATCAGGCTCAGAAGCACAAAATGCTCCGATTTTTAAGTTTTGTGCGTCACCATAGCATTGCGGGACCCATTCTATTACTTGGTCTCTTGAAGCCGAAGCAAGGATTCCTGCGGCTGCTAAACCTGACCCCATGATTGCCATTCCGATTCCCGCATCGCCCCAAAAGAGCTCCTCAATTGCGACCGGCATTGTTAGACCTGTAGGGTCATTAGACATCATTTCGGCCATAAATTCCCATCCATAAAGACCTATCTCAGCAGCCTGTTGAACGATCGGGTATGGAAATTCCTCTTTCTCATCCCATTCTTCAGCAGCAGGCCTTACGACGTCTTCCGCAAACCCATGCACCCAACTCTGAATGCCTATTTGGTCATCGCTCAATTTTAAGGAAAAATCACTCATATTGGTTACCTCTTAGATCGTTATTTAAGTCTAGGGTGCCTGAGAGGAAAATAAATAGTGATATGCGTCTCATTGTTTCTTGGAGTCTACGCTATAACGGAAATTCGCCATTAACATTTCATATGAATGGCCGATATGACTAATCAAGAGAAACTAGAAAAATCCTATAAACCTCTAGAGGTAGAAGAAGCGATCAGTGACCTCTGGAAACAAACCGGATCATTTGATGCCATGGCGGGGTCATCCACCGATACCGCTTTTTCGATAGTCATCCCACCACCAAACGTAACTGCTGCCCTTCATCTAGGTCATGCTTTAAATAACACGTTGCAAGATGTTCTTATCCGATACCATCGCATGGCGGGATATTCAACCTTATGGATGCCAGGAACAGACCATGCAGGAATAGCCACACAAACCGTTGTAGAGAAAAGATTAATTAATGACGGAACATCACGACTTGAAATAGGCAGAGATGCTTTCATTCAGAGAACCCAAGAATGGAAGAACGAATACGAGAGAATAATTATTGATCAACTAATCGCAATGGGGGCATCGTGCGATTTTAATCGCACTCGATTCACGATGGATGACCTCTGCGCTACTGCCGTCAGACACGCATTTTTTACTTTATTTCAAGATGGATTGATCTACAGAGGAAAGAGGCTTGTCAATTGGGATCCAGTGACAATGACAGCTTTGGCAGATGATGAAGTAGAAATGGAAGAAATTGAAGGATCGATGTGGTACCTCAAGTATCCTTTGGAGGACGACACAGGGTACGTAACTGTTGCTACTACTCGTCCCGAAACGATGTTAGGCGATACTGCTGTGGCGGTGAACCCAAATGATCCTCGTGCCACAGAACTGGTAGGTAAGATGATCCGCCTACCAATAGCTGAAAGATTAATTCCAATCATTGCTGATGACTATGTAATCATGGCAGATTCTGATAGCAAAGATGCTAAAGCACAATTCGCGTCAGGATTCCTCAAAGTAACACCTGCGCATGATCCGAATGACTGGGAGATAGGTCTCAGGCACAATTTGCCCGTCATTAATGTTATGGCACCGGACGCAACAATCTCTGCGAATTACGGATGGGATGACATTTCGGAAGAAGCTAAAATGTTTCTTGGTCTTAGTAGGAATGATGCTCGTACCTCAATTGTTGACTGGTTTAGGAAAAATGATCTACTTGCTGACGTGAAGCCTTACACTCACTCTGTTGGGCATTCGTACAGAAGCCATGTGCCTATAGAACCATGGCTGAGCTCCCAATGGTATGTTGCCGTCACAGATGATAGGTTACGCGGGTCTGCTTTACGAGCGCAGGATCCCTCTCAGAGTCCTGATTTGCCGAACGATGTCAAAGCCCGAAATAAAGACGATGGAGATGGGGGCTTAACTTTCTTTCCTGAGAGATATGCCAAGACATATTACTCCTGGCATGAGGGAATTAGAGACTGGTGCATCTCAAGACAGTTATGGTGGGGGCATCAAATACCCGTATGGGTTAGAACAGTCGAAACAAACGAAATTGAGCTTGAAGCGAATGCGATTGATAGCGCAATAGCTGATAGCGAGTGGGTTCGAAGAGGTGCTGCTCACAAAATACGAAGAACAGAGGAGGGCCTGATAGAAGAATCTATTTGTGTACCCCCACAGAGCACTTTACAGCGACTGGAGAGATCTGAAGATATCTCAGAATCTGAGTTAATAGATCTTCTTGAGGAACAGGGATTTGAACGTGACCCGGATGTGCTTGATACTTGGTTTTCTTCCTCCTTATGGCCCCTATCAACGATGGGATGGCCTTGGCCTGAAGACTTCTCTGAAACTGAGGGTTTGCTTGATTTTTATAATCCCACATCTGTACTTTCAACTGCACGCGAGATTATTACCTTATGGGTAAGCAGAATGGTCATGTTTAATCGCTACTTCCTCAATGGACGACTCCCCTTCAAAGACGTTTTCATTCATGCTATGGTTCAGGACGGCCATGGTCAGAAGATGTCAAAAAGCTTGGGTAATGGAGTTGACCCACGAGACATAATCTTCAGCCATGGAGCAGATGCTATGCGGTTTACCTTGGTGCAAATGACAACTGATACTCAAGATGTTCGAATGCCCGTTGAAATGGTATGCCCTCACTCAGGGATACCTTTTGAACCAAAATTCGTGCGTACCGAAGCCGGCCATCTTGTTGCTGCACCTATTCAGGTGTCACCACAAGACGAGAGCAAACAAATGATCAGTGCTTACGGTGCTGCTTCTGGGGTTGCTGAACCGAGTGAACAAATACCGCTAGCGAGGAACACCTCATCTAAATTTGATTTAGGAAGAAATTTCGCTAACAAACTCTGGAATGCAACACGGTTTGCGTTAAATAGAATTGATGAAGAGCTTGTAACGAATATTGATTTAACAAACAGACCGTTCATAGATAAATGGATTTTCGCTCGGCTAGATGAAACGACCCGGAAACTAGAGGAATCAATAGAGAAATATCAATTTAATAATTTCGCAGACACGCTTTATGATTTTGTTTGGCATGACGTATGCGATCGCTATTTAGAAGCTGTGAAACCATCTATCGATAGTGACCCTGAGCAGCAAATGGTCCTAGCTAACCTTCTTAATGCTGTATTGAGGATACTGCATCCTGTTTGCCCGTTTGTAACAGAAGCTCTTTGGACGCACGTTCGTCAAGCAACAAGATCTTCCATCGACGGTGTCGAACTTCCTGATGCGGAGATACTCGCGACTGCTTCATGGCCAAAGCTTAAGATAAACAAAAGCATCTCGCCCTCTCTTATCAGCGACTTCAACAGCGCTGACCAACTCGTTTCGCTTATCAGATCAACAAGGGCAGAACAAAAGGTCAAGCCAAAACAATCTATTGAACTCTACGCCCCGAATCCGGTACTTGATCTGTTAGATAGGGTAAGTGGATATGTTCAGATTCTTGCGGGTATCGGGGAAGTCAAACCAATAGCGGAAGCTCCGTCCGATGGTGCAACTGTCATTACTTTTGAAGGAACGGAAATAAAAATCTCAGGGTTAAATAGTGATATTGACTTAGATGCTCAAAAAGTTCGTCTGGAAAAACTGATAGCCGATAAGGAAAAACAAATTAATGGTTTCAGGGGACGATTAAACAACGAAGGCTATTTGTCGAATGCTAAACCAGAAATAATAGAGGAAACACGAAACATGCTTGCGTCAGCGGAAGCCGACCTTGAAGCCGCACAGCGCTCTCTAACTAACTTGGAGTAGTATAAGTTACTTTTCTTGCTTGATCCAGACGGTGCGCTGCGGAAATGGCATCTCGATACCTTCCGAATCAAAAGCTTCTTTGATACGGATCCTTAGCTCACGTGCGACAGCCCATTGCTCAGATGGATCTGTCTTCGCAACTAGACGAAGAGTAATACCATCAATTCCAAGATTCTGAACTCCCGTAACTTTAGGTTGTTCAATAATATCTCCATCAACAAAGCTATCATCCTGCCAGAGATCCTCAGCGACATCTTGCATGATCTGTTGTGCTCGTCTCAAATCAGTATCGTACGCTACGTCTATATCAAGTACAGCTCTTGACCAAACCTGTGATCTATTCCCAACCCGCGCTATTTCGCCGTTTGGGATATACCATACACTCCCGTTTGTATCTCTAAGTATTGTCGTCCGGAGAGTCATCCTTTCTACTGTCCCAGAAGCGAGACCGACATCTACGGAATCCCCCACTCCGTATTGATCTTCGACAAGCATGAACATTCCGGATAAGAAATCTTTGACGATAGATTGGGCGCCAAATCCAACTGCGACACCTACAATTCCAGCACCTGCAATTAGCGGTCCGAGATTTATCCCTATCTCACCAAGTGAAATGAGCACAGCTACTGTCCAAATTACTAAATTAGCAATGCTTGAAAGAACGGAAGTTAAAGTTTCAGTCCTTGCTTTTGTCCTTAGGTCAGATTGCTCACCCTGAAGGACATTACTGGCCCGAACTTTGTCTGTAATTTTTTCAATCCCTTTTATTTTTTGTAATTGTGCAAGTGCCCGACTTTCTCTTTCGGCAGTGAGACGCTCCCCAAAATGGAGAATGGCTCTTTTGAGGATTCTTGACCCTATAAAGGCCGCTAGAAGAACGATAAGAATGGTCAACGGTTTGTCAACAGCCCACCCAATTATTGATGAAAGCGTTGCATTTCCTGATGCATCATAGACCCATTCGCAAATCTGACCGGGGTCATTCCCACATGCATCGATAAGGTCATCATTTACGGATTGCGAAGGTATTGAATCAAAGGACATAGAGAAAGCGTAGAGAGTCCAGTCTTATTCATTGGTGATGGTCAGAAAAAAAATTATTTCGCCACACAAATAGTTTAATCCTGACGAAATATTAAGCTTTAATTATGGAAATTTCCATATTTTGATAGTATAAACCTATGAAAAACATAGATTTATATAAATATGAGTGATTTGCGCATCGGCCAAGTAGCGAATCTTCTGGCAGTGAGTACTGACACGATAAGAACATGGATAGATGATGGAAAGATTCCATCAGGTAGAACTAACGGCGGGCACAGAATAATCAAGGGGTCAGATCTCGCTAGATTCCTAACAGACTCTGACAGCGATCCTTCCATCAATACTCACTTATCTGCCCGTAATCGATTTTTAGGGTTAGTTACAAATGTAAAGAAAGATAATGTAATGGCTCAAGTTGAGATACGGGCAGGCGGTCAAAGAATAGTATCTTTAATCTCTTCAGAGGCCGCAGAGGCAATGGAACTTAAGCCTGGAGTTGTTGCTGCTGCAGTTATTAAGTCAACAAATGTCGTTGTTGAACTCCCCTAATTTCGCCTCGAAGGACTCTCCTCAAAATGAAACCATTCGTAAACTTATGTCTGAGTGTGACTTTATTGCTTTTGAACCTATCTTGTGCTGAATCAGATGACTCTCTACGGGTTCTAGCAGCAGCATCACTAACAGAAGCGTTTGAGGAAATAGCTGACGATTTTGAAAATAGAACTGGTGTTAAAGTTACCCTTTCAATTGCCGGAAGCTCATCACTAGCAGCTCAGATGGAAGATGGTGCCCCCGCGGATGTAATTGCACTTGCCGACCAAGAGACATTTGAACGAGTTAAGAGATCTGATCGCCTTACACAGAGTGTTGAAACCATTTTTGCTACGAACTATTTAACCATCATTACACCCATTGGAAACCCAGCATCAATAACCGAAATTTCTGACTTTCAAGGCCACGTCATCGCTCTTTGCCAAGAACAAGTTCCATGCGGTCGCCTCACGAAAGAAATTGCTGCCACACTTATGGTTGAAATCCAAGCATCCACGTGGGAACCAAACGTGAGATCTGTCAGAACAAAAGTTGAATTAGGGGAGGTTGATGCAGGGCTCGTATATGTCACTGATGTAACAAACCGAGTCGAGTCAGTTCCAATCAAAGAAGGCGAAAAGATAAAAACTCGATATCCAATTGCAATAGTTGATAACGCAAAAGCTTCTGCTACGGAGTTCGTTGATTTTGTTCTTTCCTCCGATGGGCAAGAAATCCTAAATCGCTTTGGATTCGGGGAGCCCCAACAATGAAAACAAAACAACGACGGGCACCCTACAGTCTTTTGCTAATAGCCACCTTAGGGTTTGCTTTGCTCGCTATTCCATTTATTGGCTTATCGCAACGCACACCTTGGTCTTCGTTCGCTCAAATAGCAACCGAAGAAACTGTTCTGCGATCTATTAGCCTTTCAATGGTTATCGCAACAAGTTCCGCTGGCATCTGCGTTTTCCTCGGAATTCCGCTTGGCTGGGTTTTAGCTAGAGCTGAATTTCGAGGATTAAGAATAATGCGAGCCATTGTTCTTTTGCCCATGGTTCTGCCCCCCGTCGCCGGAGGAACGGCGTTACTATTTGCCTTGGGAAGGAAGGGTTTTGTCGGAGAGAAACTAGATAGCTGGTTTGGGGTAACCCTGCCGTTCACAACTGCAGGAGCAATAATAGCTGCCACGTTCGTTGCACTGCCCTTCTTCGTCTTAACCATTGAGTCAGCCGCCGCTGAATTAGATTCGAAATTGGAGGAAGCATCTCTAAATTTAGGAGCTACCCCGATAAGAACATTTTTTACGGTGACTCTTCCTATGCTACGGAATTCGATTTTGGCTGGCATCGCTCTCTCTTGGGCAAGGGCACTTGGCGAATTCGGAGCAACAATTACATTCGCAGGAGATAACCCTGGGCAAACCCGAACCTTGCCTTTGCAACTATTTGTGGCATTAGAAACCAATCCTGAAAGAGCAATGGTTATAGGCATGCTCATGGTGTTAATCTCTCTATCTGTTCTTGTCACGCTCCGAGGGAATTGGTTGGGCCGGCAATGACGAAAATCTACCTATCCGGAAAGACAATACTCGGGCCGGAAGAATTCAAATATTCGATTGAAACAGAAGCCTCTAAGCGGATAGCAGTTATCGGTCCGAATGGGTCAGGCAAGACTACATTATTACGGTTGATTGCAGGGCATGAATGCCTTAGGTCAGGTTCACTAAAGATTGACGAAACAATCTATGACGAACCGGGTTCAAAATACTTTGTTCCTCCACATCTCAGAGAACTTGTCTTACAACATCAGGGTGGAAGCGTATTTCCTCACCTAACAGTCGAAGATAACGTTGCTTTCCCCTATCGGGCCAAAGGATATTTAAAAAGAAATGCTCGAACGTTTGCCAACGAAACTCTTGAGGANTTCGGGTTGCAGGAACTCAAACATAAGTACCCAAAGCAGTTGTCAGGAGGACAGATTTCACGCGTAGCCTTAGCTAGATCTTTAACGAGGCGACCAAAGCTACTGATGCTTGATGAACCTACATCAGCGCTTGATATTGATTCAGTAAATCAAACCCATCAGGTACTTCAAAGGTTAGATACCACGCTCTTACTGGTTTCCCATGACCCTGTTGAAGTCCTCAAGCTATCAGATTATATCATTGCTTTAGAGAGCAACGAGGTCATTCAGTTTGGCCCTTTAGGGTCAATTATCGACCAGCCTGCAAGCCCATGGCTCAGCAAGTTTTTTGANTTAAATCTTCTCTCAGGGGTAGCGGCAGGTCTTGAATTCAAATCTGATGGTGGNGAACTTCTTCAATTACCTCAACATCACTTTGGAAACGTGCAAATAAGTTTCCCTAGTTCAGCTGTCTCACTCCACCTAACTCCCCCAACTGGNTCTCCTCGTAACAAATGGAAGACTACGATTGCTAGCCTTGACAGAAAAGATAATTTAGTCAAAATCAGATTAAGCGGTTCATTCGATTGCTATGCAACAATTACGCTNNCGTCATTCTATGAATTGGAGATTGCCTTAGGAAATACAATCTGGGCCTCTGTAAAAGCTACTGAATTAAACGTGCTTCCGAACACCATCCCTGCTAAAACTTGAGCATGCAGTCGTTCTCAACAGCTGACCTACTCGACGAATACCCTGACTCAATTGTCCTAATGGAAAATTTCCTTTCCTATGGTGAAGCGTCAGCATTCTTTGGAAAAGCGAAAACAGTCCACGCACCGGAGGACAACTCTTTAGTTCGCCAAGCACTTGAAACAAAAGGGAATAATCAAGTTCTGGTAATAGACGGAGGAGCCTCGCGATCCTGCGCTTTGGTCGGAGACCAGTTGGCTCTTCTAGCAATAGAAAATGACTGGGCTGGTATTGTCGTAAATGGATATATCAGAGACTCGGCCGTGATCGCGGAAATGCCTATAGGTATAAAGGCTCTCGGAACAAACCCCAGAAAAAGTGTCAAGAGGAATCGGGGGGAAGTTGATATCCAACTAACCATTGCACAAATTCCAATAAAGCCAGGCATCTGGCTGTACTCAGACGCTGACGGGATCATCATCTCCGAGCGCAACCTTCTTATTTCTGAATAAAAAATCAAAAAATCTTCAACAACTATTGACACGGGTGTAGTTACACGGCTGTAATTATATTCCAACCACTTTTTAATGAAGAAAAGCGGTTGGGCGACTGAAGTCTTGAATCCATGGAGTAGAGGAAGAGACTTCGGAGCAAAGAACCACATAAAACTGGTTCTCTAGTTGGGGATATTTGAGGAGAAACGATGGCACTATCAGAACCATCCATTGAGAAAGAAAACAACAAACAAACAACAGAAGAAACACTCAATGGAATTGACGAAGGTAACGTTCAGGTCATAACCGGACCAACCGAAATTGAGGGACCCGGTTCTGCTAACGAGAACGGGTCAAAGGCTAAGACCGAACAAAGTACAACAATGCGCGTTCGTAAAAGAAACGGGGACCTTGAAGAAGTAGATGTCAACAAAATCGTAAACGCCGTTGCGCGTTGTGCTGAAGGACTCATGGGAGTCGACCCTATGCGAGTCGCAACACGAACAATATCAGCCCTTGCAGATGGAGCGACCACAAGGGAACTTGATGAACTCTCAATACGAACAGCTGCTGGATTAATTGTTGAAGAGCCTCGGTATTCCAGACTTGCTGGACGCCTATTAGCAACATACATAGATAAAGAAGTACGGAACCAAAACATTCCGTGGTTCACTGAATCAGTAATCAGAGGCCACGAACTTGGTGTTATAGGTGATAACGCATTAGCTTTCGTGCTCGACAATGCCTCTACTCTTAACGCCGCAATAAATTCAGGCAGAGATAAGAACTTTGAGTTCTTTGGGCTCCGAACAGTCTATGACCGGTATCTTCTACGACACCCAGAAACCAGGGATGTAATAGAAACGCCACAGTATTTCTTTCTTCGTGTTGCATGTGGACTTTCTCAAAACGTAGATGAAGCAGTCGCATTCTATGACTTAATGTCCTCTCTAGCCTATCTCCCTTCCAGCCCCACACTTTTCAATTCTGGAACTACTCATCAACAACTCTCAAGCTGCTACCTTTTGGATTCACCTGAAGATTCACTTGAAGGAATCTACAAACGCTATACAGATATCGCTCAACTTTCAAAATTTGCTGGTGGCATCGGGGTCGCATGGCACCGGATAAGGAGCAAAGGAAGCCTTATCAAAGGCACCAACGGACTCTCAAATGGCATAGTCCCTTGGTTAAAAACCCTGGATAGCTCAGTCGCCGCCGTAAACCAAGGAGGAAGAAGGAAAGGCGCTGCTTGTATCTACCTTGAAACATGGCATGACGACATAGAAGAGTTCCTTGAACTCAAACAAAATACTGGAGATCATGCAAGAAGGACTCACAACCTCAATATTGCAAATTGGGTACCCGACCTCTTCATGAAAAGAGTTGAGAATAACTGGCAATGGAGCTTATTTGATCCCCAAAAAGTCCCTCATCTCACTGACTTATTTGGCGAAGAATTTGAAAAAGCATACATAGAAGCAGAAGAAGCAGAACTGTACGAACGACAAGTAGATGCTCAAGATCTTTANNTAAAGATGATGNGNACNNTGGCNGANACNGGAAATGGTTGGATGACGTTNAANGATTCNTCNAANCAAAANTGCAACCANNCCTNTGANAANAANTCTGANAANGACTNCGACGGNGGNACNCGNGTAGTGCACTTATCGAATCTATGCACTGAAATAATCGAAGTCACGAATCAAACAGAAACAGCTGTATGTAATTTAGGGTCTCTGAATCTCGGGTCATTTGTCACTGCCGACGAAGTAGCATCGTTGGACTACGAAGAATTAGGAAGAACTGTAAGGCAGGTAATCCCATTTCTTGACAGAGTAATAGATATAAACTTCTACCCAATTAACGAGGCGGGAAACTCAAATAGTCAATGGAGACCAGTCGGCTTAGGCATGATGGGGCTGCAAGACGTGTTCTTCAAAATGCAAATCCCATTTGACTCTGAAGAAGCACGAGAAATATCAGCGAGAATAAGTGAAGAGATATATTTCAATGCTCTGTGGGCATCAACAGAACTCGCTGAAAAGAACGGCGCTCATGACACATTCGCAATGACCCGAGCGGCCAAAGGGGATCTCCAATTTGACCTTTGGGGTGTTGAACCAACAGATCATGAACGTTGGAGCGACCTACGCCAGAGAATCTCAGACCACGGGTTACGGAACTCGCTGATGATAGCTATAGCTCCCACTGCAACAATTGCTTCAATAGCTGGATGCTACGAGTGTATTGAACCTCAGGTTTCTAATTTGTTCAAACGCGAAACCCTTTCGGGTGAATTTATGCAAATCAATAAATACCTTGTCCATGAATTACAAGAGCGAAACCTATGGGATGAAGAAATGAGAACAGAGTTAATCAGAAATGAAGGCTCCGTACAAGCAATTGAAAGAATCCCTGACGACCTAAAGTCCGTGTATCGAACAGCGTGGGAAATACCAATGAAATCCCTTATTGAAATGGCTGCTGACAGAGGTGCCTATATAGACCAAAGTCAATCACTAAACCTTTTCATGGAATCACCAACTATCAACAGGCTTAGTTCTATGTATATGTTTGCCTGGAAGTCAGGAATTAAGACGACCTACTACCTAAGGTCTCGCCCCGCTACACGAATTAACCAAACTACAGTCACTACTTCAAGCCCGACACCATCAGGAGGGGATGGGCTAAACAATAAAACAGCAGAAGAGCTCGCTTGTTCGCTAGAAAATCCCGAATCATGCGACTCATGCCAATAACCGGAAAAAAGTAAAGGATATTACAGAAATGGCACTTGCCGACGAAAATAGTTACGCAGTTGACCCCAACGAATTGCAGCCAGATCAACAGATTGATAATGAAATCAACCTTGCTGCCCGCCCAGATAATATCTTGGATCCTGGCTTCAATCTCACTCTACGACCAATGAAATACCAAGTTTTTTTTGATATGTACAAAGACGCTATTAAAAATACATGGACGGTAGATGAGATAGATTTCTCTGACGACCATGTCGACCTAAGAGATATGGCCCCAAGCGAAAAGCATCTAATTAGTCGACTAGTAGCGTTCTTTGCAACTGGGGATTCAATAGTCTCAAATAATCTAGTCTTAAATCTATACAAACATATCAATGCCCCTGAAGCCAGAATGTATTTAAGTAGGCAACTTTATGAAGAAGCTCTACACGTTCAGTTCTATCTAACACTTTTAGATTCTTACATACCTGATATGAAAGAACGCGAAGAGGCCTTTGCCGCTATTCACAACATCCCCTCAATCAAGCACAAAGGCGACTTTTGCTTTAAATGGATGGGAACGATGGAGTCGCTCGACGAATTAACGAACGAAGATGAACAACGCACCTTTCTCAGAAACCTAATTTGCTTTGCTGCTTGTATAGAAGGACTTTTCTTCTTCGCCGCTTTCGCATACGTATATTTCCTAAGAGATAAAGGTTTACTAAATGGATTAGCAGCGGGAACAAATTGGGTATTTAGAGATGAAAGCGCCCATATGAACTTTGCATTTGAGGTCGTTCGAACTGTTCGAAATGAACAGCCAGAACTTTGGACGGCAGATTTAATCGAAGACATTAAGGAAATGTTAAGAGAAGCCGTAGATTGTGAGATGAAATTCGCAGATGATGTTCTAGGAGGCGGAATCACTGGAATGAGCCTTTCCGACACACGCGAGTACCTTCAGTTTGTTGCTGACTCGCGACTCCAACAGTTAGGAATTGAACCAATCTATGGTTCAAAAAACCCATTTGATTTTATGGCATTACAAGATGTCCAAGAGTTAACAAACTTCTTTGAAAAAACTGTAACTGCATACCAAGTCGGAGTTGAAGGAGAAGTTGAATTCTCTGACGACTTTTAGTTCTCCAGTCCCCCAACTGGAATCAAGCCAAGCCCGGTGCGAAAGCATCGGGCTTGAGCTCTTTTACGAGGACTCTTGAAACAACTTAAGTATTATCATCGCTGCTTCGGTAGCCGATAAATCACCATTTAGAACTTGGTCCTCAGTTTCAGAAACTATTTGAGAAATAGATGCTTCACTTTTCAAATTATGTATTAACTGATCTTCAACAATAGACCACATCCATCGGATCTGTTGCTCTTGTCTTCGTTTGCCCCAGGTACCGGTCTCTTTAGCGTGTAAGCAGTGATCGTTTATGTGATCCCAAATCATAGAGACTCCTTGCCCTGTTAGCGCCGAACAAGTAAGGACGGGTGTAGCCCATTGGGATCCAGCATTTGATAATAATGCCATAGCTGATTGGTAATCTCGGGCTGATTGTTTAGCACGTAATTCATTTTCCCCATCTGCTTTATTGACTGCGATCAAGTCTGCTAACTCAAGGACACCTTTCTTTATCCCCTGAAGGGAATCTCCTGAACCTGGCAACAACAATAGGAGAAAAAAATCTACCATTTCAGATACTGTGACCTCGCTCTGTCCTACCCCTACGGTCTCTATCAAAATCACATCAAAGCCAGCTGCTTCGAGAATTAGCATGGTTTTCTGAGTTCCTCTTGAGACCCCTCCAAGGACCCCTGAGGAAGGTGAGGGTCTTATAAAGGCATTTTGGTCTGTAGACAAGCGATCCATTCTCGTCTTGTCACCGAGTATTGAGCCTCCAGAAATTGAACTTGATGGGTCCACAGCAAGCACAGCTACTCTGTTCCCTATTGATGTCAAGTGACTTCCTAACTCATCAATGAAAGTACTTTTCCCCACTCCAGGAGAGCCGGTTATCCCAACTCGAAGTGCCGTTCCAGTTCGCGATGATATCGCTTCGAGTAGACGATTAGCGGTCTCCAAATCTGAAGTGCTCGAACTTTCAACAAGTGTTATTGCCTTTGATACCCAAGTTCGATCTCCCGAAATGACACCGGTAGTTAAGAGTTCTAGCTCATTATTTTGCATGATTAGCCAATCGACTTTAGAAGATCTATGGCTGCATCAGATATCACAGTTCCGGGTGGGTAAATAGCGGTTGCTCCCGCATCATATAACTCTTGAAAGTCTTGAGATGGTACTACACCACCTACAACGATAAGAATATCGTCACGCCCTAAATCATTAAGATGAGCTTTTAACTCGGGAACAAGAGTTAAGTGACCTGCAGCAAGAGAGGAAACGCCTACAACATGGACGTCAGCTTCAACAGCTTGTTTAGCAGCTTCTTCAGGGGTCTGAAACAAAGGTCCGATATCGACATCGAAACCTAAATCAGCAAAAGCCGTAGCTATAACCTTTTGACCTCGGTCATGACCATCCTGACCTACTTTGGCAACAAGGATTCTTGGCCTGCGACCATGCTTTTTCGCGAATTCTTTGGTCTCAGATCGGACTAACTCTATTTGCTCGTTATTTTCTCCCACTTCGCTTCGATACACTCCTGAAATTATTTGTATTTGTGATTTATGACGATCGAATACCTTTTCTAAAGCATCACTGATTTCTCCAACGGTAGCAAACTCTCGGGCAGCATCTATGGACAGGGCAAGCAGGTTTCCATCTTGAGCAGCTCCATTGGTAAGCCGTTCAAGTGCTGCTTGGCATGCCTGCTCGTCTCTACTCTCCCTCAACTCAACGAGTTGTTGGATTTGTTGATGCCGTACCTCGCGATTATCAACTTGCAGTATTTCCACGTCATCTTCTTTAGCTAGTCTGAATTTATTTACCCCTATAACTGGTTGAACTCCAGAGTCAATTCTGGCCTGTGTCCTCGCAGCTGCTTCTTCAATTCTTAATTTAGGAATTCCAAGATCGATTGCTTTTGCCATCCCTCCGGCTTCTTCTATTTCCGTGATATGTTTCCATGCACGGTTAGCTAAGTCGTGAGTAAGTCGCTCGACATAGTATGAACCTCCCCAAGGGTCAACAACTCGGGTGGTACCTGATTCATGCTGGAGGAAAAGTTGCGTATTCCTTGCAATTCGGGCAGAGAATTCTGAAGGAAGAGCTAGCGCTTCATCAAATGAATTGGTATGTAGGGACTGAGTGTGCCCCTGTGTAGCTGCCATAGCTTCAATGCAGGTCCTAATGATGTTTGTGTAAACGTCTTGGGCGGTCAGGCTCCAACCAGAAGTCTGGCTATGAGTCCTCAAAGAGAGTGATTTAGGGTTCTTGGGTTGAAATTGGTTAACGAGCTTTGTCCAAAGTAACCGTGCTGCTCTTAATTTAGCGACCTCCATATAGAAGTTCATGCCGATACACCAAAAGAAACTTAGTCTAGGGGCAAAGGTATCTATATCTAAACCTGCACCAAGCCCCGAGCGTATGTATTCGACACCATCTGCAAGTGTGTAAGCCATTTCCAAATCAAGAGTCGCTCCCGCCTCCTGCATGTGGTATCCCGATATAGAAATGGAATTAAACTTCGGCATCTCTGTTGACGTGAACGCGATGATGTCAGAAATAATTCGCATTGACGGCTTAGGTGGATAGATAAATGTATTTCTCACCATGAATTCTTTCAGAATGTCATTTTGAATAGTTCCCGCAAGTTGTTTCGGAGATACTCCTTGTTCTTCTGCTGCAAGGACGTACAAAGCAAGTACAGGAAGAACTGCCCCATTCATGGTCATCGAAACGCTCATTTTGTCCAAGGGGATACCGTCAAATAATTGTCTCATATCAATAATGGAGTCGATTGCAACTCCGGCCATACCCACATCTCCAGATACCCTCGGATTGTCAGAGTCGTATCCACGGTGCGTTGGCAGGTCGAAAGCGACAGAAAGGCCTCTTTGTCCAGCCGCTAAATTACGGCGGTAAAAAGCATTTGATTCGGCGGCAGTAGAAAATCCAGCATATTGACGGATTGTCCATGGTTGGTTGACGTACATGGTTGGGTATGGGCCGCGCAGAAAGGGGGGAAACCCAGGCAGAGTATGAACAAAGTCAAGTGATTGGAGGTCATCTTTCGTATAAAGAGGCTCTATAGGAATTCCTTCAGGTGAATGCCAGACATATTTTTCAGTGCTTGAGTTCAAAAAATCAGAGCATAACTCATGCCAATCAGGAGTTATATCATTATTAGCTGTAGGAAGAGGAGAAAAGGGTATTGACTCAAAGTCAGGAACTGGCATTACATCTCCTCACTATTTACGATTATGTCTGAAACCCTAAAATTTAGATCTTTACTATTGTCGCTATTGTCTGACCTTGGATAAGGGTGCCTTTGAAGATCAGTTGCTGATTCTTCACGAAATGAATTCACTCCAATTAGAATCTTCTTGTCAGACAATACTTCAGATATATAGTTTTCCCTTGAGAGCTTTGCCTGCTCGGCATAAGAACCCGAAACAACTTGCTGTTTGAATCCTCCGCTTGATTCATAGCCCTGAAATCTTTCCCATGATTTCTGTGCAATATCTTTTGTGAGCGACTCAACGTACCATGACCCTCCCGCAGGGTCGATCACCCGATGAATATTTGATTCTTCCATAAGAACTAGGTGAGTGTTTCTTGCCAGTCTCAACCCAAATTCACTCGGTATTCCAAAAGCACTATCGAATGTAGGGATGGAAATGATATCAGCTCCTCCAGTAGCAGCTGAGAAACAACCAACTGTTGTTCGCAACAAATTTACCCATGGGTCGTCTCGAGAGACGAGATAATCCGAAGTTTGAGCTTGTACTTTTATGTGGAAGCTTTCTACGCCGCAAGCCTTTCCTACATTCAACAAAAGAAGCCTTAACGCACGTAATTTAGCAATATCAAGAAATTGGTCAGTTCCTGTTGAGACGACAATCAAGCACTGTTCCAATGCCACTTCAGTCTGGGTGCCGGCTTTTTCCATAGCCCGCAGATAGGCAACAAACGTAGATAGAATTCCCGCAATCTCTGTAATCGTGTCAGCTCCTATTTGCGCATATTTTAAACCGTTGACCCTGAATGTAGTTGCTTGGGGAAAGTTGTTTGAAACTTGACCCATGAGTTCACTAGCATTAGCAAGATAGGATTCAAATTCGCTAATTTCAAGTGAATTATTTAAGAGTTCACCGATAGGGTCAATGCCAAGATCAAAAGTATTTGCAGATGATTCTGGCATCTTATTCGACATGTAATTGAATAGTTGAGAAGCAGCTGAAAGGCTACCTTTGCTGCAAGAGAGACCAATACCCGCCATATTGAGCAGTACCCCATCTAGAAGTTCATCGTATGGAATCGCCTCAGGTCGTTCAATAGCCAATTCAATGCTGCTTGCTCCTCGGGTAAGGTCCTCCAAAATTATTGAATTTAGTGAGCTAGCATCAGTGATCCAATGGCGTTGGCGAATATCCCAACCTTTGATATTCCCAGCCAAATTTGATGAGCGTAAGCCAACTCCACCCGACACTTGATCCGTCATCCCCTCAACTGCGCCCTCCGTATAAATGGGATTTATTTGTAAATCACTTCCTAGGTCGGAGTGCAAGACTCGCTCAAGATTTCCTTCTCCTACAACAGCTTCAGCTGCTTTCAACCAAGCTTCGAATTCAGGGGTCTCAGCACGATCCCAAAATACAACTTCTTCTTCTGACATAGTTCTACAATAGGCGTTTATTGAAGTACTTTTGCATTTTTCTTTGACAGCATTGAGTAGCTGCTGAACCATTTTGAACTGTGACATTCTCCACAGTGACAAAAGACACCACCTTTTCACGAGCAATAAGTGCTCAAATAAGGCAGAATACTTATGTCTTAATTAAAGACCCCCCTAACAAAGGATTAAATAATGGCAAAGAAATCGACTCACCATTTACAATACGCTGATTTCGCCTTCGCGGCCTCAGCGACTCCACTAGAACTTGAGACCCTCTGCAGACTGACAACTCGTATTGACGTAAAGAAGGGAAGCATTCTAATGCACCAAGGTGCATTCGGAAACGAGGTACTCTTGCTTGTTCACGGACAACTTGTTATCGAGAAGGATGGACAGTTGATAGCATCCATCGCTCCTGGTGCTGTTGTTGGCGAAAGAGCTGTAATTCTTAACGAACCAAGAGATGCGACCGTACGAGCCGCTTATGACTCAACCATTTTAGCTATGTCTCGAAGTGAATTTAATACTCTTTTAGCTGAATGCCCAAGTATTGCTAGAAATATACTTGAAGAGGCACTGACCCGAGCGTAACCTCTGTTGAGATATTAAGGTCCCTCAGCTCAAGTACCAACGCACTCCGGACACAAGTTTTTTCAGCCTAGGGTGAGGTATTAAGGAAGCTTCTAATGACAACTACTGAAGGAAACTCAGTTTCTGGAACCGACGTAATTGATATTAGTGCTCCTGGTGCTGTTCCCTACGTTGAACTGTCGGCCACAAGTTTCGGCGAGATATTGTCCCTGACAGAGTCCATGACGGATCAAGGATGGGTTGTCACCACGCCTGCTGGCCCGATGGTAGTTGGCTACAAGCAGATTAAATCTATTTTGCGAAACCCTGAATGGATATCACTTCTTTCAAGCTTCTCAGCTCTGGATCAAATGGAAAATGGAATTTCCGATTTGAACATCATGCTTGAGCAAGCCCAACGAATTGTCCCAGAAATTCCATCAACAGTTAGAATGCGCCCAAATGTCTTGTCCGTAGAAGGCGCAGATCATAAGCGGTTGCGGCGACTAGTTAATTCTTCCTTCACCTCTGGCAACACAAATAAACATCGTGAGTTCATGAGAAATCATGCAGATAGCCTGGTCTCAAAAATAGCTAAAAATGGCGGAGGAGAACTTGTTTCGGAATTCTGTCGCCCTTTCCCTGTTCCAGTAATTTGTCGTATCCTCGGCGTCGATGACAATGATTGGAAACTTTTTGACGAGTGGGCAGACATCATATTTTCTGCCCTTGATGCCGATATTGAGTCTGTTATTGGTCGCTTAGGTGAAATTTCAAAAGCGCAAAAAGACCTTGACGCTTATGTTCAGAATCTAATAACAAAAAGGAGCGCAGCCCCAGAGGGTGATTTACTTACTGAGTTGGTTCAAAGTCACTACGACGATGACTGCCTCTCGCATGATGAATTAAGTGCAATGGTTGAAGCTATATTGCTTGCTGGGACTGACACTACTCGTAACCAGTTGGGCGCGACAATTGCGGTTTTAGCAGACCACCCAGATCAGTACCAGGCATTGAGAAACGACCCTTCTCTCATTCCTGCAGCTGTAGAAGAATCGCTTCGATATATCAGCGCTGTTCGAACAACTGGTCGATTAGCTACCACCGATCAAATCATAGACGGGATTCTTTTTCCTGCAGGGTCAACTGTTCTTCTGGGGCTTCACGCAGGAGGACTTTCTGAAGCGGACGAGAAAGGTTTTGAGTTTAACATCTTTAGAGAGAACGGCTGTCCTCATTTAGCGTTTGGATCTGGAGCTCACCACTGCCTTGGCGCCTCACTTGCTCGCGCTGAATTACAAGAAGCCTTGGCATCATTTGTTGAAAAAGTGTCATCATATGAACTTGTTTCTCCAGTTGAGTGGAAACCTCTATCAATGGGGATTTGGGGTCCAGCAAAGCTTGAAATCAGGATTTCAGATTACGAAAGCGGTAGCCCCCGTAAAGAAACAAACTTCAAGACCACAGTCAAGGCAGAGTCAAAACTTGAAAATGACCAATCATCTGAAATAGTTAATCAATGGATTAAAGAAGCAGATGAGACAAGACGAACACTGCGTCTTTCAATCCCAGATCTGATAAGGAAACCTAAATTTCCACCCTTAATTCGTTTACTGGTAACAGTATTTCGGTTCGGAAAAGCTTTCGTCATGTGGAAAGTCCGAGATCGGAAAGTGGCGCCATCAGCGAGGCAGGAACTCCTTTATGAAAGGCTTCGTCACGTTGCTGAACGACAGGGACCAACTTACGTTAAGCTCGCGCAACTAATTTCAGCGGCTGAAGGCGTTTTCCCTGAAGCTTTGGTTGCAGAATGCAAAAAATGCAGAGATCAGGTATCTCCCGAGCCATGGGAAGAAGTTTCAAAGGTACTCAATGACGAACTTGGTGATCGTAGGTCAGATATAACATCGGTGAATCACGTTCCTATTGCCGCAGCTTCTATTGCTCAGGTACATGAAGCAGTTCTTAGTAACGGCTCAAATGTTGTTATAAAAATACAGCGACCTGGAATACGCAAAAAGGTTATTGATGACCTCAAGGTAATGGCGTGGGTCGCTCCAAAACTTGTCGGAAGAATACCAGTCGCAGCTCTTGCCAATCCCCCTGCACTCGTTGAGCTTTTTGCCGAAACAATCTGTGAGGAATTAGATTTCAAACTAGAAGTGGCTAATTTATTTGAAATTAAAAGGGTACTATCTTCAAATCTGAAACAAGAGTGGGAAATTCCTGAACCTGAGCTTGAATTAGTTACAAAGCGAGTCATTGTAATGTCTAAGGTCTCTGGTGTATCACTGGGCGATTCCATAGCTAAAGGGATTGACAGCGATAGTAGTTCTGTTGTTTTCCGACAAATGGTTGAAGGTCTATTAGAGGGTGCTGTCATTCACGGCATTTTCCATGGCGACTTCCATGCGGGTAACGTCTTCCTTAATAAATCAGGGAAAATAGGTCTTGTTGATTTTGGGATAACGGGTCGACTTGATGGCTCACGGAGGCAGGCATTTCTCAGGTATGTAGTTGGGTTAATGACTGGTGACGTCGAATCACAGGTTGTAGGGATTAAGGATCTGGGTGCTTTCCCTGAAGGTGCCGACATAGGACTTCTCATTAACGAGTTCCAGCTTGAACGCAACAACTTTGATCCTCTCGAGTTATCTGAAGAAGAGTTCATTGATGAATTCCGAGGCCTGATCAAAGGTTTACTCGCTGAAGGTGCCAGAATTCCAAAAGAATTAATGCTCTTTGTGAAAAACTTCGCTTACCTCTCGTCGGTTATGCAAGAACTAGACCCTGACATGGACTTACTTCATGAATTCTTGGAAGTAGCGTCTGCCTTCTTCGGCAGAAACGGAGTTCGAGTTGCTACCGAAATAGGCTTTTCACTCAGTGCTGATGATGTGAGTGATATAACTTTTAGAAGAGTTGCTGGTATCAGAGAGAATGCCCCTTCATTGACATGGAAAGAGTTAGGAGAGCGAAGAAGTTCCCTAATGGACAGAATGGACAGAAGGTCCATTAAGCAAATTATTGAATGAGTTAAGATCGTCTTTTGACTCTCTGTTAGTTAAAGAAATTGAAGCCTAGGAGTTATTATGAATCCATTTGAGAAACCAGTTGTTGATGTGCCCTTTGAGGGTGATCCGCCAACTGAATTAGTATTAGAGGACTTAATTGTCGGTGATGGGGCAGAGTGTGAGTCAGGACAAATTATCAGTGTCGATTACGTCGGTATTTCATGGTCTACAGGTATTGAATTTGATTCATCGTGGTCTCGTAACGAAGTATTTGCTTTCTATCTCGGAGGTGGACAAGTTATTTCAGGATGGGATGAAGGATGTAAGGGGATGAGAGTTGGAGGTCGTCGTAAATTAATAATCCCTCCAGCAAAGGGCTATGGGTCCCAGGGTGCTGGCGGCGTTATAGCCCCTAACGAAACACTAGTTTTTGTCGTTGACCTGAGAAGCATCGGTTAGTAGGAGGTTGTAATGAAAGAAAATAAGCTTCAAGGGAAAGTAGCGGTTGTAACTGGTTCTAGTCGAGGAATCGGCAGAGGAATCGCAGTGGGGTTAGGCGAAAAGGGAGCGACGGTTTATATAACGGGAAGGTCAAAAGGAAATGGTCCTTTAACCATTGAAGAAACTGCAGATATGGTCAATGCTGCTGGAGGTGAAGGCGTACCAATAGGAGTAGATCTCGGAGATGATGAACAAATAGTGAGGTTGTATCAACAAATAAAGAGTGAGCACGGCCGACTAGACATTCATGTAAATAATGCTTTTAAGATACCAAACCCCCCTGTTTGGGGAGGTAAGTTCTGGGAACACCCTATTCAAGTATGGGACGACCAAGTCGGAATTGGTCTTCGAGCAGCATATGTAGCGAGTGTCCATGCAACGGAACTAATGATGACTTGTAATGATTCTCTAAAATTCATTGTCAATATATCCTCGAGTGGATCTGAACGCTACGCCCTGAGCGCAAGTTATGGGATCGCTAAGATGGGCACAGACCGTCTTACTCGGGATTTCGCTGTGGAAGGTAAGGAAGATGGACTTTGCGTTATCGGCCTTTGGCCAAGTCAGGTGTTAACCGAATTTATTTTAGAAAGTATTGAAAAGGGTGATATAGAGTTGGATGAAGAGAACTCCGAAACCCCACTCTACACGGGTCGTGTTATTGCTGAACTTGCTACTGATGACCAGAGATTTGATCATAATGGGCAGGTTCTGACCACAGCTGAATTAGCCTTACATTATGACATCAAGGATGAGCGTGGTAAACAGCCGAAGGGTAAGCGAAATCCAACGCTGTACAGAAAGAGAATTTAGGGATACTTTTACTCAGACGTGTTAGGTGATTCAACAAGACGTTTTGGTGGCGAGTGAGACCCAGGTTCTCTGCTTCGGACAATACAGGATTGACTTCCAATCGCACACAAAGTTCCGTCTTGTGACCAAATATGGATAACACCATGACCAAATCCACTAGCTATCGCATCAACTCTGATATCAAGTAGGTACCAGTCACTCGGGGCCAAGTCAATTACTCTTAAAGTGTTATCAAGGCTTGTTGAGCCTGCCTTCCCCTCTTGTATGAAGCTGATACCCATGGGGACATAGTCTCCCAAAACAGCGAAAGTAGCTGCAGATGGTTCTAGAAGTTCCGGCATTCGACTCCACACAGCTATTCTGCCCGGTTCAATTTCAGTTGGCTCTTCAGCTCCTATAGGCAAAGCCCATCTTTGCTCGATTCGTGAATCAAGGGAATCTTTAACATTTGAGAATCGTTCTCTAACCGGACATCTTTCTGGCCTTTGGACTTCTGGAGGCAAACAGTAAGTTCTTTCTTCAGGGTATGAGCGAGTACCTAAAGCAGCATTGACCGTAATGATTTCTGTTCCGCCGACATGCCCAACAGCGCGAGCTTGTGTCGTCTTTTTCCCATGAACGGCTAGGGTGACATCAAAATCTACAACAGTGCCAACTTTCGCAAATAGAAGGTATTGAGCTGTAGCCCAAACAACGGGTCGATCGCTTGTACCCTCCATAGCTGCTATCGCTGCTCCAAGGCCACTTCCACCAAACATTGCCCTGTGACCAGTAGAGATTCCTTTTGAGACTGGCAGGTGCCAGCGATGAGGGTTGTGTGATGGTTCTAAACCTAACCATGTCCTTGCATCCATGATTTGACGATACCTTGGAATTTGCTAAAGAGTTCCAATTAGCTCATCGCGAATTTTTCTAGCTATGAAATTGGGATTTTCCATTGGAGCGAAGTGAGTGAATTCGACAAACGATTCAAATCGGCCATTAGGTAGCTCACGAGCAACTACGGGTGCTATTTGAGCTGGACCTTCCTTATCTCCACCAGCTGCCACAGTCACTGTGGTCTGCACTGATGCTAAATTTTCATGGATGGTAGTTAAAGAACTCTCAAAGACTTGTGCTTCAATTTCGCCTCTGCATTTAAGAATAACACCTTCGGCATGGTCACTGAACCCATAATTGACGTATGCCCACAATGCATCTGGATCTACTTGTGAAAATGGTGGTCTAGAGGCGTAACGTTCATATGCTTCTGAGCGAGATGCAAAGATCTCTTTCCTCTTTCTTGCTGAAGCAGCAAGACTTCCACCCTTTGAGTTCTCCTCAGTGAAAGTAGAAGGAGAAATGACGATCGGTTCAAATAACCACGCAGATTTAAAAGTTGAAGGTCGAATTTGTTCAGCAAGCAGTATGCTACTTGCTCCCATACTGTGACCGACAGCGAGTACTGGATCAAGATTGAGGTGGTCTACGACACATAGAAGATCTTCAGCCATTCCAACCCAATTCATAGAGGTTCCCAGCGGTACAGAACTGTTGCCGTGACCTCTAAAATCAAGGGAGACGCAATGGAAATCGTTACAAAGTTGTGCACAGATAGGATCCCAGTAACGCCCATGGAAACCAGTTGCGTGGCAGAACACAATCGTTGGCCCATTATGACCATAGTCATGGGCGGCTACAATGACTCCATCACTTGACTCAATTAAGGTCACTGCTGGGCTAGCGTGTTCGTTCATGTTGGTAGCCTAGCGGTAATATTGTCTCTAATATACTATTAGTTTATGGGCTTTAACTTGCGGCTGTCCTGTGCCTTCGTAAGCCAATTACGGGGGTTGTGGGTGCAAATCCAGCTTCAGCACGCTCTATCTCTGATTCGCCTCCCCAGAAGCCAAGTTCTTTTTGCTGACGTGCATAGGTTTGACAGTCAGCAAGAACTTCACACTCAAAGCAGACTTTTCGAGCACGATTTTCACGTCGTTCTCTAGCAGCCGGCCTTTCACCTGGAGGAGGAAAGAATAGTTGCGACTTTCCTTGACATCCCGCATTCTCCATCCACCACGGTCTGGTGCTGGGTGCTTGGACTTCAATTGCTGTCATTGAATACCCTTTAGATTGCCTCTACTCACATTGTCAATCTATGCGGGTTTTACTATTTTGTCATGATCTTCTTTATGAATAGTTACGATCTTAATATCATTATTACAGATAACGAAATTATTCTTGCTCAGACCTCTATTGCAACCTTAATAGCCCCTTCGTCTCGCGATCTAGCAGTAGCAAAAGCATCAGCGGCTGCATCAATCGGGAAGCGGTGGGTGATTAACGCCCTTGGTAACTCAGGGGTTGAAGCAAGAATTTTTGAAGCCAATTCAAAATCTCGTTGGCCCTGCGTGTTCCCGTATGTGATGGATGGGATTAGTGATACTTCTTTCATCCCCATAGACATACCCGGTAACTCTGTTGGGTTCCAATAGGTAGAGGGAATTCCGACTACGCCCCCCTTTTGTGCCAAGTTCACAGCTTTGGCCAAAGCACTTTCCGTTCCCGCCGCTTCAACCACTACCGGTGCTGGGTCAGGTCGCAGAGATTGTGTCCCCAATCTATACCCTGCATCAATCTGGTGTTGATGCCGGGCATGAAGTTCAACTTGTGCACCAAAGTATTTTGCTACAGCGACACAGCACAAACCTATTGTCCCACCGCCCACAATAACAATTCTATCAAGCGAGTTTGCCCCCACCCGCAACAAACACCTGACAGCTACTGCTAGAGGCTCAATCAGAAAAGCATCCTGCACGTTCACAGCATTCGGCAATAGAGTCAGAAATCTTTCAGGTACGAGAATTTTCTCCGCCATTCCCCCATCAATCCCGATACCCATCGTGTTCGGCAAAGCACTATCACAATAGGGTTGCGAACCCTCATCACAGTACTTGCATACACCACAAGACAGCATTGGCTCTACAGCTACTGACTGGCCACTTGACGTAACCCCTGAAATCTCATGGCCCGGGATCACATCCATCATGTTGGAGTCAATCAAATGAAGATCCGACCCGCATATACCGACCGCTTCGACATTGACCAAGACACCTTCCCCCTTAGGCTCCGGCACATCACATAACTCTATAGCTTGACCTGATACTCGTATTGCTTTCATCTACCTATTGTCACCCTTATAAGGAGAATATTGAAATATAGACTCTAAATTTGTTTTAGTAAGACATAATTAATACGTCTTAAAAGGCGCGCAAAAAGTGTGCGACAACAATACAAGGTTACTCAAATGCCTAAAGATACACGATTGTTAGAACGAGAGAAGTGGCTTGAAGAAATTAACAATTGGGAAATTACACAAACAAACGATATTGCAAACTCAAACTTCACTCAAGCGGAAATCAACGAAATCTATGCACCTATTGTCCAAAGACTAATCAGTGAATCCAGGCATTCGCTGAAAGTGCGATCCGGAAACCTGAAACCTCTATTGATTGGAATTACAGGAAGCGTATCAGTCGGTAAATCAACAATTTCAAACATCCTACAAGAATTATTCACTAGGCCTCCCATTGACCTTGAAGCTCAGGTCATATCAACCGACAATTTCCTCTTCCCCAATTCACAACTACAAAAAGATCAAATTCTGCATCGCAAAGGCTTTCCTGAAAGTTTCGACTACGCAGCCATTATCAGTTTCTTGCAGGAAATGAGTGAAGGGAAATCTGATTCGACAATCCCCTTGTATTCCCATGAAACATACGACATTGAAGGCACTTCTGATTGTGAAACAACAAATATCCTCATTATCGAAGGAGTTAACGTTCTTCAAGATCCCCCAGAAGGAGAAGATAGAAATCAATCAATTAGAGAATTCTTGGACTTTTCAATTTACATAGACGCAGATGAAAAAGAAATTGCCCAATGGTATGAAGATAGATTTCTGAACTACTGCTCTTTAGCTGAGAACAACACTGAATCCTTCTTTTCACAATTTCAGAACCTAAACGATCAGGAGCGGAGAACACTAGCTTTTGAGATCTGGAAATCAGTGAATAAACCCAACTTAGAGAGCCACATATACCCTTCAAAGGAACACGCTGACTTAATAATTCAAAAGAGTCACGGCCATACTGTTTCATCGTTGCGGGTTCCGCCATCTTGGTTGTCATCTCTGAAGTGACGGCCTAAGACTGTATGCAGTAGTCTTACAATTCAAAGGAGTTAAAATGGGTATAAATTTAGACGCTATCGGCATGGAATCTGAACCGCATGAAAGTTCATGGGATTCAAAAGATTGTTTACTCTATAGTTTGGGTGTTGGAGCAGGAGCAACTGACCCAACAGGGTTTGAATTGGAATTCACAACAGAAAATACAAAAGATATTCATCAGAAAGCTTTGCCCACGATGTGTGTTGTTTTAGGTGGAACCGGAGGTCGAGGACCACTTGCGCATTTAGGTGAGGTCAATTACTCAAAAATGGTCCATGGAGAGCAAGGAGTAATCCTCCACAAACCACTTCCAACACAAGCTACTATCTCCTCAACAAGTAAGATTTCTAACATCTATGATAAAGGAAAAGCTGCTTTGGTAATTCTTGAAACCACGGCGGTAGATGCTTCTGATGGGCTTCCAGTTTTCACTAATATCAGTAAGTTATTCTTTCGCGATGAGGGTGGCTGGGGTGGAGACCGAGGACCTGTAGATAAAGTCGAATTCCCTGCCCGAAATGCAGACAGTATCATCAGTTATGAAACGAGAAATGATCAGGCTCTCCTTTACCGGCTCAATGGAGACCGTAACCCTCTTCACTCTGACCCATCCTTTGCAGCCCTAGGTGGCTTTCCTAAACCTATTTTACATGGACTCTGCACATACGGCTTTACTGGAAGAGCTCTAGTTCATCTTGCATGTGATGGAGATCCCGATAATTTCAAAAGCATGGATGGGCGTTTTAGTTCTCCAGTTGTACCAGGTGAAACACTTGAAATTCATGTTTGGGAAGATGAAGATCATTTTAAGTTTCGCACGATGGCTGGAGATAGAGTCGTGCTTGACAATGGAATTCTTCACACCCGGTAACAAAGGAATGATTCATGAGAAGTAGAGATATGTTCTTGCCGCAAATGCCAAGCAAAGAAATGGCCCTGCCTGGTAGAGCCACTCAGATGCAAATTACAGACAGCCACTACATATTGGGGTCCTCTCAGATAGAACCACAAGGAAAAAATTTGGTATATGCCATGTTTGGGATGGGTTGCTTTTGGGGTGCAGAGAGAAAATTCTGGGATTTAGAGGGTGTAATTACTTCATCAGTCGGGTACGCCAGCGGATTTACTCCCCACCCCCTATACGAGGAGGTTTGTTCTGGTATGACAGGCCACAATGAGGTCGTTAGGATTGCATTTGATTCTGAGATCACAGATTACAAATCTCTGCTAAAAGTTTTTTGGGAGAACCATAACCCCACTCAAGGCATGCGACAGGGTAACGATATTGGAACACAATACCGTAGTGGAATTTATTGTTTCTCCGAGAAACAATACACCGAGGCCGAAGAATCTAGACTGATTTACCAATCAACCCTTCTTGAGGAAGGTTTCGGAGAAATAACTACAGAAATATTGATGGCGCCGATATTTTATTTTGCTGAGGATTATCACCAACAATACTTAGGGAAAAACCCAAATGGGTATTGCGGATTGGGTGGAACTGGACTGAGTTGCACTATTTAAATAACTAGCTTTGAAAAGTAACTCTGAATTCTATTCTCCGGTTCGCCGCTCGGTCTGCCGCAGTGACTTCTGGGTCAACTTTTAAGCGAGTCTCGCCATAGCCTATGGCTGAAAGACGACTTGGGTCTACCCCTCTAGAGATCAGATACTCTAAGACGGCTTCTGCTCGACTTGCACTTAAATCTAGATTGATATCTTCAGCCCCATCAGTGTCAGAGTGCCCTTCAATTTCTAAATTTCCTTCAGGGTTTTCGATGAGTATTTCTGCAACTTGATTGAGAATCGGTTTAGAGCTGTCCGCCAAAAAGGGACTCCCGACTGCGAACAGAATTGGGTCAGAACCTACTATTTGATTCAGCGCTATTTCTGTTTTAATTGTTCCAGGAATTAAGACAGTATCAATGATGTGGATTACACCGTTAGCTGCTGTGATATCTGCTTGAGTTACGAGACTATCTTGAATTCTAATTGTTGATTGGTCACCTATCTGAACCATTAATGATTCACCTTTCAACGTCGTTAAGCCTGTTCCATCGGATAACTGCGAGAGATAAAAGTCTCCTGGCACTATGTGGAATTGAAGTATGTCGCTAAGCTGCACTAATTGTGCAAACTCTTGTAATGCAGTTATATCTAGTGCTTCCATCGCAGTATTTGTGGGAGCAAAGATCGTTATAGAACTGACCTCATCACCGATTTGTTCCTCAACGCCTGCAGCAGAGAAAAAATCAGAAACTTGGCTAAGGTCAGCTAGGTCATTTATGACTTCAAAGACTGTTCGCTGAGAACCCTCAATGACAAGTTTGTCGACTATTTTTACTCCAAGAGCTTCGAATTTATTCAACACTCTCAAGCGATCTACTTCATCAATGATTTCCCCTGATATTTCAAGATTAATGATTGCTAGGTCAACACCAGTCAGAATCTCGAATTCAGCGGTTACTGTCCCGTCTGGGATCAGTTGATTTGAAACCACGATCATAGCGTCAGCAAGAGCTTGAGCATTGACACTACCTGTCAATGCAATAGAACCTTTTGAATATTGGACATATGCAGAAATAGGTGCATTCTGCGACAAGTCATCATCATCTACGGGCAATAGCGGCTTTGATGCTGGAGCGAGACTATTGTCAACTGAGTTCGTAGAGGTGAGAAGAGTTAATTGCGAGCCGTCGGTATCTCCCCATACAACGAGACCCAAAAATGATGCTACTGCGCCAAACAAAAAGGTTCCTATATATTTGATACTTGTTTTCATAATCCTGAGACTGCTTCAATAGTAATACCGATACTACTAGAGGCGGTAAAATCGTTTGTAATGTAAATCAGGCTTGACTCGCTAAGAAATCCTGACGGCCAGAATGCTTTTACTAATAAGTAAATAATGAGGATAGTGGCTCCCCAGGTTATAACTCTAAGACCTAGTCTGATCCATAGTCGGTCAAACCGCGCGCGCAATATGGGGTCTGTTCCAGTAGCGCCATAATGCGAGACGTGCTTGGTCCATTTCTGTCCATTCCAGTAGCGAGCTTCATAGCGTCCAGTCGGGTCGGAATACCATCCTTCATTTAGCAAAGGGGGTGGTGGGAAAAAAGGGCGGTTCACCTAATATACATTAGCTCTCAGAAGTGGATATTGAAGGTCACTCACCTATTACAATCGTTGACAAAATCTGATGCTAACCATCTTCCCGAAGATTTCTCGTTTGCTTAGGTTTAGTAGTGTACGAGCGACTTTTCCACTCAATGCTTTGCCCTGTTATTGCAATAATCATTGACCAAAACAATGTTGCTCCCCAGAAAAGCATTGCAAAAGGGTGAAAAATAACCCCCCAAAGAGGGTCCCTTCCTACTGATGACGTGATGAACCTTCCAAGTATTAATAGAACTACTTGCCAGAGAACTTCCATCGGCACAGGTGCGCCAAAGAAACCCGCAAGAAGTCGCAAGAACGGTAGTGCTAGTAACGGGGCTATTAGAAAGGTGACGAGGAGAGACAATGAAGCTCGGTAGCTAAGGGCACCATATGCGTTCTTCGAAAAACCTTTCCATATATCTCTGAACCCTGAATACCAAGTGGTTGTAGCGAGATCTGTGCCATTTATTAATCTTTGTTGATAGCCCGCAGCTTTGACTGAACGAGCAAGTTGCACATCATCGACAATATGATCAGGGTGAGCTGCATGACCACCTGATTCAGCATATGCTTCTGAACTAACACCTATGAACGGGCCGAATGCTAGAGCAATATCAGGATTTGAGCTTCTATGGATAAGTGAAGCTGGGAATAATGCCAATATCGCATGATTAACTATTGGTAGAAGGATGCTACTAGAGAAGGATGTGCCTTGGTTACGAAGCAGAGAAGCCACCATATCCACATTCTCTGTTTCTATAACGTGCAGAACTGACGTAATAGCTGCAGGCTCCAGAACAGCGTCAGCGTCTATAAAGAAAAGTACATCTCCTGTTGCATGCATTGACAGTTGGTGGCATGCCCAATTCTTGCCTGTCCATCCAGCCGGCATTGGTTTTCCTGATACGAGTTTTATTCGTGGGTTTTGTGACTCAACTATCGCTCGAGTTCTATCAGTTGAATGGTCATCCAGCACTATGATTTCGATATTTTGATGATCCTGATTAGTTAGGGACCGAAGACAATTACCTATGGTCCCTTCCTCATCTCGTGCCGGAATCAAAAGACTGACTTTGGTATTTGATCGTGGGAGTTTCGCCTTGGGACGAATCACGACCCGTAGGTTCCATAAAATCAAACCAAGCTGACAAACAAGTAACAGTGTTAAAAATCTTCCGAAGATAAATTCCCAAGTCATGTTGTCCTACTCCACAGCCTCAACTAGTTACTATCACCTGATAGTTTAGGCCAATCGTTACTTCCTTCAATCTCTCTTGTTCTTGGCTCATCAATTTTTCTTTTCAGTCCAACAAGTATAAATAATCCAATAGGTATAAGCATTTTTTCAAGCTTATATTCAAATATTGGAGCGAGAGCTATTGTCAAGATGATTACGGTGACGGTGGTAGGCATGAATTTTCGTGTTTTGAGCCAAACTAACCCTGATACAGCTATCGCAATTAACGCAGAGTATGGAAGTAATGCTGCCGTGAACCCTCCTACAGGCGAAAGTCCTTTCCCCCCTATAAACCTCAACCAAACAGGGAATCCATGACCCACGAGTAGCAAAATACCTGCAAATGCTACTCTTGCTGAACTTTCATTTGAGACAATCACTGCAAGCGCAGCTCCTTTAGCGAAGTCAAAAAGAAATACAAGCGAACCCCACCGAGCGCCTACAGTATGGAAAACATTTCTTGCGCCTACATTGCCCTCTCCTGCTTTTCTGACATCTATGCTTTTGACGGTCTTAGCAATAATGTACGCAACTGGGATTGATCCCAGAAAATAAGAGATTACGCCGATTAGTAGGTAGTAGATAGCAGAGTTCATAACATCAGCACCAAGTTGACATATTAGAAGATACTGAATGTATAAACATACTTACCGAGGAATCAATAGCGATTCTTCCCTGTGCTCAAAAATTTAACATTAGGCGATTTACGCTCTACGCTTCAAGAATGACAAGTGATGATCTTCCGGGTATCAATAAAAAAAATGTCGCGGGATGGCTGACAGAACGTTCTGAGGTTACTGGCGAAATTCGTTTTGATGTAGTCACCCACGGAAGATCTAATCTGACGTACAAATTGGAGGATGAAGCGGATAGAAAATGGATTCTCCGGAGGCCTCCTACCGGGCATATACTTGCTTCTGCACATGATATGGGGCGTGAACATAAAATTATTTCTGCTTTAGGCCCGAGCAACGTACCAGTACCTGGAATTGTGGGTATGTGCGTGGATGAGAACGTTACAGGCGCACCCTTTTTCGTTATGGACTTTATTGAGGGGAGCATTGTTAAGGATCGCATTGATGCTCAATGTTTCTCCCCAGACGAACGAAGGATACAGAGTGTTTCTCTTGTTGAAACTTTAGCTACTCTTCATGAAGTTGACCCCGAAAGTGTTGGTCTTGGTGATTTAGGGAAACGTGAGGACTACATTGGTCGCCAGCTACGAAGATGGAAGCGGCAGGTTGATGAGGGGTCCGACAGAGAAATGCCTCTCTTCTATGAGCTTCATAAACAACTTGAGAAATGTGTTCCCGATCAGGAAGGGTACGGAATAACCCACGGTGATTACCGACTTGATAATTGTATGATCGGCGCCGATAACCATGTTGCAGCCGTGCTGGATTGGGAATTATGCACATTAGGCGATGTGCTTGCTGATTTGGGTGGCATGTTGATGTGGTGGGGCGAGAGGGATACCTCGGACTCCCTTATTATGAGTGATGCTCCAACACTTGCTGAAGGGTATATTAGCCCAGAGATGGTCGCTGAAAGATATCAAGCAGTTTCAGGACGAGACCTTTCGAACTTACCTTTCTATGTTGCATTCCAATTCTGGCGCCTAGCAGCGATCACTGAGGGGGTAAGAGTTAGGTTTACAGCCGGAGCTATGGGAAATAAAGATATCGGTGATGAGATGGAAGGCTTTAATTCTCGCATTGATGCACTTCTCGAAGCCTCAGACACGAAACTAAAAGAACTTTAACGCAGAGGCCTGAAAAACTTTTGAATATCTTCTGTTGCGAGCTCTGGCTTTTCTGCAGCTGCGAAATGCCCTCCTTCAGGCATTACGGTGTAGTGCTGAAGATTGGTGTATTCATTCAGTATTGAGTGAGGAAGATGCACAACGTCTTTCGGGAAGACTGCTAAACCAGTAGGAGCTTCAAGTCGTGGAATTCGGTCGTGGACTAGCGGCCAGGGCTTCTTAAAATGCTCATGGTAAAGACGGAGAGATGACCCGATTGTATCTGTACACCAATAGAGTGACGCTGTAGTGCATAAGTGTTCTCGGGTAAATGATTGCTCCACATCTCCAGTGTTATCACTCCAGTTTCGTCTTCGTTCCCATATCCAAGCAGCTGTCGCCACAGGTGAGTCAGCCAGTCCGAATGCTAGTGTCTGTGGATCTAATAAATGAGCAGTGATATGCGAGCGTATGGTATCTTCTGCCTCTTTACTTCTCTCTATCTTCCACTTTTCATCATCATCCCATGACTCAGGCGGCAAGCTTCTTCTATCAACGCCAGGAATAACACTCAAACTCATATGCGCTCCAATTATTGAATCAGCAAACTCATGAGCTAGGTGAGCTGTTATCAAAGCTCCCCAATCTCCTCCATGAGCACAAAATTTCTCGTGACCAAGGACTTCGGTCATCAAAGTATTCCATAGTCTCGCTACTTCTCGGACATCAACGCCGGCTTTGGTCAACGGTGAAGAGAAGATAAATCCTGGAAGTGAAGGGACGTACACATCAAAGCTATCCTTCGGATCTCCCCCATACTTTTCAGGGTTACTCAGTGGGCCGATGACATCTTTAAAATCCCAAAATGTCCACGGCCATCCGTGGGTTAGGATTAAAGGCTTAGGGTTCGACCCTTTACCAGGTGCGTGCAGGTAATGGATGGGTACCTGGTCTATAGTGACGGAAAAGTGGTCCCATTCATTTATTTGGGTAGCTACATTTTCCCACTTCCAGTCTGTGGTCCAATAGTTGACCATGTCCTGCATCCACTGTCTAGGAACACCGTAGTCCCAACTGTCTTCTCCTATAGTTGGTGGCCACTTTGTGTTTTCTAACCGCGAAAACATTACTTCAAGCACTTGAGGGTTTATATCGACTTCTATTTGTTTTGGCTCGCTCATAGCTACTCTCTGTGCTTTATCTCAGTGACTATAGCTGATTGGGTCTTCCCAAAGTCAATGAATGTTTCAGTATCTCTTCTTACCACCTCAGCACTTAAGACGTCCAAATAGAATCGCTCATTCCAGTCCTCTCTAGTTGCAAACCACAATTCACTAATTGCATTGATCTCAAATCCATCGGGATGACTTCCATAGACAATATCAATATTCATATTTTGCGCATAAGCCTGCATCCCGTGATGCTCACGAGCTATGGATGCATGTGCCTGATACCGTGCATGAAAAGCATCAATATCTAGATTATGTCTTCTAGATACGAAGGAAATTTGCTTTATCCCCCCATACGTCGGGTTTGAATCCTGCGACCTATTGTCCCAGTGATGAATTTTAGTTACGGATAAGCCAATGTCTGCTTGGATATTTGGGGTCAGGGACCATACAACACCAGCAAACCGTGGTTCGTAGTTTGAAATTCCTCGCAAATTCTCAAGAGGTGACTGATCGGTTACAGCATCAATAGAAAGGACATCAGAGTTGTTTTCATATTCTATTTTTTTAGGCGCCTCAGTGAAGAATAAATGCGCATAACAGAGGTTTTTGACTACCCCTTTGGAATGTCTTTCCATGGAATCCCTCTATCAACACGAATATCTCTTGGAAGTCCTAATGCCTGCTCACCTAAATTATTGTGGTGGACTTCATCTGTTCCCCCACCAATAGAAATTGGGTATCGTGAGTGTAGGACTTCCATTGCCCACTCACTTGCGGTGTGCGAAGTTACTACCCCAGCTGCACCAAGAATTTCTTGGGCAAGGTCACCTTCAATCCTTCTATTCTGAGCAACAAAGAGTTTAACAATCGAAGGATGAATAGGTGGCATCTGCCCATTACGCACAGCGATAGAGATCCTGTCACTCATGAGTTTGAGAAGTTTATTTCTGGAATAGACGTTTGCTAACTTTTGTCGCAAAACAGGCTCATGATTCCTACCTAGGCTTTGTGACAACTGAATTAGTTGACTTGGATTATCTCCTGCAGCTCCACCAATCATGGCTGACTCGTTACTCATCACTACCCGAGCTGGACCCCACCCCTTATCTATTTCTCCAAGCACATTCTTGATATGACACCGTGCTCCGTCTAAGAAGACTTCGGCGAAATGCCCTGCACCATGTGCTTGTATCAGCGGCCGAACTTCTACTCCTGGCTGATTCATATCAAATAACAGAAAAGTTATACCTTCATGTTTATGAGCATTTGGGTTCGTTCTTACAAGAAGGATTCCCATATCAGCGTACATTGCTGCAGAGTTCCATACCTTTTGTCCATGTATCACAAATTCATCGCCATCAAGTTCAGCTTTAGCTCCAAGCCCAGCTAAATCGCTACCTGCGCCGGGTTCGCTAAACAATTGACACCAACTAACCTCTCCACTTATTAGCGTCTTGATGTGCTCTCGTTTCTGATTATCTGTTCCATATTTAAGCAAAGCCGGAAGAGCCATCGAGATTATTGAGTGGTAGAAGCCGGTATGCACTTGGTAGCCAGCTGCTTCTTCACGAAAAATTCTCTGCATCCATGATTCACCACCATGACCTCCATACTCGGTGGGCACGGTCGTTCCGGCAAAGCCGGCTTCGTAAAGTTTCATTTGCAATTGTTGGCATGCGTTGTGATGGTTCTTTTCGGTTTCTTTACTCGGCATCCAATGAAGAGTTGAGAAGGGTTTTCGCTCTTTTAGAGGGTCAAGATTATCTTCAAGCCATTGCTGGGTCTTGAGGCGGTATTGCTCTTCAATATTTTGATCTCTAGTCATTACTCGGATTCTATGGTGAAGATCCTGTTTGTAGCGAATATCGTAGAAGAAGATAAGGAAAATATTTATGGAATCATTCCCGCGACAAAACGCCAGAACACGAAGATTCACTATTGGTGCGCCACGTTCCTTTTCCTTGTCTGCTGATAGAAATTGGGTCACATTTTTGCAATCAAGTTCAGGGAATGACCCTATGAATAAACTTTGGGCTTGGAGTGCATCTTCAGGTCAGACAAGTCTAATTGCTGATCTTGAAACTTTAATCCAGAGCAGTGGTGATGAGGCTATTTCCCGCGAAGAACTAGCTCGTCGTGAACGAGTTCGAGAGATAGGTGCCGGAATCGTATCGTACAGCGCCAAAAGTCATTCACCGAATATAGCGTTTGCATCTAACCAGTCGTTATTTAAAATCGGGGTTGAGTCATCTGATATATCTAATTTCAAGTTGAATAAAGATATCTTTGACCCCCAAATAAGCCCAGATGGAAACCTTATCGCTTACGTTTCAGAAGGCCAATTGAGATATGTTGATGAAAAAGGAAACGATCAAGCTGTCAGCCCACCAAAAACAGGTGATAATTCATTTGGTGTCGCTGACTTTATCGCAGCGGAAGAAATGGGCAGACGAAGGGGATATTGGTGGTCTCCGAATAGTGATAAACTTTTGGTTACGAGCGTTGACGAATCTGATGTTCTTTCGTGGCATATCCTCAAATCATCAGATCCTAGCGATGCACCTACAGTGATAAAATATCCAAAAGCCGGAACGAAAAACCCTAATGTTGGACTCGAAATTTATTCATTAGATGGAGAGTCGGTTGCTATTGACTGGAGTCAGAGCAACACATGGGAATATCTCGTCAGTATTCAGTGGAATGAGCAAAATACTATTTTCGCAACTGTTCAAACACGTGATCAAAAAACAACAGGCATACTCCATATCAGCACGTCAGGTGGTTCTATTGAGGAAATATATCGATGGGAAAATGAGTGCTGGGTTGAAATTATTCCTGGTGCTCCAAAAGTAGTCGGAGGACGTATTGTCACAATTGAGGACTGTGGCGAGGCAAGAAGAGTTGTGATCGATGGTAACCCTTGTTCCCCCAACGAACTTCAAATACGATCCCTAATTCATTGCAATGAGGATGGGATCCTAGCCACGTGTAATCCGAATCCATTACATCAACAGATATGTCACATATCTTTCTCCGGCGAGACCACCTTGATTACTGAAAAGGCAGGAATCCACGAAGCTATCGCCAATGATGCATTAATGGTCATTCAGCATCGAAGTATGGACTTTGATGGAGTGCGAACAAATTTCTATAAAGATAATGAACTCATTGTTGAGATTCCGGACCATTCAGAAACCCCTAACATTACGCTTAATAATTTTTTTCACAAAACAGGAGAACTTGATCTTGAAACCGCCATACTTCTGCCAACAGACCATGATGGTGTGACTACTCTCCCTGTTTTGCTTGACCCATATGGGGGTCCCCACGCTCAACGAGTTCGAAATGCGCGTGGCCTTTTCGGAGTTTCACAATGGTTTGCTGATCAAGGATTTGCTGTTGTTGTAACTGATGGACGGGGAACACCTGGACGCTCACCTATTTTCGAACGGGCAGTTTATGGAGATCTCGCCACTCACGCACTAGCGGACCAAATTGATGCCTTATCCAGCATTGCTGAAAAATACGATTTCATTGATTTAGATAAAGTAGCTATTCGAGGCTGGTCTTTTGGTGGGTATTTAGCCGCTCTAGCTGTGATTAGAAGACCAGACGTATTCCACGCCGCTGTTGCAGGAGCCCCTGTCACTGACTGGTCACTCTATGACACACACTATACCGAACGGTATCTTGGCCACCCTGAAGTAAAACCAGAGAATTACACCAAAACAAACTTGTGCAACGAAGCACATAAACTCGAACGGCCACTTCTACTCATTCATGGGTTAGCCGACGACAATGTTGTAGCTGCTCACACCTTTCAATTATCTCAGGCCCTACTTGAAGCAGGTAAGCCTCACGAGGTCCTTCCACTCACCGGAGTTACGCATATGACCCCACAAGAAACTGTTGCTGAGAACCTTTTACGAATACAGTTGAGTTTTATACAAAGATCTTTAGACATTAGAACAGAGGGGAACAAATGAGGGGTCCGCTTACTGGCATGCGAGTCATTGAAGGATCAGCATTTGTTGCTGCGCCCTCTGGGGGAATGACACTAGCCCAACTAGGAGCCGAAGTAATTCGATTTGATCCTATAGGTGGAGGTCTTGACTATAAACGGTGGCCTCTGACTGAAGATGGGTTATCGCTCTACTGGGCTGGACTTAATAAAGGAAAGAAATCAATTCAAGTTGATTTTCGATCTGAACAAGGACAAGAACTCCTCGAAGAGCTAATTGGTGCGCCGGGTGAGGATTCCGGTTATTTCCTAACGAACTTCCCTACTAAAGGGTGGCTATCTTATGAAAATCTTAGCGAAAAGCGCGAAGACCTTATCATGCTGAACATAGTAGGAAACCATGATGGTTCAACTGCCCTCGATTACACAGTTAATTCAGCAATAGGTTACCCCTCTGTAACCGGCCCAAAGGGATACGACGGCGTTATAAATCATGTACTGCCAGCTTGGGATATCGTGTGTGGACAGACCGCAGCTATGGGCCTACTCGCAGCAGGTCGGCATAGAGATCGAACAAAAGAAGGACAGCTCATCAAATTGGCCCTTAGTGACGTAGCACTTTCTGCTGTTGCTGCCCTTGGACATATAGCGGAAGCTCAAATTCTGAACTCTGAGCGTGAACGTATTGGAAATGAACTCTACGGCGCTCTAGGGCGGGACTACACAACCGCTGACGGGAAAAGAGTAATCGCAGTAGCAATAACAAAGAAACAATGGCAAGCCCTCTGCTCTGCATGCGAAATGACAGAGACTATGGAACAACTCGCAAATAAACAAGGGCTTGATTTATCAGAGAACGAAGGGGACCGATTCAGAGCTCGTGAGCAAATACACCCGCATATAGAATCATGGTGTNAGAAGAAAAGCTTTGATGAAATACAACGAGTTTGGGATGATCTAGGCGTCTGCTGGGGCCCATATCAAACATTTGCAGAACTCGTAGAAAATGATCAACGTGTATCAGAAGCCAATCCGATGTTTACAACAATTACCCAACAAGGCATCGGGAAATACCTTACGCCCGGTAGCCCTCTCGCCTTCCAAGGATTAGGTCGCTCAACCCCTCTACCAGCTCCACGCCTAGGAGAACACACAACAGAAATACTCGCAGATATCCTTCAACTTTCAGACACAGAAATAGGGCGACTCTACGACAACAGAATCATCAAAGGTACCGATAATGAGTAACTTTGATATAGACGGTGAAAGCGCAGACATATTTAATTTAGAAGTAAGCCGATTGCCAAAAACAGCTGAACCCATTCGTTTATCGACTGGCTCAAGAATCAATCTAACCTTTCGCACAATTTACTCTACAGATGCCCCCTTCTTTGATGTCGCATGAGTAATAATGCTGGGCTTGTAGAAGAAATTAACATTGAAAAATTTTGGAAGGATGGGTTCGTTGTCCTGNAAAACGCCATTGAACCTANTTATGTTTTATCTATGGAGAATGCGATCGGTCGGGTATTAGACGAAGATGGCACTGACCTATCAGAGCTAGGGTCCCTTATTACTCCAGAAACTACTCTTACTGATAAAGATATTTCTGCAAGTCAGAAGGTTGGACGCTTCATTGCTGGAACTGATCATTGGGTTAATGATCGTGATTTTAAAGATTTTGCTTGCAACTCTGCTATTCCATGGATTGTTGCACAGATCCTTCGAAGCGAATCGTTATGGCTCTATGAAGACTCTGTTCTTGTCAAGGAACCAAATACCGCTGAAGAGACAGCATTCCATAAGGACCTATCATATTTTCACGTTAGCGGAGAGCAGGTCTGCACCGTTTGGGTTCCGCTTGATTTTGCCTCTCCAAATACGGGTGCGATTCGGTTCGTGAAAGGGTCACATGAAGACAAAACTACATATAAGCCAAACTGGTTTGTTTCCGATGAGCCTCTTCCAAACACAGAGGGGAAACNGGTCCCGCCAGTTGCTTCGGAAGATATTGTCGCGCCTACTCTNTCAGTGGGTGATATCAGCATTCATCATGCCCGCACCCTCCACGGAGCATCAGCAAATAGGTCAGTAAGCCAGTCTCGGAGGGCTATCTCTATTCGGTATTGTGGAGATGATGCCAGATATCATCTCAGGCGAGGTGCCCCTTTGAAACCACATCATAAAACAATCACCGAGGGAGATATTCTCACACACGAATANTGCCCAAAAGTCTGGCCGAAAAACTAGTTATTCAGAAATTCTCGTACTTCGGCTAACAGTGATATTGATTCAAGCGTCTCTTCGTGAGGAATACTCATGCATCTGCATGTGACATCTGTGAAGCCCATGTCCTTGAAAGGGCGTAGTTGCTCAGCNGCNNGNATNGGATTNCCGACTATGACTGCATCGCTTTTCATACCACGGTAACCGCGTTGGATGATCTCAGACCCCATTTCCAAGGCTTTCTCTCCATTTTCAAGAATAATGATGTCTTTACGAATAACTGGACGCGGTTCCTTATCGTGTTCTTCACAGGCTTGTAGATAATGAGCGAGTAATTCTTGAGCCTTTGCGGGATTGAGGAATGGTGCGGCGTACCACGCATCCCCCATTGTTGCTGCTCGTTGGATTCCTTTAATACTCGTACTTGCTCCAATCCACCATTCAACTTTCTGTTTCGGAATCGGGTTGACCTGCAGGTCTGGGTTTCCTGTTACTCCCCTACGCTCGAAAATAGTTTTAATCTCAGTTATGCTTTCCTCAAGTACTCTTCCCCTAGTATTGATGTTTGCGCCCATAGCTTCAAACGTATCCTGCCCATCTCCAACACCTGTTTGAATAACAAATGTTGACTGTGTTAAAGCAGCCAGAGTTCCCACTTGTTCGGCGACCAGCACAGGATTCCATAGCGGCAATAGAAATAGGCACCCTACTGGCCCCGAATTCCACTCAGCCATCAAACGGCCAAGCATGGGAACGTTTTGGAAATAGTTCACAGGTGTCAAATGATGATCCCCGAGGGAAAGAAGGTCTAACTTTGCTTGATTCGCTACTTGCGCCCTCTCAACTAAAGCACTCGCACCTATATACGGGTTATTTTCAAAAGTTGTTGATGATAGCGAAACCCCTACTCTCATGATGTTCTTATGGATGGCGGGACGGCAGAATTTCCTGCCGTGGAGGGAGCGCTATGGGGTGGTTTAACCAGATACCGATATTTTCGCCTGTACGGCCATCAGGGCCCTCGTTATAAAGCTCTAGCATTAGGTCTGCGAGCTGGTGAGGTTTCATCCATGAATCAACTATGTCATCGGACATGTCTCGGTTGAATTTCTGTGAAGCGTACCTTATCATCGCTGAGTCAGTTGCATCCATGCAAAAGGCATTAACGCGTACATTGTCTGCACCGAGACGCTTTGACCAGCTCTGTGTCAAGCCGTTTATTCCCCATTTGGAGGCATCATAAATATCCATTCGTGTGCCGCCTCCTGTTGCGAATCCTGGAGGGGGACAAATGTGATCAGTAGCGATATTAAGAATGAATCCTCCCCCACTATTTACTAAGTGAGGGATTGCTGCCCTGCCTGTGAGAAAGACACCTTTAAGGTTCGTATCAACGAGCAAATCCCAGTCAGAAACAGCTTTTCCCTGTGAGTCCTCTACAGGGTCTGTGGAAGTCCACACTCCAGCATTCGCTATAACAATATCTAGGCCAGAGAATTCATTGACCGCATCGTTAGTGAATGCGAAAACTTGGGATGCTTCCCTAACGTCAATAACAGCTGATTTCAGCTTGCTACTCGTCAAATCGGCTATTTCGTTTGCAATATTGTGCACATTTGATCCGATATCGCAAAGTGCAACGTTAGCTCCGCATTCAGCTAGTCGTTTGGCCATGCCATACCCGATGCCTGATGCGGCTCCGGTAACTAAAGC
>PATH01000025.1 GCA_002712325.1 Acidimicrobiaceae bacterium | reverse complement strand
GAGGTGTCTGAGTACCTGGTGGGCTCCCCCGCCTTCAAAGCGGGTGGGACGGGCGATCCCCGTCCGGCGGGTTCGATTCCCGTCCACCTCCGCAATATTTATCNTGAAACTTCNNTTANTANACNGCNANNAGNTCTCGGGCNCCGGTNTCNCTACTNGGNTGACGNAGTTTAGACATTGCTCGAGCTTCAATTTGCCTTATNCGTTCACGGGTNAGGTTAAAGTGTTCGCCNACTTCTTCCAAAGTTCTNGGTTCNCCTCGATCNANACCNAAACGNAATTTTAAGATCTCNCGCTCNCGTTCATCNAGAGGNGCNAGNANNCTNGCAATTTCATCNGGAAGTAANGATGTNGCTGCNACTTCNAATGGNGAAGCNGCACCNCGGTCTTCTACNACATCTCCGAGTTCNGCNTCNCCATCTTCNCGNAANGGTTCTGAAAGGCTCANTGGTTCATTCGCAAANCNNAATGCTTCAGTAATTTTNTCNTCTGGCATTTCTACNTCAGCAGCNANCTCNGTCATGGTNGCCGGNCNNCCNTANTTNAGTTCTANTCTTGTTCTNGCNTTTTGTAANCGTGCGAGNGTATCNCCAGCATGNACTGGCAANCGGATNGTTCTACCGGTATTTGCAATTCCTCTTGTTATGGCTTGCCNAATCCACCANGTNGCGTAGGTNGANAANTTAAANCCTTTTCTCCAGTCAAANTTTTCNACTGCATGCATNANACCAAGNTTTCCNTCTTGGATNAGATCAAGTANTGGAAGTCCNGATGCTTGGTATTTCTTTGCTATTGAGACNACTAGTCGTANGTTNGANTGAACGAATTTTTTTTCNGCTCGGGCGCCATTTCGNTCAAGACGTTTNAAATCACTTTTTTCTTTNGCNGTCANNTCTTCTGANGTTGATAGCTTTTCNCTTGCCTCGACACCCTTNTCAATTTTCTGTGCAAGTCGAACCTCNTCCTCTTTNGTTAGAAGNGGGTANTGTCCNATATCNGTGAGATANAACCTTACGAGGTCTTCTTCATCTCGTTCGACTCGCTCTTTAGGCAAAGTACGCTCTTTTCATATCGTGTGAAACCCATTTGTGTTTCACGCTCCGCAGTTTCAATCTACCGAGATAGAAGCTACTCGCAAACTCATTGCACAAAAATTTTTGATGTTTAAAGCTGATTAAAATTTTTGTGNCTAAATTGCGTCTATCTAACTATTCATCGCTTGGGTAAGAGTTGGTTATAGGAAGTCGCCTGTCGCGACCGAATGATTTTTTAGAAATTTTTGGCCCTAGAGGGCTCTGACGTCTTTTGTACTCTGCTAGATCAACTAGACGAGATATTTGATGNACGACTTCAGGGTCATGACCCATAGTTAAAAGTTCGTGTTTCACGACATCGTTTTCTACGAGCTCTTTGAGTAGCTCGTCTAAGGTTTGGTAATCAGGAAGGGTTTGGTCGTCTCTTTGATCTGGTCTGAGCTCAGCGGATGGAGGTTTTGTGATAATTGNTTTGGGAATTACTTCATAGCCTGCTGTCGCATTCTTCCAACTAGCTAAAGAGAATACTTCTGTTTTCCATAGATCTTTGATNACAGAAAAGGCTCCTGCTGTATCCCCGTATAACGTTGAGTAGCCGACGGCTAGTTCGCTTTTATTTCCGGTAGTAAGAACTAGCCATCCAAACTTATTGGATAATGCCATGAGTANAGTGCCACGTATTCTAGATTGGATATTTTCCTCAGCAATTCCTTCGGGTAGATCAGCAAAATAGTCCTCTGTTATCTCGAGGAAAGCTGCGTGAGCTGGCTCTATCGGGATATTCATTTGGTGGCAATTTAGATTATCAATTAAGGCTTGAGCATCAGTCACTGAATGGGTACTCGAGAAGCGTGAAGGCATCATGATGGCGTGCACGTGCTCTGGACCTATGGCATCACAGGCAATTGCTGCGACAAGTGCAGAATCTATGCCACCCGATAAACCAAGACATACGTCAGTAAAGCCATTTTTCTTCACATAATCTCTTGTCCCTAAACACAAAGCATTCCAGATTTGTTCTTCTTCAGTGAGAACAAAAGGTGGTGGAGTATTTTCGGATTTCTCTGTTCTGAAATCAGANCTTACTTGAACAACATTTCCATCGTTTGTGGTTGCCCGCTTCTGTACTTCNATATCGAATGTAAGAACTTCTTCTTTGAACTGTGAAGCTCTGGCAATAATCTCCTTTTGAGAGTTCATTGCAAACGANCCTCCATCAAATACCAACTCATCCTGCGCTCCAACTTGNTTAACATACACAATCGGTACCTGTATCTCGTCTACTCGCTCTTTGAGAACCTTTTCTCTCGTTTGTAGTTTCTCTTTTTCGTACGGTGAAGCATTTAAATTCAAAATCAGTTGTGCACCTATTGTGGCAAGATCATTACTTACTCCATTGGGTACCCAAATATCTTCACAAATAGTTATCCCAATGTTAACTCCACATATTTCAAAAATTTGTAACGGTTCACTTCCGGGTGAGAAATATCTTTCCTCATCAAAAACCCCATAATCTGGGAGAGCCCGTTTGCTATACGTTCCCAATATTTTCCCTTTATAACAAATTGCAGCCGCGTTTGATGTTCGTTTAACTGGGTCAGCAGCAGCAGCTTGTCCATCNACAAATCCAAGCACGGCAACACAATCGGAAGTGCAACTTGCTATCTCTTTGAGCATTTCTTGGGTATCGTGCACGAAACCTCTTTTGAGCAGTAAATCTTCAGGTGGATATCCGCACACCGCAAGNTCAGTGAANACAGCAATATCAGAACCTTTATCTTGGGCATTTGAGTAGGCGGAGAGAATCTTTTCCTTATTGCCCGAGAGATCACCAACTCGAAGGTTCAACTGGCAAGCTGCAATTCTTAATGAAGCCATGTCTACAAGGTTAGAGGCTATTACGTAAGTGTGGATACTTAGGAAAGAGAGATTGAAACTAATTTATTGCTACTTCGCATTGGAAAGATGGCAGTCTTTGAGGTGCAAGTAAGTAAACTATGAATGTGAGCGAACCAAACCAGATTGAAGTTAGCACCCATTTAGAAATTGATTTTGANAAAATATCAAAGATTGGAATGAGTGGCCATAAAGTTATACCGGTAGTTGTTCAGAACGCTGCCACTAAGGAAGTCCTTATCGTGGCATATGCCAATAACGAAGCTGTGGAGGAGACCTTTAGGCGTGGCGAAGCTGTCTTCTACAGCACATCAAGAGAAGAATTATGGCACAAAGGTGCTACGTCGGGAGATGTGCTTGCAGTAGAAGAAGTTCGGATTAATTGTGAACAGAACTCCTTACTTTATCTCGTTACACCCCAAGGGCAGGGTGCCTGCCACACTAAGGATGAATCTGGGAAGTTCAGATCAAGTTGTTATTATCGATCAGTCTTAGATAAACAGGTGCTGAAATACGTTTAGGAAGCTCCTGTGAGAGGCCTTAAGCTAAGGCCTCTCCAACAGTGTTCGTCATAAGAGCTGCAACCACATACGGGTCGGCNTTTGCATTNGGTCGACGGTCCTCAAGGTATCCCTTCTGNTCCTCAGCGACCTGCCATGGAATTCGAATGGAAGCACCTCGATCGGATACACCATAACTGAATTGATCATATCTCTGGGTTTCATGCTCACCTGTTAGTCGATCTTCAATTCCGACTCCATAACCAGCTAAATGCTCTTCTGGTTTTCCAGGTGCCCCGATTGCTTCACAAGCTGTAATTATTGCGTCATAGCCTTCTCTCATAGCTTGAGTGGAGAAATTGGTGTGCATACCTGCTCCATTCCAATCACCCTTCATGGGCTTTGCTTCAATGCTAATCTCAACGTTGTGTATTTCGCCGACTCTGTAAAGTAGGTATCGGGCAATCCANAAATGATCGCCGACTTCAACGGTTCCCGCTGGACCTATTTGAAACTCCCANTGTCCAGGCATTACTTCTGCATTGGTACCAGATATTTTAAGACCTGCTNCAATACANAGAGACGTGTGTTCTTCCACCGCTTCTCTTCCATGGATNTTCAGTGCCCCTACNCCGCAATAGTATGGACCCTGAGGAGCAGGAAATCCATTTGGTGGGAAGCCTGCNGGCCAACCTGTTGATGGATCGATCATCGTATACTCTTGTTCTAATCCGAACCAAGGGTCTTGGTCTCCGTATTTNTCCTCAGCTTCTCTAGCAAGTGCCCGCGTGTTCGTTGGGTGAGGAGTTTCTTTATCAGTAAGGAATGTTTCGCACATCACAAGGATGTTGTTTCCTCCTCGAATGGGATCTGGGCACTGGAACACGGGTTTTAAGACAACATCAGAATTGTCGCCAGTTGCTTGATTCGTAGACGACCCGTCGTATCCCCAGATACCGGGTTCATCGCCGTCGGCTAGAATTTTTGTTTTGGATCTTATCTCTGCGGTTGGCTCTGTGCCATCGATCCAGAGATATTCAGCTCGGTAAGTCAATTGATTTCTCCATTCTTCTTTAAAGACTGAAATATGTGAATAACTTAACAAACTTATTGATAAATTATCCATTTACTAGTTAACACGACTCTAGGGCGTAAGTAGCGAAGAAATGTTAACAGNGTGTTAATTTGGGTTTGATAAGGGGACTTTTCAACTAATTTGGTTAGAAATAGTATATGGAACCTAAAAAAGATTATGTATTGAGAACTGTTGAAGAGCGAGGGGTTCGACTTATTCGCTTGTGGTTCACTGACGTTCTTGGACAATTAAAATCGCTTGCTATTTCCCCGGCAGAACTTGAAGCTGCCTTTGAAGAGGGTTTGCATTTTGATGGGTCTGCAATTGATGGTTTCAGCAGAGTTCAGGAAAGTGATGTGCTGGCAATTCCGGATGCTAATAGCTTNGAACTNTTGCCATGGGTAGATCCTTCAGAACCAACTGGTCGAATATTCTGCGATATTCATAATCTTGATGGAACTCCATTTGCTGGTGACCCTCGCCACGTTTTGAGAAGAAATCTTCAACAAGCAAAGGAAAAAGGATTTACATTTTTCACTGCTCCGGAGATTGAGTATTTCTACTTCGAAAGCGCAAGTAACCCTGTTCCTCTTGACAACGCAGGTTATTTTGATCTCACAACACTTGACCTTGGGAGCAGTTTACGACGCCGAACATTAGCGATGTGCGAGGCTATGGGCATACCAGTCGAGTATTCGTTTCATGAAGATAACGCCAGCCAACATGAAATTGATCTTCGGTATACCGAAACACTAGACATGGCCGACAACATCATGACCCTTCGTTTAATCGTTCGAAAGATAGCTTTGGACGCCGGCATTCATGCAACGTTTATGCCTAAACCTCTTGACAAGGGACAGGGGTCTGGAATGCACACACACATGTCTCTGTTNGAAGGCGATGTGAATGCATTTCATGATTCAGGAGACCCTATGGGTCTTTCGGATACGGCGCGTAAGTTCATGGCAGGAGTGCTTCACCATGCTCCAGAGTTCACAGCAGTCACTAACCAACTTGTAAACAGTTACAAACGAATGATAGCTGGTTATGAATCTCCTGTTTATGTAAGTTGGGCAAGGAATAATCGATCTGCTCTTGTTCGTGTTCCCATTCACAAAGCAGGAAAAGCCACCTCAACTAGAATTGAATATCGGGCTCTTGACTCAGCTGCTAATCCATACCTGGCATACTCCGTAATTCTTGCCGCCGGTTTAAAAGGNATTGAGGAAAGTTACGAACTTCCTAATGAAGCAGATGATAATCTCTGGTCACTNAATAGAACTGAAGCTCGTTCATCTGGCCTACGGCAACTACCGCAAGATTTGCGACAAGCTTTAGATCTTATGGAAGATTCTGAACTTGTAGCTAATGCCTTAGGTGAACATATTTTTGAATGGTTCCTAAGAAACAAAAGGTCCGAATGGGAACTTTACCAAGGAAGAGTGACNCCGTTCGAACTTGAGCAATACCTACCGGTATGGTGATAGAAGAAAAGACTAATTCAGATAGCCCTTTACAAATGAAAATTTCNTTAAATCAAAAAATAGCACTTACCCAAAAAATTTGAACAGATGTCCCCTTTACTTGTCTACCCAGATCCACCGCCTCCAGAACTAGCACAATCCCTTGACCTTGCAGGCTTTTCATGGAAAGCAGTTGCCAACTCAGCAATCGTTGATGAACAATCAATAGACCAAGAATGGGGAGGNGCGGTCATTGTTGCAGACGAGGACCCTAATGATGCTTTTGCTTTCGCCAGATTCTTAAGAAAGAAATCNAAGCCTCAACAAGGTATCTTAATTCTCTTGAATGCCACACAGATAGGCCAATTAGAGCTCCGAGACGAATTATTTGATGATTTTATTTTAACCCCTTTTCGACATCAAGAATTAGAAGCTCGATTGAAACATCTATTCTGGTCACAAGGCGTCGATAGTCGAGGTGAAGTATTAACACATGGTGACTTGATCTTGAATCTTGAAACATATCAGGCAGCTGTCAACGGACGCCCTCTTGATCTAACTTACATGGAATATGAGTTGCTGAAATTTCTAGTTTCGCACCCGGGAAAAGTTTTCAGTAGGGAAACTTTGCTATCACGTGTCTGGGGGTACGACTATTTTGGTGGGGCTCGAACAGTAGACGTACACGTTCGAAGACTGAGATCTAAACTAGGTGAAGAATACGCAGGGTTAATCCAAACAATACGCTCTGTAGGGTACAGCTTTGGCCAATCCAGATGGAGTTCCTGACGGAAGGTAAACGAAATTTAAACCAGATTTTTAGCTGCTGGGTTCCTGATAAAAATCTTTTTGACTCAACTCATAAAGTTCAGTCCCATGGTTTTCTCTATCGACTTCTTTTTGCAAGATCGTTCCAAGTAACCCGCTAAACAACAATCCTGTCATGATAATAGATACTGGCACGATAACGATTAGCAAGATGATGATGATTACCGTTCCAGTCATGAATTAGCTCCTATGCGCTACTAGCTGTTTGATCAACTATGTCTATTCTAGCCCAAGCTTCAATCTCCACAACTGCTCCAAGCGGCAAGGCTGTAACAGCCACAGCAGAACGCGTTGGCCGATGTGAACCAAATGCGTTCATGTAAATGTCATTCATGAGCTGGTAGTCATCCATGTCAGTAAGATAAACAGTTGTCTTTACAATGTTTTGTAATGTGAGACCTTCGATACCTAGAAGTTCTTTAAGGTTATTAAAAATCACAATCAANTCAGCTTCAAGTCCGCCACCAACTAGTTCACCATCATGTAAACCTATTTGACCGGACGTAATGAACCATTCTCCNGCCTGCAGTATTGGAGAATATGGTCCGATTGGCTTTGACATGTCTTTAGAATACCTGTCCTCATTGATGAACTATGAGACTCTTAACAAACTCTTGTGAAGAGATAGTAAGATTTAATAATGTTTTCCAAGAGTATAACCGGTGATAGCAGAGCTTTATCTCGTAGGTTATTTCTATTGGGAACTGGAACCATGGCACTTTCAGTAGCATGCTCACAAAACATTATGAGCCCTGAGAGTCCTTCAATTAGTAGTCTGCGTTATTTGAAAAGTGGTTTCGCTGATGGTCTTATTAGCCCATCAACAATCATTAAAGGAGTGCCTCAACGGGCGCCTTTTTTGCTTTATGGGTCTGATGGAATTCCGATAGTAAATGATGTCCCGANGTCAATCCCAATAACTTTGCAATTCCCTTCAGGAANGTCANTTGAACTTGAATTAAGCCAGTTCAGTGAAGGGATTCCGACTCCGTATTTCCCTATGTTCTTTGAATCAAACGAGATAGGACTTCATAAAGTNGCTTACGTAATTGATGAGACTCCTCAATCGCTTTCTTTTCTAGTTTCAGATAAAGGCGATGTTGACCTAGTGCAAATTGGAGACTCATTGCGCAAAACAGAGGTACCTACTTTTGATAACCAGTTGAATTTCGCAGTAATTTGCACTCGATTTGATCCTTGTCCTTACCACGACNTAACTATTGAAGAAGCATTCTCAAATTNNTTACCTACTGTTCTGCTNATTTCTACACCGGGTTTTTGCCAGACAAGCATATGCGGTCCTTCACTAGAAATATTGATAGAGCTTCTTGGAGAGAGCACAGACGACCTGAATGTCATACANGCTGAGGTCTATATTGACCCCGAGAAAATAGCAGANGTAAATAATTTTCAGAGTCTATTATCTCCGGNGATAAAAGATTACGGAATGACCTTTGAGCCAAGTTTAATAGTTGCTAACGGCAACAACACAGTGGTCTCACGGCTTGATTACATGTTTGACAAGGTTGAAATGGAGAATGCTTTATCTCTAATTAGCTGAAGCTTTGTCCGCAGCCACAGGTCTTTTGAGCATTGGGGTTATCAATGCTGAACCCTGACTGGTCAAGACCATCTTTATAGTCAAGCGTGGCACCCTGAAGAAGCATTGAGCTTGATGGGTCAACAACNACTCGTATAGATCCAAAGCTTACGGTTTCATCGTCATCNGCTATGTCTGAATCAAAATACATTTCATAGCTAAAACCTGAGCATCCTCCTGGTCTTACCGCTACGCGAAGCGCGAGATCGTCTTCTCCCTCGTCTTTGATTAACTCATCTACTTTTGTGGTTGCGGACTCTGTAAGTGTTATCACTTCTAACTCCATGGGATAGGCTGTTTTCATTTTACAAGAAAGAACGGCAGAGAGAAAAGGGTTGTGGCAAAAAAGTTTGTATGATTTTTTTATGGNTGCAGATCAAACAGGTCTTGAGATTAAAGAAAAGGTCACGAATCAACTAAGGGGAGTTGTAGATCCTGAGCTTGGNTCNGACATTGTTGATCTAGGAATGGTTAAAGAGATNGACTTCAAAGAGAGCGGCGACCTTTACATAACAATTGCTTTGACCACCGCAGGATGTCCTCTTAAAGCTCAAATTCAAAAGGATGTTCGGTTGAGAATGGAGAGCATTTCAGAAGTTTCGAGCGTAAAGATCAAGTGGAGTGAGTTAACAGATGAGGANCGTGCACAAACGATGGATCGGGCACGATTTAATTTGTCACAGGAAGATGTCGTGACTCAAATCCCTCGAACAACGAAATCAATTATGATCGCATCAGGAAAAGGTGGCGTTGGTAAATCATCAGTAACCGCAAATATTGCTACTGGATTAGCTTCACGAGGTTTAACTGTTGGTGTTCTTGATGCCGATATTTGGGGATTTTCTATCCCNCAAATGCTTGGAGTTGAGGGAAGGCTAGCTGGAAATGAAGAAACGAAAAAGATTGTCCCATTAGTTAAAAATGTAGGCGCCGGTACGTTAAAGATTATCTCAATGGGCTTTTTAGTCGATGAAAACAAGGCATCACTTAATTGGCGGGGTTTAATTTTGAATCGTGCTGTCCGTCATTTTCTTGAAGACGTTGAGTGGGGAGATATGGATTATCTTGTGATTGANATGCCTCCAGGAACTGGTGACGTACAAATGGGATTGGCAAAAATGCTTCCAAGGTCAGACATGATCGTTGTGACGACCCCTTCAAAAACAGTTCAAACTGTAGCTACGAGAGTAGCTAGCATGGCGCAAAGTTACTATTTACGAATTGCTGGAGTAATTGAAAATATGTCTGCTTTCATTAATGAAGAAGGCAACCACTATGAGATTTTTGGAACAGGCGGCGGAGAAAAGCTTGCGCAAGAACTTGGTGTTCCTTTACTTGGCTCAATTCCAATTGATCCATTTGTGAGTAGTGGTTCAGATTCCGGCGTCCCAGTAATCCTTGGGGAGGGNCACGCTGCGGAATCCCTAAATCTAATTGTTGACGAGGTACTTGCTGCAGTCCCAAGAATCAATCCNNTAGATTGCACAGCCCATGGTTCCTTAGAGACATCGGTAACGATTTCGAATAANTAGCGAATCGCCCACCCGGCTTTTAAGTGTTTGACTGACTTCTCTTCAGCGAGTTTCGTCAAATGAACCTGAACTGACTCAGCTAAGCTTTCAAGATCTTCTGTGTTTACGCCCTTNGAGGCACTTGCTGACGCGATTTCAGCTGGAGTTTTAGCACCTTTCTTCAAAGCTTTCATGATGTCTTGATCTGTCTTATCAAAAGATTGAATCACAGAAGATANAGCTTTCTTTGGGTCTTCGATCACGTGGCCGAACGCTGGTGCGAATCGCTTTAGTCTCATTTTTTGCGTCTTTTGGAAACTCTGGTGATAAGCCAAGAGATCGGATGAGCCCGAGATTAGAGGGATTGATTCATCGTCTGAAATCAGTTTTCCGCAAATTAGAGTTCTCTCTTCTTCTAACAAAAACGACTTGTGATCAGTTATCGGGCCNTCCATATCATGGATGGTGATTCGAAACTCGGTTCCCAAAATTGTGTCACCATCCTTAGGAGTTAATTTCTCTGCTCCGGTACGTTCAATGAGGGCGTCTATTGCCCCTGCATGTTCTGGGTCAGTGCATGTGCTGGTGACCCATTTGATTCGATCTCCACCGCAACCTATGACAGAGTCCAGATGAGCANTGTTCTCGGGGCCCGGGTCAATAACAACAATCTCATCAATGCCTATGAGGTACGTGTTGGTTCCATAAGACCTTTGAGGGCTTGGATTTAAAGCAAGGATTCTTCGTACAAGAGGGCTTAATGCTCGAGCAACTCCAGGAACTATTGGCTCCGGCCCTTCTTCCTTATCTTGTTCCATGATTAAAAAACCGTTGAGACCTTTCTTAGTCATCCTGTNATTCGGGGGGGTACTCTTTACCGTTATCTTCTGCGTGTAGATCTATAATTCTACCTTGATCATTCCGATAGAAGAAGAAAGAATTACGAGAATTATTTTTTTTACTCTCATAATGATTCGATTTATCAAAAATTGATGACCTTTGTTTAAACCTACTGATGATGAGGCCCCGGAAGANTGGTCGTGTTAGTGGGAATAATAAGANCAAACCTAATGCATCAGTTAAGAATCCNGGAGTTAACATCAATGCTCCTGCAAAGAGAACTAAACCGCCATCGACTAGATCTTTATTTGGAATTTGCCCCATAGTTAGTTGGGCTTTAATCTTTCGAATTATTCCTATACCCTGAGCTCGAACTAGCCAGGCACCAATGAAGCTCACCAGTATTAATAGAAGGATTGAATTAAATACTCCTGTNNTTTGGGCAACTTTAACAATCACATATAACTCTGCAATCGGAATAATTATAAAAAGAAGAAGCAAAAGTAGCATCAGTTTCATTCTATGAGCAGTTTCTATACGTTTGACGAAAGTTACGGGTTGGTTGTTTTTTGGATTTCATTAAATTCTTTTATGAAAAAATGGGTTGAATCGTTCTAGAGTCAATATATGGATAATTATCCCCCCTCTGTAAACGAACTGGTGGAAGCCTATTCCAAATCAGGAATACCTCGACCTCTTCTAGTNGAAGAAGCAAGAAGGGCAATAGATGAGGGACTATGGGAAAATTTAGATGAACGGGTTNNAACCCTCAAGAAATTAGCCCTCCAGAGTGTTATCAATGCGACCGGCGTNCTTTTACACACAAATCTTGGTCGNGCATCCTGGCCGACAACTTTCTCAGGGAATCCAGTAAACCTTGAGCTTAATTTAAACTCAGGTTCTCGNGGATCTCGNCAAGACTATTTAGGTCACTTATTTGCAAACTTATGTGAAACAGAGGCAGCGATGGTAGTAAATAATTGTTCATCTGCGGTGCTTCTTATCCTTTCAGCTTTATCTCATGGGAAAGGTGTGGCAATTTCCAGAGGAGAAATGGTAGAGATAGGTGGAGGTTTTAGAGTTCCGGATGTTCTTGAGTTATCTGGTGCATACCTAGTTGAAGTAGGGACAACTAATAAAACTCGTCGGGAAGATTANGAAAGATCTATTAATGCTCACCGGGATGTTTCAATGATTATGAAAATTCATCAATCAAACTACAAAATAGTTGGTTTTACAGAATCTACTGAGATCAAAGATTTAGCNCATCTAGGTGTTCCTCTTGTAGCGGATATCGGATCTGGATTATTAGACGAAAATTGCTTTTGGTTAGAGAGTGGCCCCCCCAACTGGCTTATTGGAGAACCCGGTGCTCGACAGACGATCGCTCAAGGAGCTGATATTGTTACCTTTTCATCTGATAAGTTACTTGGGGGACCACAGGCTGGAATCATAGCTGGGAAAGCGGAACTTATCGAAAAGTGCCTAAACCACCCTTTTGCCAGAGCAGTGAGACCTGGGTCGTTAGTCCTCTCCTCTCTTCAGGAGCTTTGCCATAAATATCTAAATCGAAATTGGAGTGATATCCCGTTTTGGAAAATGGCTTTAGCTACTCAAGATGAGCTTCAAAGTCGAGCTGAGCACCTCAATATAGGGGTGCCTGTGCCACTCAATTCAGTACCCGGTGGAGGAACACTTCCTGGCGTAGAAATCCCATCGTTTGGTATCCAAATAGACCATGATATTTCACAGGAACTTCGAGATGGAGTAGAAAATAATTTGCCTATTATCGCCCGAGTNGAAGACGGGAAGACTCTTCTTGATTTAAGAACTATTCACCCCTCTTTCGACGATCAGGTTAAGTTGTCATTGAAGCAGATTCTCTAGGGTTGTGAAGAATCACATCATTTGCACAGCTGGTCATGTTGATCATGGGAAATCTACCTTGGTAAATGCCTTGACCGGAGTTGATCCAGATCGATGGGAAGAAGAGAAACGTAGAGGGCTAACTATTGATTTAGGTTTCGCCAAAGCTGATAGAAGNGATAATGGCTTTGTTTCATTTATTGATGTTCCNGGTCATGAACGATTTTTAAAAAATATGCTTGCAGGTGTTGGNGCCGTCGATGCATGTCTTTTCGTTGTTGATAGCACTGAGGGGTGGAAACCCCAATCGGAAGAGCATCTTCGCATATTGAACCTGTTAGGAGTAAAGAGGGGGTTAGTTGCTCTCACAAAGATTTCTTTNGCAGATGATGACCTACGTGAAATTGCCGTCCTTGAAATAAATGACCGCTTAGAAGGTACCTTTCTTGAGGGTGCNCCTATTATTCCAGTTGACAGTATCACAGGAGTAGGTATTGACTCCTTGGTGACAGAATTAGAAAATATGTTAGAGGGTACTCCTGTTGCTAAAGATCATGACAGACCTCGTCTTTGGATTGACAGAGTATTTACAGTAAAGGGTGCTGGAACGGTTGTAACAGGAACTCTCACTGGTGGTTCTTTAAAAATTGATGATGAAATTGTTATCAATCCACAGAACTTTGTAACAAAAATACGTTCTCTTCAGTCTCATGATGAGCAAGTTTCAAATATAGGCCCAGGATGCCGTGTTGCGATTAACTTAGCAAATATCGATCATCAAAGCATTGGAAGAGGAAGTGTTATCACTAATNCAGAACAGTGGTTTCTCACNTCAACTTTTGATGCTGAACTAGATGTTCTTCCAAATATTGAACATGAAGTTACGCGACGCGGTGCTTATTTGGCATACATCGGAACAAAAGAAGAATTCGTAAAGGTTCGAGTGCTTGGTAATGAAGTAATCCATGCTGGAGGGAAGGGTTTGATACGGGTGTACATGGATCAGAAGTTACCTCTTATGTTGGGGGATCGACTGATCCTTAGAGAAAGCGGTAGAAATGAGACTGTAGGTGGTGCGATANTGCTAGACCCTGAACCTATTTTACGGGCGGTAGACGCAAAGCCTGANACCTCNATAGCCAGAATAATCAGTGAACATAAATGGATAACGCCCTCTCATCTTGAAGCATTAACTGGAGNGCGCAGAGACGAAGATGTGCCTGGCTGGATCGTTGATCCAAAATGCCTAGAGGACACAGTTACGGACTTATCTCAAAGACTGGAATCTGCAGGAAATTTGGGTCTTGATATAACATCACTTAATCAATTCNANCGAGCTGCAATAGCGATTCTTGAAGGTGTTTTGATTGAAGGTAATTATCTTCGGGTAGAAGGAGCAGACAACTTTTCGAATCATCCTTACTTGGAGAAATTAGAANCTAATCTTTTCAAACCACCAGATGCAGATGGCATAGACCCAAGAGTGCTCCGTGAATTAGTGCGTCGCGGATTGATTATTGAGCAAAATGGAATCTTTTTTTCACAAAAAGCAGTTTCAAGTGCAGCAGGAACGATACAGGTGATGCTGGAGGAAAATCCTGAAGGTGTAACTGTCGGAGAGGTTCGCATGGCTTTAGATAGTTCGAGAAAGTATGTACTTCCTCTTCTTAACTACCTAGATCAAATAGGTGCGACGGTTAGAAGAAATGATGTTCGACTAGCTGGGAAAAGATTACCCGAAATCATATGACACTTGTTACGCATAACGGTAGGTTGAGAGATAAGTAAAGGTAGGTAAGGAAAAATATGGAATCTGGGCCAACACCTCATCTAGAAGGAGTTCATGGTGATTATGCACCTACAGTTCTTTTACCTGGGGATCCTAAAAGAGCGAGATTTATAGCCGAGAATTATCTTACGAACGTTCGGTTAGTCAATTCTGTTAGGGGCGCTGAAGGATTTACGGGCGAATTCAATGGGACTCCNGTTTCGGTTCAATCAGTTGGGATGGGAATTCCTTCTGCATTGATTTATTACACCGAATTGATTAGATTTTTTGGGGTCAAGAAATTGATACGAGTTGGAAGTTGCGGAGGGTTAAGTGAATCTGTTCGTTTGGGTGACCTAATCTGTGCTTCCGCTGCTGGAACTGATTCTGCTGCAATTAAACAATTAAATGATGGATTAACTCTTCCTTCGATCGCAGATTGGGAGTTGCTCTTTTCCGCAGTAAACGTCGCTGGTAATGCGGGAATATCAATGTCTGTTGGGCCTGTTTTTACCAGTGATTTATTTTATGGACCCGACCCTGAACTGTTCTCTAAGCTAACCAAGTATGGAATTCTTGGAGTTGAAATGGAAATAGCAGGTTTGTACTCTCTCTCGCGAGCAGAGGGCGCTCAGGCACTGGCTCTTGTTACGGTTAGTGATGACATAATTCGACANGAGATCATGAGTTCTGCGGACAGAGAATCTACCTTTGACGAGATGATTAAAGTCGCATTAGGGGTTATCTAGAACTTATCTCAGCTTTTAGTCAAGCATACGGTTATTGGATTCTTGGGATGATCTGTCTTCGCTCTGCTTCGTTGAGTCCTCCCCAGATTCCATGCTGTTCCCCTATGCGAAGTGCGTAATCTAAGCAATCATTTTGTACTGAGCATGTTTGGCAAATCAGTTTTGCCCTACGTTCACGCTCTCGTTTATCAGATTTNCTTTCAAAATGTGAAGGAGGAAAGAAGATTTTTACCTGGGGACCGCGACAAGCAGCACGAATCTGCCATCTTTGATCATTTAGAACTACGCTCATGATCCCCCTTTAAAGGGAACCTAGTCAGGGTTTTTTCGTTGNGCAAGAAAAAAATAGAAATTTGATAGAAATTTAGNTAGGTGATTGAGTATTGCTTTGTACTATTTCCTGTTTATTTGGGTGGTGGCAAACCTTCCTCTGATCATGATCGGCATTCCTCTTGCCATGAGTANTAAAACTCCGATAATGCCTACAGACATGGGTATCCATGACATTTCTACATTTGTTTCGTAGTAGAGNAAGATTGTTCCGGNNGTGAACATTATTTGACCTATTAAGGTCCAGACTCTNGGGACTACCGTTTGAATATCTATGGAAAAAGCAAGCATTGATAATACCAAAAGCACTAAAGCCCATNGCCGGAATGGAAGAATTGTTAAGCCGTATGCACTTAAGGCNACAGAGATTGCGCCGATCACTCCTGCGATTCCGACCCCTATCGAAAAGAATTCAAATATTANAAGNGCTAACCCTGAAACAAGAAGTANGTAAGTTATAGGAGGACTTGCAACGGTGTGCATCAGTTGGTCAACAAGATTTAATCGATTAATTTTCGTTTTGGTCAGAGGAGATAGCCGAGGTCCATCTTCAGTCTCGATTACTTCTGAAACGAAGCTGTCGCGATTAACAAGGAAATCTCCAAGCGTGGGGTTTGCACATCTGGCGAGCTGCTCTTTTTCGGTCAATGTTTTACCTAGCTCATCTACTTCGACTCGATCGCACTGAACAAGATTAGCTTCAATAGCTTCATTCCATTGAAGTGTATCGTTCCNTACAGATTCAATTTTTTCTTTGTAAGCAATATCCAATTCCATACCTGAAAAGACGAATTCGCCTGTATTCCCAATTGATGACCCTATAGATACACCGAGTGAGTCAGCTAAAAGAGCTAATTGAGCAACTTTTCCTTGTGCAGTTGATCCCGAGGGCCCGACCCAAACTTCTATTGGGATAGATGAATCCATAAACGCTTGCCCTAGCGCAATTAGCCGTTGATTTGAAATCACCGCTTGCTTTGAATTCATTTGCAAAATCAAGGCATTTGCTCCACTGTTTTGAGCATCTTTAATAGAATTTTCAAGCGCTGAAGCCAGAACATCATCAAGTAGGCCACTAACTTCAAACACTTCTACATAACCAGGATTGAGTGATTCTTGACTTTCTTGTCCCTGAAGTTGTTGGGATGAGAGGAGTAAATAACTCAAAACGAGAGTCATCAATAAGAAAATTTTTGAGCGCGAAGTCTTTAGCGTCGTAACGGAGGGGGCAAATCGCATATCTTTATCTTATATGTCTTGCGATTCCCCTAAGACATCGAGGGCTTCGTTAACCGACTCAGTAACAGTTACGATTTGATCAAAACCTGTTGTTTTGAGAAGACCCAGTAATGATTCACGGCCACATGAAACAACAATTTGCCCATTGTTTTCACCCGCTTTTCTGATGCTTCCAATTAATGCACCTAGACCTGCAGAATCCATGAACGGTACGTCACTTAGATCAATAAGTAGCTTTGATACCGTTGCTAGAGAGCTCAATGCGTCTCTGAATTCATCAACGGTATAAGCATCAATTTCACCAGAAGGCCGACACATTGAGAAATCGTTATTGCCTTCAATGTTAATTTCTAACATAGGGCTCCTCTCATGAATGATAAAGATCGTTTGTGGTAATACTAAAGGGCAAATTAGGGTTTGTATAGCCCATTTGATGTAATGGGAAACCAATCTTTACGGTGTGAATAGAGTTGAAGGTATTTGAACGATAGTGTTTAGTTATGGATAAAGTTCTCCTTGCCACCGATTCTGATGAAACCGCAGAGGAAACTTTTGCTGCTTTACTAGGGCCAGAAACTTCTGTGAGCCGAGTAACACGTGGCGAGGATGTTCGAGTAGTAGCTGCTGAATTGGAACCTGATCTTGTTATTCTAGATTTGCAGATTGGCAACATGGGAGGCGTAGCTGCCAGTCTTGATCTAAGACATGAGATTACTGCAGGTAGACTCAAACCATTAAAAATCATATTGTTGTTAGATCGTGAAGCTGACACTTGGATTGCCACTGAGGCTAAGGCAGATTGTGAGCTTGTTAAGCCACTTAATGCTCTGCGGTTGCGTAAACTAGCTAAATCACTTCTCTAGTTTTTTTAGTCGGGTAGGCGGGATTTGAACCCACGACCTCCTCGTCCCGAACGAGGCGCGCTACCAACCTGCGCCACTACCCGTATTTCATGCCTGAGCGTATCGTAAAGATCAAAAAACCATACTCTCAATCACATGAATTCATTAAGGGTCAACATACCTTTAACTGTTACAACATAGTCTTTTAATATTAGCGAAGGGCACCCATGGAGATTTCAGAATTTCAAAGCCATATAGAAAATGTTTACGGAGAAAAGGATCGAGAGCGCGGTGTTGCAATGTCCGTCGCTTGGCTAGCTGAAGAAGTGGGAGAGTTAGCTCAAGCAATTAGAAAAGGAACTCATGATCAACGGCTACATGAATTCGGAGATGTCATTGCGTGGGTATTTTCGTTGGCAAATCAAGTTGGCGTTGATGTGGAGCAAGCCCTAGGTCGCTATGTAACTGACCCTCCATAGAGGAATACCTAACCAAGAAATGTTTCGGCTATTTGAATAGCATTTAGCGCAGCACCTTTTCGCAAATTGTCACCTGAAAGAAACAAGTTAATTCCGTTTTCAAGAACTGTATCCGGCCTGATACGGCCAACGAATGTGGGATCAACACCTGCAGATTTTAACGGGGTGGGAACATCTTCAAGAACTACTGCTGGAACTTCACGAAGAATATCTTCCACCCTTTGCGAAGAAATATGATTCTCAAAACCGGCTGTTATTGCTAAGGAGTGACCTGTGTAAACTGGAACCCTGACACAAGTTGCTGTGACCGCTAGATCATCAATTTCGAGGATTTTTCTACTTTCGTCTCGAAGTTTACGTTCTTCGTTTGTTTCCTGTAATTCATCTTCAATTAATGACCCGCAAAAGGGAACAACATTAAATGCTATTGGCTCTGGGAAACTATTCCCTGGTGTAAATTCAATAGCCTGTCCGTCATGGGTTAGATCCATAGCCGTGTCGCCTGCCTCAGAAACTTGTTGATTTAATTCTTGAACTCCCGACAAACCTGCACCTGAGGTTGCTTGATAGGTAGAAACTATAAGGTTGCGAAGCCCAGCTTCAAGATGCAATGGTTTTAGAACGGGCATGGCCACCATAGTTGTACAGTTCGGGTTAGCAATAATATTTTTGGGCATATTGTTAATAGCGTGAGCGTTAACCTCTGGAACTACCAGTGGGACTTCAGGGTCCATTCTCCATGCGGAAGAATTATCAATTACGATTGCCCCAGCAGAGGCAACTTTCGGGGCTAGTTCTTTTGATAATTGTCCACCCGCAGAAAATAAAACAACGTCTAAGTTGTCCCATTTCGCCTTAGCAGCATCTTCTACACGGATGGATTGTCCTTGAAATTCTATTTCTTTCCCTGCACTACGAGATGATGCAAAAAACCTAATTGATTCAAAGGGAAAATTTCTTTGCGAGAGAATTTCCCGCATTACTGCCCCGACTTGACCTGTCGCTCCAACTATTCCAATATTCATACCTTGAGGGTACTCATAAGAATCAGTCTTCGTGGAACTTTCCTTATCGAACTAGGAATTTTAGTTCGTCCCAAGAAATTCTTTGATTGTTTCAATTGCATCTTTGAAGACTGGATACATATTTTGGCCATCAATTTGTATCTCTCGCGAAGCATCAATTTTCTTAGCGCTTGAATAATTCCCGATAGTATTTAGTGTTGGTTCATGTTCTTTTGGAAAAGAAAAGAATGATTCCATATCAGGACTTAATACAGATTCATGACTTTTCTCTTCTTTTAAATTTATAAATCTTCCCGGCATGCTGTTACGCAGCTGTTGGATTGTGCCTTTTCGTGAGGTAACTGAACTGCTACTGCCAAGTGATGTTTCCTTATCAGCTGAATCGCTTTCGAGCTCTATTCCACGCCATTTAAGTATCACATTAGGATCGTCTTCGCATTCTTTCACAAGCTGAAGTAACGCTGCTATCTCATGTCGGCAAGGTGTCGCCCAGTCGGGACACACATGATGAATTTGTATTTCGGCCACTTTCGGTACTGCTTCGTGTAGATCACCTGAAAGTACCGCCCGACGAACATTCTCCGAGGGTGGAGTGGTATGTATTTCGACATCNAATGCTCTTTCCCTCTTATCGTGGATTTCAAATGAAATAGAGCCTTGCTGAACAAAGAAATCTCTAACAGCTCCTTTTCGCTGAATTGCTACACCTGGACCAAGAGGGTCTTTGTAATTCGTATATGCAGCAATCAGTTGCAAAATACTCTCTCCAAGTTGTGACGATGGTTTAATCATTCTTCAACCGCCGTTGTCAGATTGAGAGAGAATATTTCGCGAAGCTGTTCAGTCCCCATATCCGTAAACCATTCATCACCGGTACCTACGCTTTGCGAAGCAAGTTCTTTCTTGTCTATCAGTAACTGATTAATTCTTTCTTCAAGTGTTCCTCGGCAAACTAACTTGTGGACAAAAACAGTTTTCTGCTGNCCTATTCTCCATGCCCGGTCGGTAGCTTGATCTTCAACGGCTGGGTTCCACCATCTATCAAAATGAATAACTCTGTTTGCGGACGTGAGATTCAGGCCCGTACCACCTGCTTTTAACGAAATCAAAAGGGCAGGAGGGCCTGATTCATTTTGGAATTGATCAATCATCTTTTGCCGTTTATTTCTTGANACTCCCCCATGAAGAAAATCTGGTCGCACCCCAATTATTTTCGTTAGATGTTCAGATAAGAGCTCACCCATGACACGATACTGAGTAAATACAAGGACTCTCTGACCAGCTTCGCTTATTTCAGTAAGGAGCTCTTCAAGCCGTGAGACTTTACCGGAACGTGCATCAAGATTGCTTCCATCAGCTAAGAAGTGTGCTGGGTGGTTACAAATTTGTTTGAGTTTCGTCAAAGTTGCGAGGATCAATCCACGACGCTTCATTCCTTCTACTGCTTCTGCTTCTTTCAAAAAATCATTGAGAACCGCTTGATACAGACCGGCTTGTTCGTGGGTGAGATGTGACCATGCAATTTGCTCAATTTTTTCAGGAAGATCAGGAACTAAAGATTTATCATCCTTCGTTCTTCTCAAAATGAACGGATCTGTTAGCTTACGCATATTAATCAAAGCATTTTGATCTTTTNTCTGCTCTATGGGGGTTGCGAATTTCTCTTTAAACCAAGTTACTCCTCCAAGCATTCCAGGATTCATTGCATCTAATATTGACCAGAGCTCCGAGAGTCTATTCTCTACTGGTGTACCCGTGAGCGCTATTTTCTGGTCAGCAGACAATTGACGTATCGCAATCGCTGCATGGGTTTGATGGTTCTTTATGAANTGTGCCTCGTCACAAATAACTAAGTCCCAATTCACCTTTGATAGTGTTTCTATATCTCTAGTGGCTGTTCCGTAAGTGCTAATAACGATGTCAAACGANTCAATGAGCTTTATNAGATCGTCTCCTGTTGGTCGTTTAGCTCCATGCAATATGAGAACGTTCAAGTTCGGTGTGAAATATGATGCTTCTTGTTCCCAGTTATGGACAACTGATAACGGGCAAATAACGAGGTTAGGCTTTTCAGATTTTCTCAATTGGATATGTGCGAGAGCAGTGGGTGTTTTTCCTAGACCCATATCATCTGCGAGACANCCTCCAAGCCCTATTCGGCTGAGAAACTGTAGCCAACTGAGCGCTCGTCTTTGATACGGTCGAAGTGATCCTTGAAATGTAGTAGATTCATTTTCCTCGGTTAGTTCGGTATCTGGTAAGCCATCGATAAGTTTGGTTAACCAGTTATCNGCTGTTTGATTTTCTGAAGAAAACAATGCTGCTCCAAATTCTGAATTGTTTTCTTCGGCGCCAATTTCAGCAGTAATTCTAAGTAGGTCTGTAGGNGTTAGATGGTGATCATTTTTTCTTCGATTTTCTAATTCTTTTAATGCAATTTCAGCCTGTTGGTTATCTATATGAACCCACTCCCCCTTTATTTGGACAAGATTAGTTTTAGACTCAGCTAGCTGAAGGAGTTCATGTTCAGAAAGCGACTGGTCTCCAAGTGCTAGGTCCCAGTCAACGTCAACCATTGCTTTTCCAAGGTTTGCTGTGATTCCACCTTTCTCACTTGGAGTAGCGCTTGCAGCTAATTTGATTTTTTGTTTTAGTAATCCCTTTGGAACAAGAACTGGAACTCGTAATGTGTCACAGATATGAATTCCATCTATTAGCAAGAGGGAAACATCGTCAATGGATAAANATGCTGTATCGGTAGTCGCTTCCAATCCTATGTGGTCTAAACCAGGGACACTGGAACTTATGAGGTCAATAGTTTCACTCATGAAGNTCTNTANNGCGTCACGGTGATCCGTAAATCCAAATTCAGCGATCGCTTTTCTATCAAACAATAGTTCTTTCCAAGTAGCAACATTNTCTGGAGAATCATTGTTATATGCTTCAAAGACTATGTTCCAAGGCTCGTCTTTATCGCCTGGTGATAATCTCATTTGGCAAGAAACCTTGAGTCCAGTTTCAGCGTGTAATTTTCCGTATTGAAGATTTGAGGATAACTCAAGTAAAGCGTTATCTGTATTGANTGTGTCAGTTATAAAATAGCCTGATGTTTCCGATAGAGCCGTGCAAGTATTTCTGAGGGACTTCATGTGTGGAGATCGTTTACGTGNAAGGTACGGCTTCCATTTTGAATACTGAAGGATTTGTCGGCAGGTTGCATCTACTAAATCATTTTGGAAGTTTCTAAGTTCTTCTTCATTTCTGAATCCAACTACTTCTGGCATCAACTTAAAATGATCTTGTCGTTGTCTAGATAAGNCTTCATGGTTTAAGAGATTCCATGTTGCTTCCCAGCGAAGCCCGTCATGAGTTAGTGATGGAAATATTAGATCATTTCCTATTGCATGTATTAAATCATTAAAGAGTTGGTGCATCCATTGCATTGAAGGACTCCACCTCTGGTTTGGATGCTTTTTTGAAAAGAGATGGTAAATATCAGTTGGCTTTACTTCTAANCCCAAGATTGATTGATCATTAATTAGCGGAGNTTCTATAGTGNAGGTAGTCAGATTGGCCTCACGCGTAGCCCATCGATTACCTGTNAATGTTCCTGCAAGACGGCGGAGTTCAACCCCACTGATTGGGCCGTTGTTATCCCAACCCCAAAAGAAAGTTCCTTCAGAGGTATGNGAAATATGAAGTGACGATGGGGTTTTGTTCCAGTCGATTACAACTCACCCTTTGTGCAATTCAAACGCTTGATGCAATATATTTGTGGCCTTTTCGATATCTGCTTTATTCACAACACAAGAAACTCTGATTGCGGATGTAGAGATCATATGGATATTTATACTTTCAGCTGAAAGAGTTTCAAAGATTGTAGCTGCGACTCCAGGGTTACTTGCCATTCCAGCTCCTATAACTGACACTCGTCCTACCGAATCATCTGTGCTGACCTCACCTGCCCCAATTTCTGAAGCTACGGACATCATGATTTCTTTACCTATTTCCATTTGCTCGGTAGGTAATGTGAAGGAAATGTCTGTGACTCCTTCCTCGGATGTGTTTTGAACGATCATGTCAACGTTTACATCGCTATCAGCTAATGGTCTAAAAATNGCTGCAGCTATGCCGGGATTATCTGGTACCCCTGAGACCGTTACTTTCGATTGAGATGAATCGGGAACAACTGCCGAAATAATTGGTTTNTCCATTGAATTTTCCTCCTTTGTAACCCAGGTTCCTGGTTCCCAGGTGAATGCTGAGCGGACGTGTAATTTAACTCCATATGATCGAGCGACTTCAACGGAGCGCATGGCTGGTTTAGGGCATCCAACTGCTGTCATTTCAAGTAATTCATCAAAGCTAATAGATGACATTTTTTTCGCTTGTTCACAGACTCTTGGGTCTGTTGTGAAGACTCCTGGCACATCAGTGTATAGTTCACACGCATCAGCGTTTAGAGCGTGAGCCAACGCAACCGCAGTTGTGTCTGAACCCCCTCTTCCGAGAAAAGTTACATTGTTATCTGCTGAGACGCCTTGTGAGCCTGCGACAACAGCTACTCGTCCGGCGTCTACAGCTTCTTGAACTCGTTGTGGGTCTATTGTAAGTATTTTNGCATTTTGATGATTTGTGTCTGTCAAAAATCCTGCTTGACTTCCCGTGAATGAGTCNGCGGGNACTCCCATGTCATGAAGCGCCATGCACATGAGAGCTATTGCCTTTCTTTCGCCTGCAGTTATGAGCATGTCCATTTCTCTTGCTGGCCTGGTTTGTGATACCTCTGAGGCAAGACGAAGCAGGTGATCTGTTTCTTTCCCCATAGCGCTCACGACAAGTACGACTGAATGTCCATGGTCTCTGGTTCTTTTTACATGATCAGCTACTTCTCTCATACGATCTGCATCGGCTACAGAGGTGCCACCAAATTTTTGAATAATTAGACTCACGTGATTAAACGGTACTCGCAATGTGAAGATTTAGCGTGGTATTTTCGGTTACAAATTTTGATCTCTTAATCTTTTTANTCTTGCTATNCCGGTTATATATGCGGGTGCTCTCTTTGATTTCCCTATTCGAAAACGATCGCATCGGATTACTGACCATTCATTCGCCCAAAAGGTNCCACTAATATCATATTTCGCTGAACCGTTATATCCNGTAGGCACTTTTGTNCGTTCNCAAAAGTAAAGCAATGAGTCAGGTGTTAGGTAATGTTTAAGTTCTGAGAGGAATTGGGATAGGTCAGGCTCTGCGGCGAGGTTTCCAATGGAAAGGACTGCGTCAAACTTCAAATTAGTTGGAACGATAGGCCACTCTATTACTTCAGTTACCGCTGGAGGTATTTGCGTTGGAAGGTTCTCCTTCGGGAAAAGAAGTAGAGAATTTCCATGGAGTTCTGAAATTAAACCTTCTATGACNCTGTGATATTCTGATTTTTCTTTGAACACCCTGCCCATTTTAGTTTGATTGAGCAACAACAGTTAGTTTGGAGAATTCTAATTTCTCCATGAACGGTTCACAGACCGAGGGTTAGATTTATCAGCCCACCATCGTCCACTGAATCTCCATTTGTATGAAATGGGTAACTTCTCGTCCTTTGGCCATAGTTGCTTGAAAGCCCTGAGGATTACTTCTCTCTCATCCTCACTTGGTTCAGGGGTAATTTGTATGTACTGCGGTTCTTCAATCATTGATCTATAGAGGAATTACACCATGTTTTCGTTGNGGTAAATCTTCGCGTTTTGATTTTAAGACAGAGAATCCAGCAATAACTTTTCTTCTTGTTTCCGCTGGNTCAATTACATCATCAATGTAGCCNCGTTCTGCTGCGATATATGGATTAGCGAAACGTTCAGTGTAGTCATCAACNAATTCGGTTTTTTTAGCTTCAGGGTCAGCGGCTGATTGAAGTTCTCTTCTATGAAGAATTTCAACTGCTCCTTGTGGACCCATTACAGCTAGTTCAGCTGTTGGCCAAGCAAAAGAGAGGTCGGATCCTACTGACTTTGAATCCATGACAACATATGCGCCTCCNTAAGCTTTTCTTGTAATGACCTGTATACGTGGAACTGTCGCTTCGCAGTATGCATACAGGAGCTTTGCCCCGTGTCGAATGATTCCTCCATATTCTTGATCTACTCCGGGTAGGAATCCAGGTACGTCAACAAGTGTTAGTAAGGGAATGTTAAATGCATCACAGGTACGAACAAAACGTGCGGCTTTTGATGAGGATTCAATATCTAGAACTCCTGCAAGGACAAGTGGTTGATTTCCGACTATTCCTATGACATTCCCATCNAGATGTGCAAATCCGCATACGATACTTTGAGCCCATGAGGGGAAATATTCCATGAACTCTCCATCATCGACTATTGAGCCTATTATTTCTCTCATGTCATANGGGAGATTTGGGCTGTCTGGCATTATATCTGTGAGTTCAGGACAGAGACGTTCTGGATCATCTGTTGCTTCAATTGGCGGAGGTTCTTCCATATTGTTACTTGGAAGAAATGTTAAAAGCGTTTTAACTGCGTCAAGTACTTCTTCCTCACTGTCGCTTACGAATGTCGCTACCCCTGATTTACTTGCGTGACTTGTTGCTCCACCTAATTCTTCTAGAGTTACCTCTTCGCCAGTTACTGTTTTGACAACATCAGGGCCGGTAATGAACATGTGTGATTTCTCTCTGACCATGAAAATAAAATCTGTCATGGCTGGGCTGTAGACTGCGCCTCCTGCGCACGGGCCAAGTACCACGCTGATTTGTGGGATTACTCCGGAGGATTGAACGTTTCGATGGAATATTCCTCCGTAACTATCTAAGCTTACAACCCCTTCCTGGATTCGGGCGCCAGCTCCATCGTTGAGTCCTATCATTGGAGCCCCCGTTGCTAAAGCTAAATCCATTACTTTGTGAATCTTTTCAGCGAAAACTTCTCCAAGAGCTCCTCCCATGACGGTGAAATCTTGGCTGAAGACGAATACTTTACGTCCGTCAACAGTTCCCCACCCTGTGACAACGCCGTCAGTGTATGGTCGTGTTTCTAGGCCTGCTTCGTGTGCTCGGTGACGAGCTAACATATCTAATTCATGAAATGAACCCTCATCTAGTAGATAGTCAATTCGTTCACGGGCAAGGAGTTTTCCCTTTTCGTGTTGACGCTCAATTGCTCTTTCAGGGCCTGCCTGAAGTGCTTCTGATTTTCTCTTTTTAAGTTCTTCTATTTTATCCTGCATCGTGTAATCAGCCATTGCTGTGTAAGCGTAATGCGCGTATGGCTACAATCCGATGACTTAACCGATAGTTATTTGAAAAAAATAGGATTTCTTATAATTTTCCTTTAAAAATAAGCGTTTTTGGGCATGAAATAGATTGAAAAAAATTGTTGCAGTACTGTTTTTTCAATGTCTGTATCGTCTATTACTTCTGAAATGCTTCATAGCAAGGAGCACTTATTAGATCCCTATCCTTTGTGGGAGCGCATGAGGCATGATAAGCCTGTTTTTTTTGATGAAATAACCAAGACTTGGGTGTTAACTCGGTACACAGACTGTGTTGAAGCTTTTACAAATTATGAAGATTTTTCAAATCGGCTCTATCGAAATACCTTAGGTGTCGTTTTTGGCCCGACAATGCTTGATAAAGATGGCTCTGAGCATGTTGTACACCGGAAAATAGTTGCGCCAGAGTTCGTAGGGAAACGTTTTGAGCCTTACTACGAAGCAATTGATCGAAATGCGTTAGACCTTATCCAGAAATTTCCGAAAGAAACAGTTGTTGATCTTGTTGATGCTTTCACGACCCGTCTGCCAGTTAACGTAATTGTTGACATGCTTGGGATGGATCAAAGCGATCATGATCGTTTTCATGAGTGGTATACGACGATGATGGCTGGATTAGCCCGATTCAGTTCTGAAAAACAAAAGCTAGGTGTTCTAGCTCATGAGCAGTTGGCAGAATATGTAGAGCCAATTATTGAAGACCGGAGATCGTGCCCTATGGAGGATCTTATTTCGAAGATCGTTCATGCAGAGGCTTCCGGTCAGCGATTAACACTTACTGAGATCCAAGCGTTTATTTCTTTGTTGTTAGTTGCTGGTGGAGAGACGACTGATAAAGGGATAGCGAATATGTGGACTCAGTTGTTGTTACATCCTAGTCAACTTGATGCTGTGTTAGAAGATCATGAATTGTTTGATTGCGCTTTTTCGGAGATGATGCGTCATTCGCCTCCTGTGTTAGGGCAGTTGCGATACAGCGTTAATGAAGTGACGTTTAGCGGCGTTACTATTCCTGCAGATCAAACGGTTTATATTCAGCTCGCATCCGCTAATAATGATGAAACTATTTTTAAGAGTCCAAGAGATTTTGATATTGCTCGAGATGATTTACATCTCTCTAAAGAACGAAAAAGCGGTCATCATGGAACCGAAGGTCGCTACGGGCATTTAGGTTTCGGTTTAGGAAAGCACTTTTGTCTTGGTTATGAGATGGCGAGACTTGAGGCTGTGATTGGTTCATCGCATTTAAGTAATTTTATGAAAAATCCGCGACTTGCAGCAGGGGCTGACACGACATTTATAACGAAAAATGCGACGCGATCTCCTCTAAAGGTTCTCATTGAATATGAGCGATCATAAACTACTAATGGAATGGGTGGTGATTGAATGAAGTTTGGAGTTATCGGAGCTGGGGTTACGGGATTGGCGACGGCCCTTGAACTTTCTAAAACAGGCCATGATGTGGTCATTATTGAACGTGATCAGACACCTATGCCTAAAACCCATGATGAAGCATTTGACTGGGATAGAAGGGGAGCTCCACAAGTGCGACACTCTCATGCCCTTCTCGGACGTTTGCATAATATTCTTCGAGACAACCACCCTGAGGTTCTGAAATCACTACTTGATAATGGGGTTACCGAGATCAATTTGGTTGATCATATGCCAGAGACCCTCGACGATCGCCAGGTTTTAGATGAAGATATTAATCTCCGTATGCTTGCAGCACGGCGTACAACATTTGAATGGGTTCTTCGTAATACAGTTATGAGCAACCCAAACGTAGAAATACGAACTGGACTAGGTGTTACAGGTGTAAAGAAAAGTGAAGCTGCTATTCCGAAAGTTACTGGACTTTATTTTGACAGAGGTTTAAACGAAGATTTTGATTGCGTTATTGCGGCGAATGGCAGACGATCAAACGCTCCGGAGTGGCTAAGAGATGCCGGTATTGAGGCTCCGGATGAAGTTGTTGAGGATACTGGAATTATCTACTACTCACGCTTTTACCGTTTACCTGATGGTATTGAGCTCCCCGTTGGCGACCGATTGGTCGCAGGTGATCTCGGGTATTTGAAATATGGAGTCTTTTGGGGCGACAACGGAACGTTTTCAATCACTTTCGCCACATCTGATACTGATAAGACATTTTGGGGAATAAAAGACGTCGAAATGTTTGAAAGCGTTGTCGATGCTATTCCTGCCGCCAAAGAATGGATAAGTCTCGGAGCTACTCCTCTTACAGGTGTTCATTCAATGGCTGGCCTGCTGAATCGAAAACGTACGTTAAAAAGAGACAGTGAAGTTGTTGTTGATGGTTTTCACATGATCGGTGATGCCCTTATATGTACCAATCCTCTATACGGCAGAGGTTGTTCAACCGGGTTTTGGCAAGCCCACCTACTCGCTAATGCAATACGAGACCATGGAGCAGATACAACGGCACAATCTGAGAGTTTTCTCTTGAGTGTTGAGCAAAATATTTTACCTTGGTATCAAGCGTCCGTTGATTCTGATCGAGGCAGCAGAGCTGCTTCCGATGGAGAAGATGATGATATGACTATTATGAAACGGTCAATCTTAAAAGATGGCCTGATACCAGCTACGCGATCCTCGGCAAAGGTATGGCGAGGATTCATGAAGATGATGAATCTGTTAGCTGATCCTTCAATTCTAACCGAACCAGAGATTAGTTCAGAAATCATGAAAGTTTGGGCAGACCGCGATCAAAGAGGGCCAGAGCCATCTTTGGGACCCACACGAGAAGAGATGATGGATCACCTAAAACTCACTCATGTCTCGTAAGGTAATTAAAAAAGTCGTTCTCACTTTTTCACTTTTAATCTTGTCGCTTAGCCTTTTTGCTTGTGGGAGTGGAGAA
>PATH01000024.1 GCA_002712325.1 Acidimicrobiaceae bacterium | reverse complement strand
CCACACATCACTTGCTAAACCGGCAAGATAAGCAGCGCCCATGGCAGTTGATTCTTTGTTAGAAGAACGAATGACAGGAATTTTGAGTTGATCAGCTTGGAACTGCATTAGTAGATCCATTACTGAAGCACCCCCATCTACTTTCAGTTTTTCCGGAGTTGTCATCCCATTTCTTTTTATACTCTCAAGAACATCACGAGTTTGAAAAGCCATTGATTCAATCGCCGCACGAGCTATCTCGCTCCTACCCGTCCCTCTTGTAATCCCGATTAGAGTTCCTCTTGCTGTTGGGTCCCACCATGGGCTACCAAGACCAGTAAAAGCTGGAACAAGAAATACCCCACCTGTTGAATCACACTTCATTGCAAGGCCTTCTAATTCTGATGCTTCCTTAATCATTTCTAGACCATCACGCAACCACTGAACGGTAGAGCCTGTAGAGAAAATTGACCCCTCCAGAGCGTATGTTACAGAATTCTTGCTATCTCCCGAGAGTGACCACGCTATAGTATTCAGTAACCCATCAACAGGGTCATGGCATGAATTTCCGGTATTCAGGAGAACAAAAGACCCTGTACCGTAAGTGTTCTTTGCGTCCCCCTCGGTAAAACATGTCTGACCAAATAATGATGCTTGCTGGTCTCCCGCAATCCCAGTTATTGGAATGCCAGCATTGAGCACTGATTGCTTTGCTGTCGTTCCGAAATGTCCACTTGACGGTAAAACCTCGGGCAGGTTGTTTGGTGCGACCCCAAATATTTCAAGAAGGTCATCATCCCAAGATAAGTTATGGATATTGAAGAGCATCGTACGTGACGCATTAGTGACATCAGTAGCGAAAACTTCGCCATTAGTTAATTTCCACAGAATCCAACTATCGACCGTACCGAAAGCAACTTTTCCAGACAGCTCAATTTTATTTTCAAGAAGCCACTCAATTTTCGTAGCTGAGAAGTAAGGGTCTAAAACAAGTCCAGTTGATTCCCTAACTAAAGAAAGAACACCATCTTCCTGCAGTTGCGCGCACCGCTCAGAGGTCCGCCTATCTTGCCAGACAAGAGCCATGGATAGAGGGTTTGAACTTTCCTTATCCCAGCAAACTATAGTTTCCCTCTGGTTTGTTATTCCGATTGCGACCGGTTGAGACCCAAATTTTTGAATAACTTCGCTAATGGTGTGCTCAATAGCTACCCAAATTTCCATAGGGTCATGTTCTACGAGCCCTGAATCGGGAAAATATTGCGGAAATTCCTTGTAAGAGCTTCCAACTATAGACCCTTGCTTATCCACTAACATGGATCTAACTCCAGTTGTCCCAGCATCAATCGAAAGTATTACTTCCATTTTATGTCTTTCCTTCTGATTTCGTGAATAAGAACTTTTTGATTTATTACCCTGTGATTCCCAGTGTGACTTCAGGTGCGTAGCTCATGAATTGGATTCTTCTTAACAGTTGCTGGTCGCCACTGTTCGGAGTAGGCCATGTTTTAATTTCCCCCTCTATTGAAATAATAATCGAATCCAAATCGCCAGTTTCTGTCAAAGTCCAAACAATCTGTGCTAAAGCTTTAGCAAGTTCATCCCCCTCAATAACTTCTAAGCCTCCAGCATTGAAGTTGATGATCGCAAGGTCACTGTCTTGAGTTACGCCTGCCACTGATAAGCCTATCGGGACAGTAGTATTCAAGTTTGCTTGCCTCTCAATCGCTAACAAGTCAGCAGTGAGTTCGTTTATTAGATCAGTGACTTTCAAATCATTAGATGGAATTTTCCTCAAGACAGGTGAGAGTTTATTGTTTACGTCAAAGAGATATATATATTCATTTCTGCTTTCCCCATTTCCTAATTGATTCTCAGCAATCTCAGTCCTATCAATCAATGGTGATGCAACTGTTCCAGGTTTGTCATCCTCCGGTACTCCACAAGACATGGCGGCAAGTAATAATACTGCTATTAAAATCATAGGATTTTGCCTCATCGAATTACTCCCGGCAAAGTTACTGTAAATATTGACCCACTCCCGTCTGAATTGGCACTCAATACCTCAACAGACCCACCATGAAGTTTGACATGCTCGGCTACCAGGGACAACCCNANNCCAGTNCCNGTGCNNGANCCTCTNCGNCTNCCNTCTGNNCCACGNGCAAANCTTTCAAAGATTGANGACTGCTCNTCNNTNCTNATNCCNGGNCCATTNTCAATNANAGAAAGTNTNAGTGTGTCCTCNTNNACTCGGACCTCTATACGGGTGGCACCTCCTGCGTAATGGTCAGCATTATCAAGTAAGTTACTCAGTACCCGCGCTAATCGTCTTTTGTCTGCCTCAATCAAAATATCCTTAATCTCAGATGGAAAATCAATATTTATATCTTTAGTGCTTCTCTGGTCGGTTAGCCTCTCTAAGAACTCAACGATAAGGAATCGTTCAAGTGTCAAGGCGTTGACGCCGACATCGTAGCGCGAAATTTCTAAAAGGTCTTCAACTAGTTGCTTGAAGCGTTCCAAGTCTCCATTTAAAAGATCAAGGGCAAGCTTAGAGTTGTCATCAAGCGAATCTGCGTTGCTATTTAGGACATCAATTGATGCCATAATAGTAGTTAGCGGTGATCGAAGTTCGTGTGATACGTTACTTGCAAATTTAGCGTCTGCTTGAATTCGCTGCTCCAAAGTATTAGCCATTTGATTAAATGTTGATGCAAGCATCTCAAGGTCGGGATCGTTTCCAACATCTAGACGCGCTGAAAGGTCACCAATTGCAATTGCTTTTGCTGTCTGCCCTACTTCTTCAACCGGGAATAGAACCCTTCTGGATGCCAACATTCCCAACGCTATTCCGAAAAGAAATACCCCACCACTTACCAACATTAAAGTATTCGCTAGCGAATCAAGAGTATCTTCAATGTCGTCAAGGGGTGTCGCTTCAAAGTAAAGAGCATTCCGAGTTGCCAAAGGAAAGCCGACAACAAGCACAGGGGTTCCATTTCCCATACGATATTTCATCTTTGCTCCGTCCAAAGACGAGTTATTTACTATCTCTAAGAGTGTTGCATCAAGGCTTTCAGGAGCTGCAAAAACTACTGGATCAGCTGAAATCCAGTCAGTTTCAAGTCTCAACACCGGTGTGGACTCTGCACGAACACCTCGAAGGTTTGAAAGGAAATCCCTTACTGCTTTATCCGTAGCCCCTTCAAATATTCTACGCTCAGCTTGCCTCGCATTAACTGAAGCGACACTTAGAGCGCTTTGGTCTCTATTCTCAATTAGGTTTCCACGAACAAGAAAGTACGTCAGTACGGATATGCCGCTAGTGATTAATAATGCGCTTAGACCGAAGGTTAAAATGAGCCTCGTCCGGATACGCATAGACCGTTTAGGCGATTTCACTTTTAGTCAGCTCTTTAGTTTGTAACCAAAACCGCGAACAGTAACTACATATTGAGGACGCGCATCTTCAGGCTCTATTTTTTTCCGCAGTCTCCGAATATGAACATCAACTAGCCTGCCATCCCCAAAGTAGTCCTTACCCCAAACCCGCTCGAGAAGTTCGTCTCTACTGAAGACGCGATCTGGTACGGAAGCGAGCTCAGCGAGCAATTGGAACTCTGTTCTTGTTAGGTGAATAGTTCGATTCTTCACGATAACTTGACCTTGATCTGGAAGAATTTTTAGATCTCCGAACTCAAGTTTGCTTAACTCTGGAGAGGGGAGACGAACTCTTCTCAAAAGTGCCCGTATTCTTGCACTTAGTTCTTTAGGTGCGAAAGGTTTAGTTAAGTAATCGTCTGCCCCAGCCTCTAATCCAGCGACAACGTCATGGGTGTCATCCCTTGCCGTTACCATAACAACAGGCACTTCACTTATTCTCCTAACAGATCGGCAAACTTCGAACCCGTCCATACCGGGCAACATGATGTCAATTAGTAGAATATCGCACTTCTCTGACTGAAAGATTTGAAGAGCTTCTTCACCGGTTGCGGCATCTAAAACATTCCATCCCTCTTTTTGGAGCGCTAATCGGACCGCTGTGCGAATACGTTCATCGTCCTCAACAACTAAAATCGTTGTAGTCATACGCACAGCATAGGTGATTATTAAGGCCGTTGGTAGGTAGAGGTAAGGATTCCTAATTTAATGCTGCAGCGAATTATCTATTAAATTCTGGAACTCCTTACCTAGTCCAGCATTTGTAGCAGTTAAGAGATTTATATCACCAGTTAAGTTTTTTAATTTNACAGTACCGCCAGCTTCGGACGCTATCAGACTACCTGCAGCGTAATCCCATAGGTTCAAACCCTCTTCGTAGAAAGCATCTACTCTGCCAGCGGCAAGCCAGCAAAGGTCCAAAGCTGCGGAACCGAAACGACGGATATCACCTATCCTGGGAAGAATGTACCGTAACATGCTCCCTTGAATCTCTCTTCGCTCGGGTTTATAACTGAAACCTGTTGCCACCACAGCACTTTGAAGAGAGTTGTTTNTGTTTACCTGAATTATTNCGTTGTTGCACCTTGAACCGTGGTCTTTGACAGCATCAAAAATTTCATTGGAGCTCATATCTGCTACAACACCAGCGATGATATCTCCTTTGTCTTCAACGGCAATAGATACACTAAAGAAAGGAATCCCATATACAAAGTTACTCGTTCCATCTATTGGGTCAATTATCCACCTTATNCCAGATGTCCCAGATTTAGTAGCGCCTTCTTCACCAAGAATTCCATCTTGTTCGCGATTNTCTTTGATGAACTGAACAATTTTTGACTCGATTTGCCGATCAAGCCACGTGACATAATCAGATGAAGAGGACTTATTCTCTAAGTCGTCCCAACGTTCATACGTAGAGTCAATATCAGTTGAAGCTTTGACGCTAGCAACACACTCAAGAGCAATATCACGTAGCTCATGGTGTCTAGTCATTTACTGANTCTTGCTGNTTATCTTTGACGCTGTCGGCGCTTGTCTCAGGCTCTGACTTGCTTTTCCATTCATTCATGGCGCGTAAAGCAAGAATTGAGACGACGCCGACGCCCCCAGCACCAACTATTGCTCCGATAAGAGCGCTAATTCCAGATGGTCCAGTGCAACTACCAGAACANTGCAAATCTGTGAATGCAAAACCTATCAAACCACCACATAGTCCCCCTAAGAGTATTGAACCGAATGCCATAGCTTGGGAAGGCTTTGAAGGAGCTGACATTGGAGTTACGGTGACAGGTAGATTAGCTACTTCGTACTTTCCAAGATTTGATTCGGGTATAACCTCAATAGAAGACTCTCCATGCTCTGAGGAATCNCCTTTCTTTGGGATTATTTCGTCAGTCATGNTTTAATCATAAAGCATCGGTTGCGTGGAGCAGGTAGTTTTTGCCAATTTAACAGTGACTAATGGCACCCAAATAGAATCATGGACTCTGAGCAAGCCATGCCGTAGGCTTAAATTTATTGCAAGATCGCCATCACACTGGTGACCCACAACATCTTCTATATGAGTAAACGAATTTCAACTTCACACATCATGCATATTGACATGGACGCCTTTTTTGTTTCTGCTGAACTTGTGCGCAGACCAGAACTTATTGGCAAGCCTGTAGTNGTGGGNGGCACGGGAAACCGCGGAGTTGTAGCTGCTGCCTCTTATGAAGCACGTTCATTCGGTATCCATTCGGCTATGCCTGCTTTTCGAGCAAAGAAGCTTTGTCCTGAGGCAATTTTTTTACCAGGAGACCATACATATTACGCANCGACTAGTTATAAAGTTATGCAAATTTTTAACAGATACACTCCGCTCGTTGAACCCATTTCCCTCGATGAAGCTTTTTTGGATGTCGGAGGAAGTCAGCGACTATATGGAACTCCTGTTGAAATAGCCAAAGCGATAAGAGAAGATATTCGNTCCGAACAAGGTTTAAGCTGNTCAGTTGGTATTGCTCCGAATAAATTTATGGCGAAATTAGCTACAGAAAAAGCAAAACCTTCACCTAGCGAATCTGGCCCAATTCCTGGAATTGGTGTGATGGTTATCCATCCCGACGGAGTTATCGCTTTCTTGGATAAGTTACCTGTTGAGGCGCTGTGGGGGGTTGGGCCAGCCACAGTAAAGCGCTTGGCCCAATTAGGTATAACTGCTGTTTCAGAATTGCGAACATTCCCACTCAGTGCCCTGAAGGGTGCATTAGGTAAGGTACAAGGGGCACATCTTCATCGTTTATCGCTTGGTATTGATGATCGAAGCGTTGAGCCGACGCATGTGGCAAAGTCAGTTTCAAATGAAGAAACTTTTGCCACTGACTTATTTGACCTGTCACGAGTTCATTCAGAAATATTCAGACTCTCTGACTCGGTTGGCAAGAGATTGAGAGCCTCTGAAAAATTAGCCAAGACCCTGTCTTTAAAGGTGCGGCTTTCTGATTTCTCAACCTTGGTGAGGTCGGTTACTCTTCCGAATCCAACAGATAGCGGAAAGTTAATTGCTCGTGAAACAATCGTGCTACTTCAAACTATTGATTTATCAATTGGTGTCCGCTTGCTNGGTGTCGGCGCATCAAATTTTTCTCATACAAAAGACGGCTTGCAGCTTTCTTTTGATGAACTTGAGTCAAATGATCGAGAATGGAGAGAAACCGAAGACGCCATTGACATTATTAGGTCAAAATATGGGCCAGATTCAATTGGCTTAGTAAGTACGTTGACTGAAAAGGGTTTNAATTCAAANAAAAGGGGAATTCAGCAATGGGGTCCGGAGTCTTCATAAACAAAACTCAGCTTTTATACGTTGTTGAATGCCNGTCTTTATGAGATGATATAGGTATGCCACTATCAGATGATGAACAAAGAATACTTAGTCAAATAGANCAACAGCTACATGAAACGGACCCAGCTTTAGCAAAAGAGGTAGCCACAACAACGGTGTATACTCATTCTGCTAGAAATATCAAATGGTCTGTACTTGGCTTTATCGTTGGTCTTGTAACTATAGTTCTTACTTTATCCATTAGCTTTTGGTTGGCATTCGTAGGNTTCGTAATGATGCTTGCTGCNGCCTTNTTATTTGAACAGAATCTCCGCAGGCTTGGGCGAGCTGGAATGAACCAGCTATCAATGAATGTTCGCTCAGGTAATCTAAAAAATTCATTTACTGATAAGCGAGGCAAAATGAGGGACAGATTTCGACCAGATGACCCGATTCAGTGATAACTGTTAAAAAGTGAGCTCCTTTCCTCCACCGTTAAAGACATATTAAATGACCAGCAGAGCAGTAATGTCGGTAGTACTCGCCATCTTGAAGAAACCCTCACTATGGAGTATTTCTATCAAGCAACTGTGGCGAATTCGTAAATCAAGTTGGTATATAAAACCTCCATTTTTGCCAGTTCCTGATAAGTCATATATTGAGTTCAGAATTCACACCGCATATGGTTCAAGCGAAGACTTCTCGGAATTGGTCACTGATGTTATAACCTACCTGAACTGGTGCCGGAACTGGCCTTCAAGAAAGTGAAAGTATATTGCATGACCGTAGATCCGCCAATCAACTGAATAGTTGGAGAATCGAAACTAAATATTCTGAAACGGCTCTTGCGCATGAAGCAAGTCTCGATGAATGGGGAAAACCCACAATCTGGATAATAGAACCAAAAGATTCCTGCCTAGTATTGGGAAAGAGTCAAAGGGGAAAACCCTTTCTAGATTTAAGTTACCTTGAAGAGCAAGGTATCAATTTAACTGTAAGGCAGAGTGGTGGAGGGGCAGTCCTTGTATCACCATCAGATATGCTTTGGGTAGATATCTTTGTTCCCGAAAGGTCAAAATTTTGGATTGGCGATATTGCAAAAGCATCTGTATGGATTGGTGGGATCTGGCGTGATGCACTGAAACTACTTGATGTCGAGTGTTCGCTCTTTGAGGGAAAGTTCTCACGTTCAGCGGTATCCGACTTAATATGCTTTGCAGGTAAAGGCCCCGGCGAACTATTTGTTAGAGGGAAGAAAATTTTGGGTATTTCCCAGCGACGTTCAAAGTCCGGTACTAGATTCCAATGCGCTTTAATCATCAATTGGAAACCAGAGCATATGATAGCTGCATACAGTAGCGCCCCAATCCCTAACCTTGAGAAGCTGATTAGTTCTGCAGGAATAGGCTCAGGGTGCGAAAAGAACAACGCACTTGAAGCGTTTCTATCCGCACTACCTTCCAACTGAGCAACTTCCCGAAGTTCACCTGAGAGTAACTGTGCAGAGGGAGTATCTTTTTAGCCCATTTTTGCTATAAAGTGTTGAAAAGTGGAGCAAAAGGGGTTAATGTGGAGCTTAAGGGAGAGAAAGGGCAGAAATGCCCTAGCACGATATGGCCTTTGCCCCGCAAATGCCAAGTGCAGATAACCAGGGAATACGATGTTTACAGGCGAGCATGATCGATTACTTGATGAAAAGGGCAGACTGGTATTGCCCCCGAATTTCCGACGTTATCTACAAGAGGCGGCATTCATAGCTAAATCATTGCAAGCTCCTTGCCTGATGGTCTACTCAGCTGATGAGATTGAAAAAGTTGCGGAACGTCTTATTGAACAAGTTCAAGCAAAAAAAGTCACAGCTGATGCTCAGCGAAGATGGTCCGCAAGCATCTCAGAAGTCAAAACGGATACACAAGGCCGAATAGCGATCCCAACAAAACTCCGAGATGAAATAGGGCTTGAGCGTGAGGCAGTTGTTATCGGGGTCATTAACAGACTTGAGATCTGGATTCCCAGCGAATGGAATCGTGTTGAAGGAGAGCCTGAGAGCGAATTAACAGAAAGTGTCTGGCTATGAGCGAAAGGTCAGAACATAAAAATAAGGGAGAAGGTGACGGGTGATAACTAAGAAATAATTTGTCGCTTCTGGGCAGTCTTTCGGGTGATGAGATACGAGCCTCTACTCCGCCCGCTTGCTATCTAGTTCGATCGGGGAGAAATCCTGACGTACGCCTATTGTCCGAGAGACTGCCGAAAAGCGATGAAGTGAAAACTATGAATGAATCTAGATATAAAAGTCCAACCACCAACGGGTCTCCCCTGGATCCGGCGACCGGTCTTTCTGGTCGCCGGATCACCCGTTTTTCTCCGCCCCCTTTCGCACATATTCCTGTGATGGCTGAGAATGTGAAAGAGATATTTTCTACAGTACCCTCTGGCACAATTCTTGATGCCACAATTGGTGGTGGCGGACATAGCTATCAAATTTTAGAATCAAGACACGACCTGAATGTCATTGGGATTGATCAAGACTCAGAAGCTTTAGATGCTGCAGAGTCTAAGTTATCGGAGTTCTCTGATAGGGTCTCCCTCGTTCATAGTCGATTTGATGACCTCTCAGCTGTTACTAAATTAATCGGAGAGCAGAACTTGTCGGGTGTGCTATTTGACTTAGGGGTTTCCTCATACCAACTAGACAATCCGCTCAGAGGGTTTTCTTTCAGAAACGATGGCCCTCTCGACATGCGAATGAACCCTGATTCCCAAATTACTGCTGGAGACTATGTGAACCAGTCAACTGAACAGGAATTAGCTTCTTTACTTCATCATTATGGTGATGAAAGGTATTCAAAGCGTATTGCAAGATCTATCATTTCTATGCGCCCAATTCAGAGCACGAAAGAATTAGCCAATATAATTCGTGATGCGATACCGGAACGTTCTAAGCGTTCACCAGGTCATCCAGCTAGAAGGTCTTTTCAAGCTTTGCGTATTGCAGTAAATAGTGAGATAGATATATTAGAGTCATCGATTCGGAAAGCAATACAACACCTTAAAATCGGTGGTCGCGGTGTGGTGCTCTCTTATCATTCAGGTGAAGATAAAGTCGTTAAACGAACCCTTAGGGAGCTAGCTGGCCTAAATGTCAGTAATTCAAAGTATCACCCTGAGATTCAACAAGAGGAAAAGATCTTGCTGCTAGCTAGAAAAGCAGACAGGGCATCACGCAACGAAATCTTGAGAAACCCTAGGGCTTCCTCAGCACTCCTACGAAAATTTGAAAAGGTTAGTGAGGGGTAATGGCAGTTTTCCCATTAACTGACAAGAGGCCAATCGAGGTTGGAAAACCTAAACTTGAATTAGTAAGTACCTCTAGGTCATGGTTCCGTTCCATCGCTATTATTCTTATCCTCCTCATCTCAATCGGGTTCTTTAGCAGAATGCTCCTAAGCGCCATGATCGTTCAGCGACAAACCAAAATAGATGACCTCTCTGAATCAATATCGGAATTGGATTCTGATAATAGGTCACTTATGTTTGATATAGCTCAGCTGGAATCTACAAAAAGAATAATGAGGATTGCTTTAGCAGCACCTGACGAAGAGTTTGAGACGATTAACGGGTTAGGGATGATCATCCCAGAAATCACAATATATCTAGATCCATTATCAAATGATAGTTTACAAGGCTGGCAGTGGCGCCAAATAAGTTCTCAGGGGCAGGTACAGTGACGCAAGCTGCAGCTTACTCTGAAGATAAGAGACGACATTTTCTTTTAGTGGTACTCGGATTCTGCACCCTTTTCATCAGTTGGCGTTTAATTGATTTATCAATATTCAATAACACTAAGTATGAGGAAAGGGGAGTGAACCAAAGGGTAATCGAACGTGAAATGAAAGGCGAACGCGGATCCATACTAGATAGAAATGGCTATGAGCTAGCTATTTCTTTTCCGCAACCTTACATCTATATTGATCCTCAACTCACAGATAACGGTGTAGAAAAGTCACAGATACTGGCAAATTATCTTGACCTACCAGGCGTTGACGAAAGTCAGGAAGCAAAGACTATTCTTACAAAATTTAATTCCCCTACGCGTTTTGAATACATAGTCAGACAAGCAAGTCTTGAATCTGCTGAAGCGATCCTTAATTTAAATCTAGGAGGAGTTTATGTTGATTATGAACCTCGTCGATTTCACGTGGCCGGAGAACAACTTGCAAGAGGAGTCCTTGGAGGAGTCACAGTCGACAATCTCGGTAGCTCAGGTTTGGAATTGCAATATGAAGAAGAACTCAAAGGTACAACTGGAATTCAAAGAGTTGAATTGAGCGCTGACGGAAGCACAATCCCTACAGAAGCAGAAACTATTCGGAAGGCCGTTCACGGTTCTGACCTCATTTTGACAATAGATCGGGCTTTGCAATCTCAAGTAGAGCTTGAATTATCAAAGACAATTCAACAAGCCCAAGCGAAAGGTGGAATTGTCATTATACAAGAGCCATCCACAGGAGAAATCTTAGCGATGGCATCTATGGTCACAACTGATACCGGCGAAGTCCTTTCGACATCACACAATCAGGCAATAACACTCAGCTATGAACCTGCGTCTGTTCTAAAAGCTATGACTTTTGCGAGTGTGATAAATGAGGGTCTCGGAGTTGGAAGCACTAGAAGAGATATTCCCGACACAGTGATACTGGAATGGGAAAATAACGAAGGCGACATAGAAACAGAAATGTGGCGAGATGAGTACGAATACGAAACGCAAGAAATGACCATAGAGGGGATACTCACACACTCCTCCAACACAGGCACAATAATTTGGGCACAAGAATTAGGTCAACACAAACTTTACGATTACTTGAGAAAGTTCGGTTTCGGGCAACCTTCAGGGCTTGACTTCCCATACGAATCGCAAGGGATTCTTCATAATATAAATAATTGGGACCCTTCAAATTTAAACACGATTGCTTTAGGTCATGGAATTTCAGTAACTCCAATTCAACTTGTAAGTGCATATTCTGCAATTGCCAACGATGGAATATATGTAGCTCCAAAACTTGTTAGCCATATCGTTGATCCAAGTGGGAATATGGAACGTATCTCTAGTCTTCCATCAAGAGAGGTTATATCTGCATCGACTGCTCACCAGATAGCAGATCTACTTACCTCGGTTGTAGATAACGGGACAGGAGAAAGAGCCTCTGTAAACGGGTATAAAATTGCTGCGAAAACGGGAACATCTTGGAAATATTTCTCACCTGAAAACAGTTATGAAATGCCTAATGGGCAACTTGATCCGTATCTAGATAAAAACGGGCAACGCCACTATACATCAACAGTAACTGGGTTTTTCCCGGCACAAAAGCCAGAATTGTCAATGATAGTTATCATTGACGATCCAGCTCCGATTGAAGAACAATTCTATGCAAGTCATGTTGCGGCTCCCTTATTCGGGGAAATAGCAAGTTGGTCTCTACGGCATTATCAAATTTCCCCCTTTAAAGAAGTTCAACTATCGGATAATACTCAGCAGGCATTAACTGATTCAACGCTTCTAGAGGGTGAGGGATCTGAATGAACCTTAAAGAGATTCTAGAAAACGTAAGAAACTTAGATGTTGAAATAATAGGGGAAATTCAGGACCTTGAAGTTCATGGATTGAGTTACGACTCTCGTTCAGTCACCGGTGGGGATCTATTTTTTTGTCTTGAGGGTGGAACGCACGATAGTCATAATTTCGCTTATGACGTAATTGGAAAAGGTGCAAGTGCACTGGTCGTAGAAAGAAGACTCGACATTAATTTCCCACAAATTATTTCTCCTAACAGTCGAAATATGATGAGTGAGATAGCTGAAATATTTTACGACTTTCCATCACAAGAAATAATAATAGTCGGAGTAACAGGAACAAATGGTAAGTCAACTACAGTTAATATTCTTTCAGAAATAGCAAAGGCAGCAGGAGAGAATTCAAGAACCATAGGGACATTAACGGGCCAATTAACGACACCGGAAGCTCCCGACCTTCAACAACAGATTAGGGAACATATCCGAAATGGAGCATCCTTTTTGGCGATGGAAGTAAGTTCACACGCTTTGCTTCAAAATAGGATTTCAAAAATGACTTTTGATGCTGCAATCTTCACGAACCTAAGTCTTGACCATCTTGACTATCACGGAGATATGGAAAGTTATTATCAAGCTAAATCGTTGCTCTTTACCCCAACTCACTCGAATCTGGCAGTAATAAATGCTGATAACGAGTTCGGCGAAAGGCTTATGAAAGATGTTGAAATACCCAAAGTGAGTTTTTCATTAAATGATATTGAAATTATTGACCAGAGTTTGATCAAAACTACCTTCCGGTGGAAAGGGCAGACCATTAATCTGAAGCTTCCTGGATTATTTAACCTTGAGAATGCTCTGAGCGCAGCAGTCACTGCAAGTGGACTCGGTTTTAGCGACGAAATCATCGCTAAAGGTCTCGAGAACGTAAAAGGAATTCCTGGAAGATTTGAAGTGATAGAACATGGTGGCGGGAAACCGTATGTAATTATTGACTACTGCCACACTCCAGATGGTTTAGAGAGAATTTTGTTATCAATAAACAAGCTCATAACTGGTGCGAGGACCCATGTAGTGTTTGGTTGTGGGGGAGATCGTGATAACACCAAGAGGCCTCAAATGGGAAGGATTTCAGAGAGCCATGCCTCAAAAATATACCTGACATCGGATAATCCTAGAACTGAAGACCAAATGGCGATCATCAATGATATTTTGACAGGCATTGGGGATATTGAAAGTGTCTACGTTAATCCAGATCGACGAGAAGCTATTCACTACGCTGTTAAATCAGCTGATAAGGGTGACGTCGTGCTAATTGCAGGTAAAGGCTGCGAACCGTACCAAGAGATAAGTGGAACTCAGTTACCATTTCTTGATAGTGAAGTTGGGCGGGAAGCTTTGGAGGCTAGGCGATAATGATACGACTTCTCCTTGCTGTGACGATATCTTCAGCGATATCCCTTCTTGGAACCAAGTACCTTATCAAGTGGCTTTCGTTAAAGGGGATAGGTCAACCCATTCGCAAAGACGGACCAGGTGGGCATCAAACGAAAGCAGGAACACCCACAATGGGCGGCATAGCAGTCGTTTTAGGGGCTTTCATCGCTTATATAATTTCAGACTTATACAACGGTATCTATACACGTTCTGGACTCTTTGTCATGCTCGCTATTCTTGGAGCAGGACTAGTTGGGTTCCTTGATGACTGGATAAAGATTCGTAACGCCAGGAATCTCGGCTTAAACAAAAAAATGAAAATTATAGGCCTCTTGACAGTAGCATTCGGATTCTCCATTCTTATGGTCTCATTCACTGATGTTCATACAGAAGTATCTTTCACCCGATGGGATTCCACATCAATTGACTTAGGGCCAATTGGTTGGGTCTTTTGGGCTGCATTCATCATCCTTGCAATGAGTAATGCAGTTAACCTAACAGACGGGCTCGATGGACTAGCTGCGGGCTCTTCTACTCTGTGCTTTAGCGCATTTACAGTTATCTCATTCTGGGCATTTCGTCATCCAGAGATCTATCACCTTGATCATGCCTTAGATCTTGCAGTCGTAGCGGTTTCAATGCTTGGAGCCTGTGTGGGTTTCTTATGGTGGAATGCTGCGCCCGCGAAAATATTTATGGGTGATACTGGCTCACTAGCGATCGGCACTGCCCTTGCCTGTTTGGGGTTAGCAACTAATACTCAATTACTACTTCCAATAATCTGTGGAATTTTCGTGCTTGAAACGATCTCTGTAGTTGTGCAAATCGTGGGCTACAGGTGGATGAATCAAAGACGAATCTTTCGGATGGCCCCCTTTCATCACCACTTTGAACTTCAAGGATGGCCGGAAACAACAGTCATAGTTAGGTTTTGGATTGTGAGTGGATTTTTCGTAGCTATTGCTTTAGGAATTTTNTATGCNGACTTCGTTGAAGTATCTGACCTTAGAGAAGTGTTTGTTCCATGAGCCAGAGAATTATTGAAACGGGNTTAAAGATTGGAATCTACGGCCTTGGNCAGACTGGACAATCTATAGCGAAGTTCCTGAACGAGAAAGGTTTCCCTCTCGTTNTCTTNGATGATTNCCCNACTGAATCGGCATTGATTATCGCCAAGGAACTAAATANGAATATACGCTCTTGTAAAGATCATGCAGATTGTGAGGAATATCTAAAAGACCTTGAAATAATCTTTCCAGCACCNGGCTTGCCAGATGACCATATTGCTCTCAAATTCGCTCGTGAAAAGCAGCTTTCAATTTATGGAGAATTCGATTTAGCTCAAATGTACGATGATCGACCATGTATTGCTGTAACGGGAACAAATGGAAAGACGACTGTCACGACGATGATAAGTCAAATACTAAATTCAAGTGGGATCACAACGAGAACGGTAGGGAATACTGATATCCCATTAGTAGAAGCGATACAGGATGAATCCCTATCAAGATTTGTAGTGGAGGCTTCGTCATTTAGATTGGGGCAGTCTCAGAATTTCGCACCTGGTATAGCAGTTTGGCTAAATTTCTCTCCGGACCATCTTGATGTGCATGAAGACCTTAAGGGTTATGAGCTCGCAAAAGCGCAGATTTGGGGAAACATCAATGACGAACAAATAGCTCTTGCTAACGAGGACGATCCGATAGTGATGAGCCACAGGCCTTCCAAAGGGATATTCCGAACGTTTGGACTAGAGANAGGTAATAGCAAAGTGTCGAATNACTATTTGTTTGTCGAGGGTCGCAAACTAATGAAAGTAGAGGAACTNCCACGAAATGCCCCACATGACATTTCTAACGCCTTAGCAGCTGCATCAACTGCAACNCATGCTGGCGCAGATACCGATGCAATAATTGAAACACTTAGGCACTTCAATCATCTTCCCCATCGAATTGAGTTGATCGTCGATCACCAAAACGTCCGCTGGTACGACGACAGTAAATCGACTACACCTCATTCAGTCGTTGCAGCTCTAGAAAGTTTTGACAACGTAATACTCATCATGGGGGGGCGTAACAAGGGACTAGACTTAACCGTTATTTTCCCGATGTTGGATCGCGTAAAGCATCTCATCGCAATAGGGGAAGCATCTAAGGAAATAGAGTCAACTTTTGAAAAGAAGATAAGCGTATCAACTGCCAGATCAATGCAAAATGCTATAGAAATGGCTTATGCTCTGAGCTTGTCAGGTGATGTAGTTCTTCTATCACCGGGCTGCGCTTCCTTCGATTGGTATAAAAATTATAAAGAACGTGGTATTGATTTTGCCATGAAAGTAAATAGCTTTTGCAAAGGAAAAAAAGATGTCAATAATTGATCAACCAAACGTTAATCCATTCTCGCAAAGCATGAAAAGCGTTTTGTTCGCAACGTTGAAATCATCAAATAAAGCAGGTCGTCAACCCAGAACTCCGTGGACTCCAATTCAAAGGAAGTTGTTCTATATAGTGCTAGTACTGAATATATTCGGTATAGCAATGATCCTTTCAGCGGGTTCTGTTGTCGCTAGTCAGGAAGGCATCGGAGAATTCTCATACGCTATTCGGCAAACGATATGGTTTATTCTNGGTTTAGGAGCGCTCTATTGTGCTTCAAAGTTTGATTACTCAAATCTGAAGCTCCTTNCTCGTCCGTTATTATATTTAACTTATTTTTTGATGTTTCTGCTTTACACTCCNTTGGGCATTCAAGGAGGCGGTGCGACACGATGGGTATCGATTTTTGGGATTTCATTTCAACCATCTGAGATACTCAAGATNGCAACTGTAATCTTTACTGCGCAAGTCATCTCGGGTTACCAAAAGGATCTNCGAAACAAACGCGCCTATGGCGAACCATTCTTTGCGCTACTGCCCGCAATTGTAATGCTAATAAGCCAACCAGATTATGGNACTATGTGCCTTATACTTTTCCTTTTGGGTTCAATNCTTTACCTTGGCGGAATTCCGTTAGATAAACTCTTCAAGTTTGGTTTAATTCTTACACCTCTATTGCTTCTCGGTGCAATTGCNGCGCCCTATAGAAGGAAAAGGTTATTGGCAGTGCTGAATCCTGAGGGTGATGCGCTTAATTCAGGGTGGCAAACGCTCCAATCGTTAACAGGAATAAGTAATGGGGGACTGTTAGGCGTAGGGCCTGGTTCCAGCAAATCTAAATGGTGGACGCCAGAGACACACACGGATTTCATATTTACCGTGATNGCAGAAGAAATGGGTTTGTTCGGTTCGCTTGTGGTGCTATCGCTATTCGTCGGTTTGGTTATTTTTGGAGTGCAGATAGCAAAGCAATCTAAGGACAAATTTGGCTATCTAATAGCCATGGGTATAACTAGTTGGTTTGCAGTTCAAGCACTAGTCAATGTTGGAGTGACAATAGGGCAAATGCCCAATACTGGGTTGCCACTTCCGTTTATATCCTATGGCGGAAGTTCACTCGTGGTAGGTATGACTGCAATTGGGGTNATGCTAAATATCGGCCAGCCGAGGAAAAGATGACAGAGTCCTATGCCGTAATCGCTGGTGGCGGAACTGCTGGGCATTTATATCCTGGTTTAGCAGTGGCTGAAGCTCTAATTTCAATGGGCAAAACAAGAACTGAGATCTATTTCCTGACTAGTGATAGAGATATTGATGATCAGTTGCTGACTGCTGCTAATTTCCAATTCACCCCATTGAAAGGAAAGGGGATAGACCGAAGAAGTATCTTATCCTCAATAAGTGCAGTGATTCTCCTAATCAAGTCAACTGTCTTTGCATNCAAATATTTACGGNAATCAAAGCCAAAAATAATATTANCTTTNGGAGGGTTTGCAGCAATACCTGGGGCAGTTGCAGGTCTCTTAACTGGAACACCCGTTGTGCTCCATGAACAGAATTCTGTGCCCGGCAGCGCTAACAAATTAATAAGTAAATGGGCAAAGAAATCAGCTGTTTCATACGAAAAAACTGAACTGCCTAGAAGAGTTTATACAGGTAACCCAGTACGAAAAGAGATAACAGACCTGAGTAGAAGCCATAGGTCTATGCATCGAAGTCAACTCGGAATTCCATCAGGTAATAAATTAGTAGTTGTTACTGGTGGCTCTTTGGGTTCNTTGAAGATAAATAAGTCAATACTGGATGCATTGACTACCTTAAGCGAAGTNCCAAATCTGACCATTTATCACATAATCGGAAGTAGAGACTGGGAGGAGTTGGGGCAATCAACTGGTGAGCTAGGGATCGATTACAGGGCTATTGAGTATGAGGAGCAAATGCCAATAGTACTAAATTCAGCTGATTTGATTGTTTCGCGCGCTGGAGGCTCAATTACTGCTGAAATAAACTTGTTAGGGCTCCCATCTATTCTAATTCCTTTGCCAGATGCTCCCGGAGACCACCAAACTAAGAATGCAGAATCGTTAGTGAAGGATGGTAGAGCAGTGATTGTCCCAAATGAGAGATGTACGGGTGAGAGAATCGCCAAAGAGATTAAAGGTATCGTCCTAAATGAGGAGCGTTTAATGAGGATGGCGAGAATAAGGCATGAAGACGAAAAAAATGCTGCAGAAAGTATCGCTTCTTTACTTATTGGAGAAGCTAAATGACTGGGGAAGGGCAACGGGTTTCCATAGATTTAGATACTCCGATTAGCATCCATGTAGTAGGAATTGGTGGAGCTGGTATGAGGTCTATTGCCAATGTCCTGTCTGACATGGGCCATAATGTTTCCGGAAGTGATCTTAAATATTCCCCTGGACTTGATCAGTTAGANAGTAAGGGAATAAAGGTCAAAATCGGGCACTCGGAGTCGAACTTTGAGCATCCAACAATCCTGACTAAATCTACAGCTATACCAGAGGGGAACCCCGAGGTGATTGCTGCTTTAGAAACTGGCACTCCAGTCCTTACTCGAGCGCAGATANTGGCTGCGATAACAGCGAAGAAGAAAGCCATTGTAGTNGCAGGCACACATGGCAAAACAACTACTTCCTCAATTCTGTCCGTGCTCCTATCTGCCGCAGGTGCTGAACCTTCTTTTCTCATCGGGGGTGATTTAAATGAGATAGGATGTGGAGCCCTCTGGAATAACAATTCAGATTTACTTGTTGTTGAAGGTGATGAATCAGATGGNTCCTTTATGGACCTAGAATCAGATATTTCAATAATCACGAGTGTGGAATCTGATCATTTGGCATACTACAAAAATGATTCAAAGCTTGAGGAAGCATTCAGAGTATTCGCAACAAAAACCAGAGGCCCAGTTTATTTATACGGAGACTCTCCTAAAACTGAATATTTAAAGGATCTCCCCAATGTCCGAACATATGGGGAAGCTCCGAATAGCACGTACCAAATTCAGAACTATAGAGGAAAACGATTTGCATCTACTTTTGAGATAGTAAACGAGGGAAGAGTTATCGGGNCTTTCAATCTAGCAAGTCCAGGGTTTCACAATGCCCTAAATGCAACAGTGTCAGTGGCTGTTGCCGTTGATTTGGGGATTAGCATTGAAAAGATCNAAAAGGGAATTTCGCAATTCGCTGGGGTAGCCCGAAGGTTTCAATACAGAGGTGAGAAAAATGGTGTCTCATTCATTGACGATTATGCCCACCTCCCCACGGAAGTAGAATCTGCATTAAAGGCTGCGAGGGAAGGTGAATGGAATAGGATTATTGCCGTGTTCCAACCCCATCGCTTTACAAGAACAAATGATTTAGCGCCTGCCTTTTCTGATAGCTTTCGAGATGCCGATGAGGTAGTCATTACTGGNATTTATTCTTCAGGCGAGAAGGCAATACCAGGCGTCACAGGAAAGTTGGTTGCCGATGCTGTGGCATCAAGCGAAACTGACAAAAAAATTATGTANTGTGAGCATCGCGAGGATCTAATCGTGTTGTTGCGGGAATTACTGGTTGAAGGAGATCTTTGTCTAACTCTAGGAGCAGGGGATCTTACGAATATTGCAAACCAGTTAATGGAGTCTTAGAGAATGGTTGATAATTGGTCAGAAGTTTCTAAGTTCCTNAATCAAAAATTGCGTCGCGAAGCAACCATCTGCAACTACAAAGTAGGCTTATTGACAACTTATAGGACTATAGGTAAGTGTTCGCTTTTNCTTAAAGCAGAAAGTAAGACAGAGTTNGATTATGCAATTGATATCTGTCGGCAAAAGGAGATAGAAGTNNCNGTTATAGGCAATGGTTCAAATCTGTTAATTTCAGACGAAGGGTTTAAAGGTTTGATAATAAAGCTGGGTACTGAGTTCGAAGCAATTAACATCGCTGAAGAGCATGCATATGTTGGTGGAGCAGCAAAACTTCCTGTGGTAGCAAGATCAACATCNTCAGGTGGGCTCATGGGATTCGAGTGGGCTGTTGGAGTTCCTGGAACTATCGGAGGCGCTGTCAAAATGAATGCAGGAGGTCATGGATCCGATATGAAAGCAAGTGTTGAATCAGTTGAAGTCTTTGATATCAAAACCAGTGATACGAAAACTTTAAAACCAAATGATCTTTTGTTTGGATACCGGCAATCCTCAATATCTAAAGGTCAACTGGTTACTAAGGCAGTTCTGAAACTTTCAGAGGGTAACCCTAAAGAATCTTCAGAAATNATCAGAGATATCGTGCGCTGGAGATTGGAGAANCAACCAGGTGGACAGAATGCTGGNTCAGTATTTACTAATCCCAAAGAGAAATCTGCTGGGAAACTTATTGAGGATTCAGGATGNAAGGGGATGAGGGTTGGCAGTGCAGAAGTGTCAACAAAGCATGCGAATTTTATCCAAGTTGATCCGGGTGGAAAGGCCCAAGATGTTAGGCAGTTAATGGAGCTTATTTCGGAGTCAGTATATTCAAATTTTGGAGTTGCACTAACTGCAGAAACTGAAATGTTAGGTTTCTGAACAATGGTAGACATTGACCCTCGAATACAGGAGCGACGCATTGAAATAATTAGAGCTCGGGGCAAGAGGAGATTGCGGGTATTGCTCACGATAGTCGTGTTAGGGCTTCTTTCAGTAGGTGGAATTTTGTTGTCTAAGAGTTCTCTTCTTGATGTAGATGAAGTAGTTGTTGTAGGCGCTGATAGCGAGCTAGAGGAGCTAATAGTGAATGCCGCAAATATACCNGAGTCTAAACCTNTACTTGAGATTGATACTATGGCTATCTCAAATAGAATCAAAGAAATACCAACTATTAGGGATGCAAAAGTCAGTCGATCGTTTGGGGGCAAAGTAACAATNTCAGTAACAATTCGTAAACCGTCGGTGCTCCTATCAAACTTAGGACAATGGTTATTAATCGACGAAGATGGTAGGGTTCTTGAGCGAGTTTTAGAATTCCCTGCAAGTGTAAAATATCCAGTAATTGAGAGTAATTTTGTTGATCTGCAAGTTGGGGAATGGCTGCCTGATCAGGCATTATTCGCAGTTGAGCTAGCTGCGAACCTTCCTCCAGTTTTGCTAGCAGATATTGCATTCGTATCATTGGGTGATGAAATTGAGTTGGTGCTGTTTGGTCAAGGAAAGATACTGTTTGGAGGTGATCAAGCACTTGAGTCAAAGATTCTTGCCGCATCAACGATCCTTGANCAAGTTGACTTAGCTGAGTTGATCCATATTGANGTTCGAACCCCCGACAAACCAGTGTTGTGTCGTTCTCTAGAATGCTCGTACGATTCTTATTAAGAACTACCCCAAGCGAAAATACAATAGCTTAACGAACAGCTAATCTGTTCAGGGGAAATCAAAGACAATTTAAATAAGGAGTGCAAATGGAAAGCCCACACAATTACTTAGCTGTAATAAAGGTCGTCGGAGTAGGTGGTGGTGGCGTAAATGCTGTTAACAGAATGATTGATGCGGGACTACGTGGNGCAGAGTTTTTAGCGATCAACACAGACGCTCAGGCTCTTCTTCTTTCTGATGCAGAGGTAAAAATTGATATTGGTAGGGAATTGACTCGAGGTCTCGGAGCTGGTTCGGACCCTGAAATTGGCCGTCAAGCTGCTGAAGACCATAGACCAGAAATTGAACAGGCTTTATCCGGTGCTGACATGGTATTCATCACTGCAGGCGAAGGCGGGGGTACAGGTACGGGAGCAGCTCCAATTGTCGCAGACATTGCAAAAGGGTTAGGTGCGTTGACAATCGGCGTAGTCACAAGACCATTTGGATTTGAGGGTCGAAGAAGAGCAGTCCAAGCAGACCAAGGCATAACCAGACTTAGGGAAAAGGTCGATACTCAAATTGTGATCCCTAACGACAGACTACTTTCTGTTGCAGATGAACAAACGACAGTAGTTGAAGCTTTTGCGAAAGCTGACGAAGTGTTATTGGACGGCGTGCGAGGGATAACAGAACTTATTACTACACCTGGCTTAATTAATACTGACTTTGCCGACGTAAAAATGATTATGAATGATGCTGGATCTGCCCTTATGGGAACTGGCGAAGGTAATGGAGAACAACGGGCAACTAGCGCTGCTAGAAAAGCTGTTTCAAGTCCACTACTTGAGTCACCAATTGATGGCGCAAGAGGGATCCTCTTATCAATTACCGGCTCAAGCAACTTAACACTAAATGAGGTAAACGAAGCAGCAGAACTTGTCCTGGGTGTAGCGCACCCCGACGCAAATATTATTTTCGGTACAGTTGTGGATGAATCAATGGGCGACAGTGTGAGAGTTACAGTTATCGCTGCAGGTTTTGATCGGTGGGATAGTGCTTCNCGACCTCAGACTTCAGTTCTGGGCAGNGATATCCCCAATGTCTTTGGTGAAGAAGAGATTCAGGAAGAAGTGCATGGTGACTTAGACGTCCCAGACTTTTTGCAGGATTAATAATTCCGCNAGNAGTATGAAAGCTAAACATAGTTGGTCAAAAACACTTGAATGTGGNTCTACAGCCAAAGTCTTATCTACGGACTCCTCGTATGGGAATTTGTCAATCTCACAACCGGCCGACCGATTGCACGAAACGCAAAGGAGAATAATCGATGCCCCTTGGTCATACCTTAAACAGGTGCATGGGGGAAATGTATTGACAATTAGAAATCCTGGTGACCATCAAGGTGTAGAAGCGGACGGGATGATTTCCACGATAAGCGGCATTCCAATGGCTATCCAAGTTGCNGATTGTGCACCAGTCGCATTGATTTGCGAAACGCCCGTTATCGGNATACTGCATGCTGGCTGGCGCGGTTTNNTGGCAGGAATAGTCCAAAATGCTTGCACTGAAATGAGGAACTTGGGCGGAGACCCCATGGCAGCTGTGGTAGGACCTTGCATATACCCTGAACACTATGAATTCGGTTCAGTCGAACTCAAACATATGATGAAAGAATTTGGCCCAACTGTAAAATCGGTAACTAAAAGCGGAACTCTAGCGTTAGATATTCCTGAGGTAGTAAGAATTGCTCTTCGTAGGAATAATGTTCTAGATGTAGATTTTATTGGGGACTGCACAGCATCGTCAGAAAAGCTTTGGTCTCACCGTGTTGGGGGAAATACAGAAAGGCAAGCGATGGTAGCATGGCTGGAAGAGCCATCATGACAGTTGAGAGCTACTCTGACCAANTGAGAGAGAGAGTTGAGCGGATTACTTCGCTTATTCAAGCCAAAGCACAAAATCAAGTAACTCTAATAGGTGTTACAAAAGGATTTACCCATGAGGAAGTCAATATTGCCAGCAAATTAGGAATTAAAAATTTCGGCGAAAATTATGCTCAGGAACTCCTTACTAAATACCCACTAGTAGATAGTGGCATTAATTGGCATTACATCGGCCAACTTCAAAGCAACAAAATCAGAAAAATAGCTCACCTTNTTGACGTGTGGCATTCAGTAACTTCTCTCAAGCTGGCTAGGGAGATACATAAGCGCAACAATAAAGCACAAATTCTACTTCAGGTTTCTTTGATGGGTCCCTCAAATACTAAGGGGTTTGAAGTTCAGGAGCTGCCTGATGTGGTCGACGAGTTACGGGCTGAGAATATAGGTATTTCTGGATTAATGACAATGGGTGTGCCTAATGATTTGGTTGCGACGCGCTCTGTATTTGAAAAACTACGCCAACTTGCGAACACGTATGAACTTCCTGAATGTTCAATGGGAATGTCTGATGATTTTGAAGTAGCTTTGGAGAGCGGATCCTCTATGATCAGGGTTGGCTCGGCAATCTTTGGGAATAGAAGAGCCGATTGATGAAATTGCAAATATGGTGTTAAATTAAAGGGAAGCATTGGAGGGCTTAATGACAACATTTTTCAAAAAAGCAATGCTTTATCTAGGGCTTGGTTCCAACGAGGATTTTCTTGGAATGGACCCTCAGGTGCGAAGTGAAGGGCCTACCGAAGGCGGTGTTATAGTCAAGCCGTCTGAGCCGGGTGGGAATAATGTTAGAACTATTANNGCAGATACCGGTGGCGCAAACCGAGGAAAAGATGCTGTCACAATCACAACAGCGCCTCCAAAACGGAAAGCTGTGAAACCACACATAGTAACACCGATTCGATTTGCCGAAGTAAAGGAAATTTCTGAAGCTGCACGAAGAAGTCAACCAGTAATAGTCAACCTCCAACAAGCCGACCACGATGTTGCAGTAAGAATCATCGACTTCTGTTCAGGGCTGAAGATGGGGATTGATGGAACATTCGAAAAAGCAGGNTCCGATGTCTTCTTATTGACCCCTAAAGACGTGGAAGTCTCAGAAGATGAGAAGAGNAAATTAGCANCAAGCTCAAGTGGGGCACTTTAAAATATCCCCACTGCAAGCTCATAAAAATAGTACTATTTAGCTATGGCTGCTACTGAATCAAAGAGATACACACTCACTCCTGAGAACCTAAAATCAATCAAATTTAGCAATATCAAACGGGGTGGTTATGACCCCGATGAGGTTGACCTGTTCATTCATCAACTAATAAAGATCATAAGCGATACACCTGAGGATATATTCAGCAAAGGAACTTCTTCTGAGGACAGGCTTGATACCGATAGTGCTGCCCAACGCTTGCTTTCGGCAGCTCAGCGAACAGCTGATCAATTGATAGCAGAATCCAGAGAACAGGCAACGCAATTGATTGCATCTGCTGAAGCACAGGCTGACAACGTCAAAAGAATANTTTCTGAAGAAGCTAGAGATATGGCTGAGAAAGCACAATTGGAACTTAAAGATGCCGTGACAGAGCTTACGGAGAAAAAGAGGCGCCTAATTGAGGATTGCTCAGAACTCAGCGCTGAGTTGCAAGCTGGCAAAGACCAGTTACTGACGACTCTCGAAGAAATAAAGTCAATGATTAACGTTGATGACACGTTCACTATGGATAATCAATGGGATGCGGACGTTAAAGGGGTGGAAGGCCAAACTGATAAAGANCAAATCGAGCATTCAGTTGAAGCTGCAAAGCTGGAGAAAGCAGAAAATTCCCCTCAAGAAGTTCTTGAATTAAGCCAAGCAGATTTAATTTCAGTGGATGAGTTAATGGATTCTCCGCCCGAACTAACGCTCATACGTAATTCAGAAACAAACGAAGATTGGCTTAATAAAGAGGTCCAGAAGACTGAAGAGGATATGTCTGATTCTAACCAATCAGAGGACTGGGATTATGAAGCTCCTACTGAGCTAATCCAAACCGTTCAGGATACAAGCATAACTACCGGCGATCTTTTCTTTGAAGAGCTGGAAAGTCAAGATAAGTCAAGTCCTCTCGGTCAAGCTGATGAGCGGACCAACGAAGCAATGGATGACTTTTTTAGCGGCTGAGNTCTCTAGTCAACCGTGATTTGAATCCCAATCTCTTCTCCATCTATGGATCCAGTATAGGTTTCTACTTTCTCGTTTGATTTATTGAAAGTTAAGGACTTACCAAGAACTTGCTNGCAGATATATTCGCTAAAAGAACTAATTGCCTCTTTTGTTTCATTCGAGGCAACAATATTTAGGTGTATTCTATCCGTGAGGACTAGATTCATCTTCTTGCGAGCTTCTTGAATCGCTCTAACAGCATCTCTTGCTTTACCCTCCATAACAAGCTCCTCTGTAGTTTCAGTCTCAAGTACGACAACTGCTTTATTCCCAGGGAGAGAAGTAGCTGTAGTCCCTTCGTTTGCAACTAAAGTGAGATCAAACTCATTTTCCTCAAGTACATAATCGCTGATCTGGACCCGCCCATCGCTCAAGTGCTCCCATTCACCAATTTTCGCAGCCCGAAACACATTTTGAACTTCGTTTCCCAAGCGCGGCCCAAGTACCTTTCCATCAGGTTTGAGAGCGAAATTTCCATAGGCTGCTAAATCGTCTGTAAAGATTAATGACTTTACATTAACTTCATCTTTTATTATCAACTCAAAGTCTTTAATGCTGTCGGAGTTTAAACCGGCGATAGTGATACTTTGTAGAGGAAGCCGTACCCGAAGACCCGCATCTTCCCGAAGTCTNAGAGCNGCTGACACTACTTCTCTAACTAAATCCATTGTTGCAACAAGTTCTGTGTCTGCAGGAAATTCTGTTGGTGTTGGCCAGTCAGTTTCGTGAACTGATAATTCTTTTGTAAGGCCCTTAAAAATTTCCTCTGAAACCATTGGCAAAAAAGGCGCAGAAAGCTTACAAAGCGTATGAAGTACTGTGAAAAGGGTATCGTAAGCATCCTGCTTATCGTTATCATGCACTGGTTTTGAGGGAGACCAGAACCTATCTCTACTCCTCCGAATATACCAATTATTTAGAGCGTCAATGAAACCCCTGATTTCGTTAGTCGCACCAGGAAGATCATATTTATCCATATGTTGACTTACGTCTGTGACTAGCTGGTGGGTTTTGGCTAAGATGTATNTATCAAGGGTATTTGAAGGTTCGCTAATGAGCGTTGCTTCGTAGTCGTCAATGTTTGCGTATAGCGTAAAGAAGCTGAAAGCGCTCCATATTGGATTGATCACTTGCCTNACAACGTCGTCAATTGACTGATCACTAATCCGCGAATCACCTCCTCGCACAATGGATGAAGACATGAAATACCATCGCAAAGCGTCAGAACCTTGAGCTTCAAAAATTTCAGTTGGTTCTGTGTAATTACGAAGNTTTTTAGAGAGTTTCGTTCCGTCTTCGGCGAGAAGGATTCCATGGCATATCACGTTTTTGAATGCTGGCTTATCGAATAGGGCACCGGCCAGCACGTGAAGTGTGTAGAACCATCCTCGTGTCTGATTGATATATTCCACAATNAAATCAGCAGGAAAATGTTCTTCAAACCATTCCTTATTCTCGAAAGGGTAATGAACTTGTGCAAACGGCATAGAACCTGACTCAAACCAGCAATCAAGTACCTCTGGGACACGACGCATTGTTGATGCACCTGAGGGGTCATCAGGGTTCGGCCTAGTTAATTCATCAATAAAAGGTCGGTGGAGGTTTGTCGGTCGAACTCCGAAATCCTTCTCTAGCTCATCAAGGCTCCCGTAGACATCTATGCGAGGAAATTCAGGNTTATCACTTTTCCAGACGGGAATGGGGGAACCCCAAAATCGGTTTCGACTTATAGACCAATCTCTAGCCCCATCAAGCCATTTCCCAAAGCGCCCTTCGCGCACATTTTCTGGAATCCAATTGATTTCCTTATTGATGTTAACAAGTCGGTCTTTGATGTCTGTGACTTTAACGTACCAAGATGGAACAGCTCTGTAGATTATAGGTGTGTCTGTTCGCCAGCAGTGAGGATAATTATGTTCGTAAGTATCATGTCTGATTACCCGACCTGACTTTTTTAGATTCTTTATGATTAGTGGGTTAGCATCAAAAACATTCACTCCAAACCAGTCCGTGACTTCATCAGTGAAAGCTCCCTCATCATCAACAGGGACAACTGTGGGTATTCCGTTATTATCAGCAATTCTTTGGTCGTCTTCACCAAATCCAGGGGCGATATGAACAACTCCGGTTCCTTCATCCATTTCAATAAAATCGCCTTCTATGATTCTGAACGCTTTATCATCTAAGTCTTGGAAATAAGGAAAAATAGGCTGGTATCTTCGGTTGACTATTTTCTGCCCTTTAAAGGTTTCAATAATCTTGAAATCTCCAAAAACCTCTTCGAATGCCGCAATGGTCTCCTCACCAAGGATGTAGTTACCTTTTAGAGTTTCAACAAGTGCGTATTCCTTATCTGGTGCTACTGCAAGGGCCAAGTTGCTGGGAAGCGTCCAAGGTGTTGTAGTCCAAGCAAGGATTTGTATTGATTCAACTGTTCCTTCTTCATTCAATAGGTCAAACGCAACAGTTACAGCAGGATCTTGGCGTGGTCTTGTGGCATCATCAAGCCTTATCTCAAAATTTGATAACGGCGTTTCAGCACCCCATGAATATGGAATTACTCGTTGGGATTCGTATATGAGGTCTTTATCCCATAGTTGTTTGAAAGCCCACATGACGGACTCCATATAATCAAGGTCCATGGTCTTATAGTCATTCTCAAAGTCAACCCATCTAGCTTGTCTGGTTACTACCTTTTCCCACTCATCTGTGTACTTAAGGACAGAGTCCTGACAGTGCGCATTAAATTTTTCTATTCCAAATTCTGTGATATCTGCTCGGCCGGAAACTTGTAGTTGTTTCTCACTTTCCATCTCGGCTGGTAGCCCATGGCAATCCCACCCGAATCTTCGTTCAACTCTATTCCCGCGCATTGTTTGGTAGCGGGGAATGACATCCTTAACATATCCGGTTAATAAATGCCCGTGATGGGGTAAGCCGTTAGCGAAGGGGGGTCCATCGTAAAATACGTATTCTGATTCCTCTGGCCTGAGCGAGACAGTGCGCTCAAACGTTTTTGAGATGCCCCATTCTGAAAGGACCTTTTTTTCAATCTCTGGGAGATCTGGTTTGGCCGGAACTTCGGGATATGGAGTTAATTTCTCTTCGCCACTCATTGTGCTTTCCAATTGTTATCCGGTTGTATATTACTGCTTAAATTCCTACCTCGTTGTCTACCGAGCGAAAAGTGAAAAAGAAAAAGTTTTGCAGAATCCTTCATGCAATAAGCATTTCTTAACTATCACAGATTTTTTTAAAAGTTCCCGCTAGAATCCGCCCCTAAGGTTATTGTTTATTGTTTAAAAATCAAGAAAGAAATTACCAAATGGCTCCAGCAAAGAAA
>PATH01000023.1 GCA_002712325.1 Acidimicrobiaceae bacterium | reverse complement strand
CTAGATGAAAAATTAAATGAAACAGGATCTAGCAGTTTCTCTAACGATGAAATTGAGAAAGGTATGAAAGCTTTTGAAATGCTATATATGCAATGGGAATTAAAGATGTTAGATGAAGGGTTTATTGAAAATTAGTCATATGATTAAAAAATTCTTCTTTACGATCATATTGACTTTATCTTGGTATAATATTAGCTCAGCAAATATTTTAGACCTATATTGTGAATATATTGAAGGTAAAGTGAAAGAAAAAGAGGAAATAGAGAATATTCCAATTACCGATTACTCAAGAAGAACTAGCAGGAATGATTGGTGCGTCCAGAGAGCGTGTAAATAAATCAATTTCATCATTCATAAAATTAGGTTGGCTTTCTCAAAGTGGCGAAAAGTACATCATTCTTGACCGAAAACAACTTGAAATAAGGTCTACGTAAAGGTCATTTTCCTTTGAAAAATTCGTTTAGCCTTCGGACACTAGGATGTTTATGGTTCAGATCTGCTTTATTTTCCTCTGCGTTAAGATGAACTGTTTTCATACCTAGAGTCTTTGCAGTATCGAGGAAATTTGTTGCTGTATCGAGCACAAGACAAGATTGGTAGGCGACACCCGAAGTCCTGTTAAGTATTTCTAGAATTGCTGGATCTGGTTTGAGGACACCGTATTCGGAGCTTGTAATCCAAGGACGGATACCCTGAAGTCCGTGGATTTCACAAATCTGAGTGGACCATTCAGCGAAATCATTGGTCACTACTGACACAGCGATCCCTCGTTTATGAAGATTTTTAAGAAAGTCTTTGCCTCCGCTACGGAATTGAAGGCTTTTAACATATTCAAGATTAAGAGAGTCTGCATTTTCAGTTAGACCCACTTGATTCCAAAATTCGGATGCAGTTAGCTTTCCCATAGTCCCCGATCGGTGAAGATCTAAAAGCTTCTGATGGTCAATATTTTCTTTTTTGCTTTTTATGAACGAATTTAAGTGTTCTAATGGTGTCGTTTCTTCTTTGAAAATGATTCCATAAGGATCAATTACTAGTAATTGAAGACGTTCTGTTTGATTTGAGAGCTGTTGAAAGCCTGCAGTTTCTTTTCCTGGAATCTGTTGGACGATAGGAGATGGTCGCCGCTGTAATTGTCTTTGCTCATACCTCTTGTCCAAATACCAATTGAGGATTGCGAGAACTATTGAGAGCGCCAAAAGAGCAATAATTGCTAAGACCACCCAATCAAGGATCTGAGCGATTCTATGTTCACTATTTCCTGTTACTTCAATGACTCTTTGTTCCCCTAAAGGAACATTAATTATCTCCTCATTACTTTGGTCTGGAAGATTGATAATAATCTCTAACGAAACAGTTTCATTTATTGGTATTCCTAATGATTCTTCGAGTGTTTCTATTGGTATCCCTAATGGAGGCTCTTCTAATAAATTATTTAGAGCTTCATCTGTAAATAAACTGAGGCTATCTGTTAGATCAACAACACCGGAGACTGCAAAGTCTCGAGTTTTGCTTGTTATCTCTGAAGAGAATTGCCAATCTTTAAAGGCATTGGGAGAGTTTGTTAGTTCGTTTAACACTTTTTGTAAGTCGTTGGGGTCAGTAAATGATTTCGTTGATTCAAACCATTCCCTTCCATCAGGGCCCAGCCCGGCACTTTCAAATTCCCAGCCAGCTGTATTTAGGTCACTTGTTTTCAAAACTTCTTCAACATTTTGCAAGGCAGGCTGATTCCTAGCTTCCTCGTCTAGTCCAAAACCTGCAGTTATCTGACCCGATCCATCTTCTGCTAAATCTATTTTGACTCGCAATTGGATTGTGCAACCCGCAGCTAATAGCAGTATGGCTAATAGAATTGATGCTAGTGATTTTGTTTTAATTTGCACACTTGCATAGTACCGCCAACATGAGAGTACGTTGACTCATGCCGGCTATTCAGCTGCAATAAATTCTTCTACTGATGGAGGCTCAAATCCTTCTACTGCTTTGAAAACAATCTTGCTGTCAGTTTCATTGTCTACTTCATTATTTATATCAACAACTATTATTTGTCCTGCAGTGAACTCTTTCAATAGTAACCTCTCCGATAAAGGGTCCTCGACGAGTCGCTGGATTGCCCTTCGTAAAGGCCTGGCTCCGAGCTCAGGGTCGTATCCTCTATCAGCTAGATAGTGCTTTGCTTCAACGGTGACCTCTAATCCCATTCCTTGCATTTCAAGCTGTTCAGTAACTCTGGCAACCATTAAATCAACTATCTGAGTTACTTCAGCCTTTGATAACTCGTGGAATACGATGGTTTCGTCTACGCGATTTAAAAATTCAGGCCTGAAATGATTTTTAAGTGATTCTGTGACCTTTTCTTTCATCTTTTGATAGGAAACAGATTCATCACTGTTTGTGAAACCAAGATTAGCTTTCCTTAAGTCGCGTGTCCCTAGATTAGATGTCATGATAAGTACGGTATTGCGGAAATCAACTGATCTTCCTTGACTATCGGTTAATCTTCCCTCTTCAAGTATTTGGAGAAGGGCATTGAACACATCTGGGTGAGCTTTTTCTATCTCATCAAAGAGAACTACAGAAAATGGTTTTCTTCTTACAGCTTCTGTGAGTTGTCCTCCTTCTTCATAACCTACATATCCTGGTGGTGACCCCATTAGGCGACTAACAGTGTGTTTTTCCATGTATTCGGACATATCTAAACTGATCAGTGATTGCTCATCCCCGAACAGGAACTCTGCAAGGGTTTTCGCTAACTCTGTTTTGCCAACTCCGGATGGGCCCAAGAATATAAACGAGCCTGATGGTCGTTTAGGGTCCTTTAATCCCGCTCTCGTTCGACGAATTGCTTGACTTACAGCCTTTATGCTGTCTTCTTGACCAATGACTCGCTTATGGAGTTCATCTTCCATTCGGAGAAGTTTTGCGGTTTCTTCTTCGGTTAACTTGTATACGGGAATTCCAGTCCAAACTGATAGAACCTCTGCGATTGCTTCTTCATCAACTTCATCAAAGAAATCAATGCCGGAATCTTTCATATCGGCTTCCATTGTTTCTTTTTTGGTTATCAACTCTTTTTCTTTGTCGCGAAGTCGACCAGCTTCTTCGAAATCTTGTGACTCAACAGCAGCTTTTTTGTCACTTGTAACGATAGCTAATTCGTTTTCAATCTCTTTAAAGTCTGGAGGTGTTTCCATTCTTTTGAGTCTTAATCTTGATCCTGCTTCATCTATTAGATCAATAGCTTTATCTGGAAGATGGCGATCTGATATGTATCGGTCAGCAAGGTTTGCAGCAGCAACGAGTGCTTGATCAGTAATTGTGACCTTATGGTGTTCTTCGTATCTATCTCGGAGCCCTTTTAGTATTTCTATTGTGTGTGATACGGAAGGTTCATCAACAATGATCTTTTGGAATCGCCTCTCAAGCGCCGCGTCTTTCTCAAGGTGTTTTCTATATTCATCAAGTGTTGTAGCTCCAATAGTTTGGAGCTCTCCACGCGCAAGCATGGGCTTTAAGATTGAAGCGGCGTCAATAGCTCCCTCGGCAGCACCTGCGCCAACAAGCGTGTGTAATTCATCAATGAATAAAATGATATCTCCACGTGTTTTTATTTCTTTTAAAACCTTTTTCAATCGCTCTTCAAAGTCACCTCTGTAGCGGGATCCAGCTACTAGTGCACCTAGATCCAATGTGTAAAGCTGTTTGCCTCTGAGGGGCTCGGGGACATCATTGGTGGCGATAGACCTAGCTAAGCCTTCAACAATAGCTGTTTTACCTACACCCGGCTCACCAACGAGAACTGGGTTATTCTTTGTTCTTCTGCTAAGCACTTGCATAACTCGTTCGGCTTCTCTAGATCTTCCGATAACAGGGTCGAGCTTCTTCTCTTTTGCAAGTTGAGTTAGGTTTCGCCCGAATTGGTCTAAAACCATTGAGGAATTTGAGTCTCCTCCTCTTCCTCCAGTTCCCGCTGATGCTCTTTCACCCTTACGACCACCTTCATTTTCTTGATCTCCAGAACCTGAGTAACCAGAAAGTAGTTGGATAACCTGCTGTCTAACGCGGGATAAATCTGCTCCGAGTTTAGTAAGGACTTGCGCTGCGACACCTTCGCCTTCTCGGATCAAACCTAACAAGATATGTTCAGTGCCAATGTAATTATGACCAAGTTGGAGAGCTTCTCTTAAGCTTAGTTCTAACACTTTCTTGGCACGAGGTGTGAAAGGTATGTGACCACTTGGAGATGATCCGCCTTGCCCAATGATTTCTTCAACTTGTTCTCGAACAGCTTCAAGCGATATTCCAAGAGATTCAAGAGCCTTTGCTGCGACACCTTCGCCTTCATGTATTAGTCCGAGAAGGATGTGTTCTGTGCCGATGTAATTGTGGTTGAGTAGACGAGCTTCTTCTTGTGCTAGAACAACTACTCTTCGTGCCCTATCTGTAAATCTTTCAAACAAAGTGATAACCTTTCACTAACATTTTTAGTGTACTCTGTGGCCGCTTTTCTGTCAGACCGTATTGTCGAACTTAACGGGTTACTTTGGTACAACACAAAAATGTTCACTTTTCTTCCCATTTTCTAAAGAAAAATATACTTTTCTAATATTAGGTAAAGTCATTCTTTCGACTTTGCTTCAAATGTGTCATCCGGCATTTTTAGGTGTCTATGAGTGATGTCACGCTTAGACTTTATTTATGGCACTCGTTAATTCACTGTCTGTTCTTCCAACGTTGGAAGATGACCTATCACATTTGGAACAAATACTTATCGATTCAGTTGTTGCCGAAAACGATTATTTAACTGAAATTGCTAGCCATTTGATAACTGCTGGTGGCAAGCGCGTACGCCCTGGTTTTTCAATTGCGTCTAGTGGGGTGGAATCTGTAGTTGCGGAAAGCGTATCTGAATCGGTCCTTTTGGGCGGAGTTGCAGTTGAACTTGTTCATCTTGGGTCCCTTTATCACGATGATGTTATGGATGAAGCTAAGTTACGAAGAACTGTTCCATCAGTGAATGCATTATGGGGAAACTTGACTGCAATTTTAGCTGGGGATTTTCTTCTAGCACGAGCATCGGAAATAGCTGCTTCTCTAGGTACTGAAGTTGCGGGGCTTTTAGCGAAAACCATTGGGGAACTTTGTGAGGGACAAATTCTAGAACTTCAGTCAACATTCATGATTGATCGATCACTAGAATCTTACGAACGGTCAATCTCGGGGAAAACAGCTTCTCTCTTAGCGACCGCTTGCAAAATTGGTGGTTTAACTGCAGAACTTTCCCGTGACAACATTGATGCCGTTAATGCTTTTGGTCATTCATACGGAATGGCGTTTCAGATAATTGACGACATACTTGACTTAACGGCTACCGATGAAGAACTTGGCAAACCAGCAGGAAATGACCTCATTGAAGGGGTCTATACACTTCCAGTGATAGCAGCATTCTCAACGAAATACGGAGAAGAATTAAAAGACTTACTCGGTAATGAAATTTCACTTGATGAAAGAAATAGGGCTCGTGAGTTAATTAGAAAGAGTGGTGGAGTGTCTGATGCTCTCTCTAGAGCAAGACATTGGACAAGCCAGGCAGTATCCTCATTAGATAGCCTTCCTGATTCTGAAGCTACCACGGCCTTAAAGACTGCTACTGACCACCTGATAGATAGAGCTTCGTCTACTAATTTTAAAGGTTAAATCAGTAGTGTTTCGCAGAGAAGGGTAATTTACTGTTCTGGACGGAGAGTTGGAAATAGAACAACGTCTCTAATTGTCTGAACATCTGCCAACATCATAACCAAGCGGTCAATTCCGATTCCGATTCCCCCTGTTGGCGGTAAACCAAATTCAAGGGCACGGACGTAGTCTGTATCTACGCCCATAGCTTCTTCGTCGCCAGATTGACCCTTTGCTAACTGGTCTTTAAATCGTTCCATTTGTTCTTCGGAGTCAACCAACTCGGAAAAGCCGTTAAGAATTTCTCTTCCAGCAATAATTCCTTCGAATCTCTCGGTGAGGCCATCTTTATCTCGGTGGTCTCGGGATAAGGGCGAAACTTCTTTGGGATATTCTGTTACAAAGCACGGATCCCAAATGTTGGGCTCTACTGTCTTCTCATAAAGTTCAAGGATCAATTTTCCAGGCCCATATGAAGATTGGACTTCAATGTCATTTTGTTTACATAAATTTCGTAACTCTTCTATAGGTGTCTCTAACGTAATACCATGACCAGTCTGTTCATAGATCAGCTCAATCATTGATGCTCTTCTCCATGGAGCAGAAAGATCGATATCTTTCCCGTCAAAAGAAACGGTTGAGGATCCAGTTAATTGCAGAGCTAAGTACTCAATAAGGTTTTCAGCAAGCTCCATAATGTCATTCCAGTCTGCATAAGCCTCATAAAGTTCCAGCATCGTGAATTCTGGATTATGTCTGCTGGAAATACCTTCATTGCGAAAAACTCTGGCAATCTCAAATACTTTCTCGAAACCGCCAACCACTAGCCTCTTTAAGTAAAGTTCCGGTGCTATGCGCAAATACAGATCTGTATCTAGTGCATTGTGATGAGTGATGAATGGTTTTGCAAGTGCTCCTCCTGGAATTGGGTGGAAAACAGGAGTTTCAACTTCCATGAATTCCTTTTCTTCTAACCATTTTCTAGTCATTGAAATCAATTTGCTTCGAAGGACAAAAGCTTTTTTAGCTTCTTCTGTTACCCACATATCCACATATCGTTGTCGATACCGTGTGTCAGGGTCACTTATGCCATGCCATTTATCTGGAAATGGTCTTTTTGTTTCAGCAAGAATCTCCCATTGATCTACTTTTACTGACAGCTCGCCACGTTTAGTTTTCATGACTTCGCCTTTGACGCCAATCCAATCGCCAATGTTTAAAGCTGAAAATGATTCAAAGTCAGGAGTTGTCTTTGAAGGAGCAAAGAGTTGTATACGTCCAGAGCTGTCTTGTAGGTTCCCAAAAACTACCTTTCCTTGATCACGTCTTTGCATGATTCTTCCAGCGATTGAGACATGGGCTCCTGACCCCGTTCCATCGGGAATGAGCGAATACTTGGAAATTAATTCCCCAACTGTTTCTGTTCTCTCATATTTATATGGCGTATTCATGTTTCCTAAGTCTCGCAGGGACTTGACGTCATTTCAGGGATTTAAATGAGTAAGTTAGCGATCAAGTCCCTTTAGAGCGTTCATGTTATCTATGAGGCGTGCTGAACCTATTTTTACTGCAACCAATACTCTTGTTTGTTCATCTATTTGATCCGTTATTTTAAGACTCTCTCCGTTTACTAGCTCAACATAATCAATTTCAATCGCGGAAGACCTGTCTAGCCGTTCAGTTATTATTCGCTTGACAATCGTTGATTGTCTTTCTCCAGCCCTAATCTCTTGATGTGCTTTCAACAAAGATTCCGGAATATTTGCGGCTTCTTTTCGCTGTTCTTCAGTCAAATAAACGTTTCTACTTGACATGGCAAGTCCATCTTCCTCTCTGACAATTGGACAGCCTTCAATCTCAACACGGTATGACAAGTCTTTTACCATCCGCTTTATTACTTGGATTTGCTGCCAATCCTTTTCCCCAAAATAAGCTGAGCAGACTCCAACAATATTAAATAGCTTTGCGACGATGGTAGCAACCCCTGAGAAATGAGTTGGGCGTGAAGCACCTTCAAGTACAGAAGAGATCTCTTGAACTGAAACTGCAGTCAGTACGTCGTCACAAAACATTTCTTTATGACTAGGAGTAAATAGAAAATCAGTTCCTGCTTCTTTAGCGAGAAATGTATCGCTCTCTATGTCCTTTGGATAGGTATCTAAATCTTCTGTTGCAGAGAATTGGAGTGGATTAACGAAAATTGTTGTTACAACAGCATCATTTTCAGATTTAGCTTTCCGAATAAGTGAAAGATGCCCGTCGTGTAGATACCCCATTGTAGGAACCAAACCTATTGACATTTGACTATTTCGGAGATCGTCTAGACGGTGCTGTAAGTCTTCGGGTGTGATTATTGTGTCCATATCTATTTGCTCTCATTAATAATAGATTGGTTAGCGATATCTTTCGCTTCTTGCAACAGACATTCATACAAATATCTTTCCGCTTGAGGTAAGGATTCCAAATGGGAATGGATCGTAGCTTCATCGCCTCTTACAGCAGGACCAGTTAAAGCTTCAGTAGTATTAAGTTCAGATAAGCCCTCTAGCGTATTCGCAGAAAGACGGAGAAAAGGATCAAAGGGAATATTGAGCTCATTGGATAGCCTTTCGACCTGAGCCATTAATGCCACTAGATGGTTTGATGCAATGCATGCAGTTGCATGATAAAGAGGCCTAAGGTCATCTGTAATATAAAATCTCTTCCCACCTAATACGTCAACTATCAATTCAATATGTGAGTCTCCATCAATTGCGAACCAGGCGTTTTCAAGGAGCCTCTTTTTGCCTATTTCCGGTGTCGGCATTGACACAAGTGGATGCAAAGATGCTCGCTTTTCGTGAGGCAGAAGAGCGCCTAGCTCTGTAACTCCTGATATGTGGGCAATAGTAGCGTTGGTTTGCTTTAGATTTTGGGCGACAGATGCAATTTCGTGATCGGGTGTTGTAATCAGAATAAAGTCAATGTCTGGTTCAATATTAGTAATGTCATCTTCTTTTCCTAGTGGCTTCCTTACGTCCCAACCAATTGACTGCAGTGCTAAGGCGAAACTTAGCCCTGCCCTGCCCGGCCCTATTATTCTTACGGTAGGAGTGTTCACCAGTCTCTCAATCGGCGAACTTCACCTTCATTAGGGTCATCCCAGTCATCTAGAAAATCTGGATCTAACTCCCCAAGTGGAATCATCACGAAAGCCCTTTCTTTCATCCTTGGATGAGGCACTATGAGATCAGATTCATTTACTTTTTCGCCTTCTACCCAAAGAACATCAACATCAAGCGTTCTTGGACCCCACCTAATTTCTCGTTCACGATTGGCTTTTTTCTCAAGCACTTGAGCATGTTCTAAAAGTTCTCGGGCTCCAAGATCAGTGTCAAGTTCNATAACTATGTTTAAATATGAATCCTGTTCTGGGCCTCCTACTGGTTCAGTTTCGTAAATACCGGATACTGCTTTNAGATCTTGAAAAGAGTCCACAGCTTCCCTCAGAAAGATTTCCTTTTCTCCAAGATTAGAACCAAGTCCAAGAAATGCTCGTCCCATTGTGAAACTATTCTACNATTTGTTCTTCGGCTTGCAGGGCNTCTAGTTCCGCTAATCTTTCTTGATCTAACGCAATCATTTCTTCCGGAGTCGGTAGATNCTCCGAAGCAGAAGCTATTTCCCTACCTGTCGGACCAATTACTCGCTTTAGAGTCTTCTCCATTTTGGTTATTGCCTCTGGAACAGATTCAATAAATCCATTCCATACGAGATAACCTGCAAGAGTTCCCCCAACCGTATCTCCGACTTCTTCATGATGAAGAAGCAATCGTTCGTTATTTTTAATCAATTTATTGAGGTCGGAGTAAAGGACACTCAGAACTGTATTTAGGTGTCCTCCTATGGAAACGGGACGATGAACACATTCAATATCAAATTCTTCATAGTTATGGAGATTATGATTAGCGGGGATTATTGAAATAACCCTTTTGAAGTCATTTCTTCGTATCCAAATGAGCTCCTCAACACGTCTCACTTTTCTGTGCTGCGGGCCATACCCTCCGGGGCGTTCACAAACTGCTAGTCGATCAGTAATGATCCAGATGAGGTTTCGTGGCTGTATTCCCTCTGCCCATTTTCCTCTCATATTTAACTGGCGCAACTTTATCTCCTACTAGGTTTAGCCTTCACAGAATCTTAGTACCTGTGTGAGCTATTCCACCCTTGATATCGCTATCTTATGCAACATTTCCGGACTGATAGTAGTTTTTAATCAAGAGCTGGGTCATAACTCCAGAGATCTGGGAGATTTCTATACTTTTCTGCTACATCAAGTCCATATCCGATTACGAAATCTGGTGGAATTTCAAAGCCTACATATTTCAAACCTAATTCACCGGCTTGCCGTCCAGAACGCACGAGAAGTGCGCAAACTTCCAGTGAAGTTGGGCCCCTAGATTCAAGATTTTTTCTTAAATAGTTGAGTGTAAGGCCGCTATCAATAATATCTTCAACAACAATTACATCTCGTCCGCTTAGATCTATATCAAGGTCTTTGACTATTCGAACCACCCCGCTAGTTTTGGTNGCGTTNCCGTAGGAAGATACTGCCATGAAATCAAATTCAATGGGTAGCGANATCGCTCGAGCTAGATCTGCCATGTAAATGAAGGCTCCTTTAAGAACTCCNATTAATAANGGNGCCTTGTTTTCATAGTCCTTTGTAATTTGTTGTCCGAGTTCTTCTATTCGGTTTTGTATTTGTTTTTCGCTGAGCAGGACTTGTCCTGGAGGTTTTAATTGATCATTCATAACTCCGGCACACTAACNCAGATATTGAATAGATTTGTGTATGTCCTAGATTTCTTTTGGAGGAACAATCCTTAGNATTCTATTTGTCCTTTCCACTCTCCATCCAGATCCAATATCAGTGGAGCGCATCTCCAAAGAAGCAACTGCAAGCACTCGGTCAATAGTTGCAATGTCTGGCGGATGATCATCATCTCGATTTTTCCATATCCAGTTCCGTATTGATTCTCTAGCGACTGCAGAATGANCTGCCAATAGCTCATCACACTTGGTTGGATCTACCTTTTCGGATTCAACTTTTAGGAAATCGGCTCCAGACCTCAATATGTCTGCTTGCCTTTCAAGAATTGGAACAAGATCTCTATCTGATATTGAATTCAAAAGCGGGAGAACTTCATGTCTGATTTGGTTACGTCGGAACAGCAAATTTTTGTTTGACGGATCCCTGAAGAAGTCAATGCTAAATTCTTGGCAGACTGCTTCAGTTTCTGTTCTTCTTAATTTTAGAATGGGTCGTTGCGGGGAGGGGCGGATACCTGAGAGACCATGCCAGGCACTGCCTCGCATTAGAGCTAATAGAATAGTCTCTGCTTGATCATCTGCAGTGTGTCCTGTGAGTACGTTCTTGGGGAGAACTGAATACCGTGCTTTTCTTGCTCTAGCTTCAAGATTGGTACCAGGTTGTACTTTTATCGTTAGTGATTCAAAGTCAGCTCCTAATGTCTGCGCATTTTGAAATACNAAATCTGCTTCNTCTTGAGAATTCTCACGTATTCCATGATCGACATGTATTGCTTTTACTTCAGTACTCACTTGTGTCGCCAATACTAAAAGAGCCATAGAGTCAGCTCCTCCAGAGACTGCACACTCCAGTGGGCCTTCAGGGAAAGTACAACGGTCTAATAGCTCTCTAATCACATTGGTCATCTTTAAGTATCTTATTAAGAAACGCCGGTAAATTATTGATTATTGATTCGTTCAATCCACTCATGTGGAGATTTAATCTCATCAAGNTTGGGTAAATTCTCTGGCTTNTCCCATGCTCTATTAAGAAGTTGCGTTCCCCCTGAACTTTCGACTTCTTCGATAAATTTTTCACCTGCTTGGTATTGATTAAGTTTTGCTTCAAAACCGGCGATCTTTTGAAAGATTCTAGTTAGGCCCTTTGCTGAGTTTCTTCTGGCTCTGAAGGNTTTTGCGAAAACATCAGCATTGGTTACATGGCCGGCTCCTGCGCGATCCATAGTTACGTCTCCGTGACCCTCAAGTAAACTCATCATTCNAGAGATTTGATTTAAGGTTTTACGCTGCTCAGGACTGGTAAATAAAGCAGGCAATCCTCCATCTTCAAAAATATCTTCACCTGTTTTTTTTGCTTCGATTATTCTTTTTGCAGCGTCACGTAGCATCTCCGGGTCAGGGTCAACAGACTCTAAGGTTTTATTGACTAAGCCAAGAAAATGATCCCTTAACCATGGAACTCCGGTGAATTGGGCTCTATGTGTACACTCGTGAAGAGCTAACCAAAGGCGGAACTCTTCTGGAGGGAAACCATATTTCTTTTCAATAGCTAGGACGTTGGGTCCGACATAGTAGACGATGTCTTGGTCTTCAGGATTCTCATCTTCGATAATTAGTAGGTCATATTGGCCAAGGACTCTGCCTGACATCCACCCAAGCAACAACCCCATTTCTGCTCCGCTAGCTTTTGACCCAAACTCTTTCAGTAATGAGGTATCAGGATTTGTTAACTTTTTTGATAATGGTTTGAGTAAACGTTGAAATGAATCGATGTTTGCGTCAATCCACATTGGCCTGTCTGCGACTCTGCCACGGGCTTTACCCATTTGAGAAACTAAACCAGTTGTCTCAGCTACGAGGTCCTCTGCTTGGGCTGTGAATCGTTCAAAATCCGGCGAAAGTGTTGCGTAATGATAGGAAGATACAGCACTATTTCGGTCTCCGATTTTTGTTGCAACTTGTCGCGCTAATTCCCAATCGACCGATGTATCGGTCACGTTACAGTTCCGGATTAGGTTTCTTATACTTTGGTGGGTACTTTGGTCGCACGACTTTAACGAAATATCCACCAATAACTGCGAGTACAGTCAACACAGTGGCAGGAGTGAGTACGACCGCTAACCACCAGTGCCATTCCGCAGCTAAAATTTGCATATACAAATCGTACTCGTAAATCAGTGTCTACTGACACCTTAAACACAGAGAAGGTAGAAATATTTAGGTTTCTAAAGGTCCGCTATACCAATTTCGCCTAAATCAATTCTTTGGAGAGTTTCGCTTATCTTTAATTGTAAAGCTGGAGGAGCTTTCACTGTATCTTTTTGTGCCATTGCTAACTTGAACCGTATTTCTATTTCAAATGCATTAGTGCACTGTACGCACATGCCAAAGTGATTTCTGACTGATTGTATTACCGATGGGTTAGGTATTCCATCAAGTACACGCATGATAAGTTTCTCTGAATCTTCACATATATGCTCTGTTGGTAACTCAATAAACTTTTTTAGTTCACTACTTTTCCGAGAAAGGCCAGAGTTACTATTTGAAGGCAGGTTCATTTTTTCAGTCATTTGATGCTATCCCTGCAGTTTCTAAATCTTCCGGAACATGATCATGGTTTTGGTAAATCAATCTTCGTGAGGTCATGTAGTCAAGTAGTTGATCCTTCAGCTTTGCTCTGGCTCGATGTAATCTTGACATCACTGTTCCGTCTGGGATTTCTAAAATCTCGGCAATTTCTTTGTAAGAAAATCCCTGAACATCAGCTAGAAGAACTACTTGTTTATAGCTGCTGGGAAGGGAATCTATAGCTATCTGAATTTCATCATCAGTAAGTCTTTCGAAAAGCGCTTCCTCAGCACTAATGCCAAGGTGACGACTTGAAGAAGTTTCTAAATTAGTTGAAAGATAGATGGATTCAATGTCTTCAACCTTATGTTCATCAAAGCTTCTTTGTTTTTTTCTATACGTGTTTATAAAGCTATTTGTCAGGATGCGGAATAGCCATGCTCTGAGATTGGTTCCTTCGTTAAAGCTTTCAAATGCTTTATATCCTTTTAGGTATGTTTCTTGAACTAGGTCTTCGGCATCAGCAGGATTTTTAGCAAGACGTAAAGCATGTGAATAGAGCTGATCCATATAAGGCATTGCTTTTTCAACGAATTGATTCTGATCGGCCATATAGATAGTTTACCGAAAAGCGTTGGCTATGCCGTATTGATTATTGATTGAACTTTTGAGCCCGAGAGGGGAATCGAACCCCTGACCTATTCATTACGAGTGAATCGCTCTGCCAACTGAGC